>JBDTJI010000279.1:0-5002 GCA_039935935.1 Ginsengibacter sp. | reverse complement strand
GAGTGTTGATCATATTTTTTTTGTGTTTCTTGATTCTTCGCAAGTCCTGTCGCAATAGGAATAATCTTTCATCTGTCAAATGAGTATAGTAATTGGCGATGGCAAGCAAAGATGTGCTCTATCTTATCAGGAACGGAACAATGATTAGAGAATTTAAGTTTTTATTCCATAAAAAAGGGAATGTCTTTTCATATCTTCGCTGCCATGCCTGATCCCGATAAATATGAAGCAGTTATTGGCCTTGAAGTACACGCTCAGTTGCTTACCAATAGTAAATTGTTTTGTGGTGACAGCGCTCAATTTGGGAATCAGCCCAACACCAATGTCAGCGCTATTTCTCTCGCGCATCCCGGCACATTACCCATGATGAATGAACGGGCTGTAGAACTTGCCATTAAGCTTGGCCTGGCGTTTAATTGCGATATTATCCGTAATAATTATTTTGCCAGAAAAAATTATTTTTATCCTGATCTCCCGAAGGGCTACCAGGTAACGCAACATACCACACCCATTTGTAAAAACGGCACCGTCCCCATTCGTATAAATAGTGCTGAAAGAAATATTTTATTAAACAGGATACATCTTGAGGAAGATGCGGGTAAAAGTATACATGATGCGGATGAACGATATACCTGCATAGATTTAAACCGTGCAGGAGTTCCTTTACTTGAAATCGTTTCTGAGCCTGATCTTCATTCGTCAGAAGAAGCATTTGCTTACGTGACCGAAATCAGAAAAATGGTGCGTCACTTACACATTTGTGATGGGAATATGGAAGAGGGAAGTATGCGTTGTGATGCTAATATTTCTGTCAGGTTAAAAGGAGATACAACCCTGGGAACTAAAGTAGAAGTGAAAAATCTGAATTCAATTCGTAATGTAAAAAAAGCAATTGATTTTGAAATTAGCCGGTTAATAAGTTTGATCGAAAACGGGGAAGATATTATGCAGCAGACGAGAAGTTTTGATGCAGATAATGAGATCACATTTTCATTAAGATCAAAAGAAGAGGCTAACGATTACCGCTATTTTCCCGAACCAGACCTGACTCCTTTTTTAATTGCAGAAGAAGAAATTTTTCGTATCAAATCTTCTCTTCCGGAATTGCCGGCTGAATTTGAAAACAGATTGTTAAACCAGTATTTCTTATCAAAAGAAGCAGCAAAAATAATTTCTGATGACAGGGAAATGGGAATGTTTTTCAACAACATTATTGAGGAAACATCCAATTACAAAGCTGTTGCCAATTGGATTATAGGACCAATAAAAACTTATCTCAATGAAAAGAATATTAATATAAGCCAACTTTCTATAACTCCAAGGGCTATGGATAGGCTGATCAATTTGGTAGAAGAAGGCAAAGTGAGTTTTGGCATCGCCTCATCTAAAATCTTTCCTGTGTTGGTTCAATCTTCTCAAAGGGATCCGTTTGAAATTGCAAAAGAACTGAATCTGATACAGGAAAAAGATGATGATACCCTTAATGCGTGGGTCGATGAAGTGCTTGCTTCTATGCCGGATAAAGTTTCAGAATTTAAAAAAGGTAAAAAAAACTTAACCGGTCTCTTTGCGGGAGAAGTAAAAAAGAAGAGTGAAGGCAAAGCTGATATGCAGGCGGTGATAAAAATAATCAATCAAAAACTCAATCAATAAAATAATCAATCAATCAATCAATATCAATCATGAAAAAAATATTTTTATTCCTAAGCGTACTTTTTATATTTTCCTGTACGTCTAAGCATCAAAACGGATTGTTTACGGTAAATGGTGATTTGAAAAATGCGCCTGATCAAAAAGTATTTCTGGAACAATTATTTTTTAATCAGAATCCGCCGCAGGTATTGGACACTTCGGAATTGAAAAATGGCAAATTTGAAGTAAAAGCTAATGCGGCTGAAGAAGGTTTGTATCGTATCCGGTTTGAAAAAAATGCCGGGTATATATTTATCAATGACAAAGATGAGATTGATTTCTCCGCGAATGCAAATGATTCTGTATTAAATACAACTAAATTTAGTACCCCGGCTAATTCCTCGCTTACCAATTTAATAATGACACTTGATTCCATCCATACGAAACTCATCGGCGAAGACCAGGCAAGAAAAGATTATCAACAGCAAAAAAATGATTCTCTTGCATTTATTGCTGATAATAATTTCAATATCACCAATGAATGGTACAACAATTTTTTAATCAGGTATATTGATACTGCGGCAAACCCTGTGAATGCGCTTTTTGCATTGAGTTATGCGCAGGATGTAAACATGGATACGGTTAAGAACTTATTGGCAAGTCTTACTAAAAAGTTCCCAAAAAATTCTTCAGTTGTTGAAGTAGTAAAGCAATTTGACCAGTATGCTGTTGCACAAAATAATAAATCGAAAAGCGGTGCCGTTTCTGTTGGGCAAATAGCCCCCGATTTTACTCTACCCGATGTGGATGGAAAACCTTTTAGTTTAAGCTCACTTCGTGGCAAATATGTGTTGGTAGATTTTTGGGCAAGTTGGTGCGGGCCATGCAGGCAGGAAAACCCTAATGTTGTTGCAACTTACAATCAGTTTAAAGATAAGAATTTTACGGTACTTGGTGTTTCACTCGATCAGGATAAAAAAGCATGGTTGAAAGCGATCAAAGATGATGGGCTTTCCTGGAAACAAATAAGCGATCTCAAGTTCTGGAATAGTGAAGCCGCTACTTTATATCATGTGGAAGCTATACCCTATAATATATTACTTGATCCTCAGGGAAAAATAATTGCAACGGAGTTAAGGGGTTCCGATCTGCACAATAAGCTTGCAGAAGTATTAGCTGCTAAATAAAGGGAAAGAAGAATTAAATAAGCCTCATTCCTTTGCTGAAAGAAGTGAGTACCCAGGGAAGTACAAGCCAGAAATATTCACGTATCCAAATAAGAAAAATGATTTGTACGATCATTGATATGATAAATATGATCCAGTATTTACCAACGGGTTGAGTTTTGTCCATCAGAAACGTTTTAAGCAAATATAGAGGTTGTAAGTCATTTTAACCAAATTGTTGCTGAAAATTAAAGAGTAAAGTGACCTATCTTACAGTTCAAAATATTTCGGTGCAATGTTGGTAGCGCTGAATTGCTAAAGAGTTCTGTCACAATTTGTGAGAACAGGCTTTTATTTAATTCCTTCCTGTCTTTTAAATTTATAGGACGTGTTTAGGACATACTCATAGAATTGAGCGAGTGTACTGTTTACTACAAAATAATAGGAGGGCCTGTAAAGTCTTCTATATCTTTCAAGCGCTTCACCTTTAAGTCCTGTTACTCTCGAAACAGTGCCGGAGGAGAACCGATAGTCCACGTATCTTTCTTCCTCTTCCTGCATCAGCATATTCTTAAAAGCCAGGCTTTGTTTATTTTTTCTGAACCGGAACATTCCGATAAGTTCATCCAAATCGAGGCCAGCGGCACCACCCGGATCATAGGTAGAACGAAGCGTTGGCTTTTCTGCACCAAATAGCTTTGAATAGGCTTCTCGATTTTCCAGCGAGTCTATCTGGTAAGAATTGGAAAAGACAGTAACAGGACTTAATAATTTGTACTTTTCTTTTACTTTCACACGCAACGAAATATCAAAGGCTGTATAGTTTGTAATAGTTTTTACGGGAAACTTCAAGGTTGGTTTACCATTATAAAAAAAATAGATCGAATCTGTTGCATTTACCAGCAAATGATATCCGCCTATTGAATCGGTAACACCTTGTGAACCTGATGTACTATAAACACCTACACCCGGTATAACATATAATTTTGAAGAATCATAAACCGTTCCTGATAGAATTATTTGTCCAAAAGCGCTATCATGCGCCAACGCTTGTAATATAAACAACAAGCCACAAAGTTTTAGTATCAGATATTTATTCACGATATTAAGGATGCGATATTACGCTAATGATCTTACCAAATCTACACGACATTCTTTTTTTAACGCTGCTTTGTAATTCAGCAAAAAAGTCAAAACCACTTTTTCTTTTAAGGCAAAGATTGCTCAAGCCAATACTATTTTATAAATTCTTTTTGCTCTAAAATCTTTTCGATTATTTTGGGATAATGTGCATGCTCCAACAAATGTATTTTTTGAGAAAGACTTTCAACGGTTTCCTTATCATCAATGTTGCAGGTGGCCTGGAAAATAATTTTCCCATGATCATATTTTGCATCCACATAATGTATGGTAATCCCACTCTTTTTTTCATTAGCAGCAATTACTGCGTTATGTACCGCCTTCCCATACATTCCTTTTCCTCCATAAGCGGGTAGCAAAGCAGGATGAATATTGATAATTCTGTGTGGAAAAGCATCAATCAATACCGCAGGTATCTTCCAAAGAAAGCCAGCTAAAATTATTAAGCCAGCTGATTGCTTTCTTATCTCCTCAACATATCCCGTTACCCGGAATTTTTCTTTTTCAATTAACAAAGTAGGAATATTTTCCCTGGCAGCGATATCAAGGACTCCCGCATTAGCATTGTTGCAAACAATCAATGATACTTTCGCTTTCGTATTTCCTTTAAAATGATGAATTATTTTTTGTGTATTGCTTCCGGCTCCTGAGGCAAGAATGGTTATGTTTTTCATGTAAATATTTTGTATTCAAAACTTACTTTATTTTTTAAAATGCACTTTTTATTATTTCTTTAGCTTTAAAAATTATCTGTTTAAAAATGTGCCTATCTTTTCAATCTCTGTGGTGTGTATGAACCGCCCAACTTTTTTTACAACAACTTTAAACATATCAAAGATGCATTTTTAGGATAAAAGAATGGCAAACTTCAATAAAAATATAGAGGATAAAATAATCTTTTTATTTATTTAAAACTATTTTTACAATGACACATCGATAACGAAAATTTCCTGAAACCGGCTACGGATAAGGAAAAAAAAATTTCAAGAATGTTAACAATTTGTCAACATGCTTCCTTACTTTTGCAGCCAACGCGATTATATTATTCCACTATTCAAGATAGG
>JBDTJI010000278.1:0-6894 GCA_039935935.1 Ginsengibacter sp. | reverse complement strand
TAAATAATAAAAACTTCATCATCAACTAGCTTCTATCCAAATTACATTGACAATCAATTTTCCATTTCATCCTTGATCTCACTGGAAATTTTTACTAATATTTTATCAATCCGTTGTCCATCCATATCTACAATCTCAAATTCAAATCCGCGCCAAATAAATTTATCGCCAGTGCCAGGAATACGCTTTAATTCGTGCAAAATAAATCCGGCAAGCGTATCAAATTCATTTTCGCCCTCATTGATCCAAACTGTTTTATCAAACTTGGTGAGGAAATCATAAAACTGGATCTGGCCATCTATTAAATAAGTTCCATCCTCCCGCTCAGTAATAACATATTCATCATCTTCTTCCTCAGGCATCTCCCCTACTATTGCTTTTAGAAGGTCTTTCACAGTGATCATACCCAGCAAGCTACCATATTCATCTACGATAAATGCGTAATGTATTTTAGTATTTTTTATTTTTTCAAGCACCTGGTAAGCGGAATTATTTTCAGGGATGAACAACACCTTTCTTACGATCTCTTTTAAAGGTGCTTCGGGCTTCAGGTACATATCTTTTACATACACGATACCTTCAATATCATCTATGTTTCCGTCGCAAAGCGGATATACTGAATGTTGAAATTCTTTAATTTTTTGTTTTACAGAAGATCGCTCTTCATTAAGTTCAAACCAGACAATATCGGTACGATGGGTCATAAGAGAAGTAATATTTCTATCTCCCAAATGGAAAACTCTCTGAATAATATCCTTTTCTTCTTCCTCAATAGCCCCCATTTCACTTCCTTCATTGATCATCGCTTTTATTTCTTCTTCAGTAACCTGGCTGTCTGTACTGGGCTTTATTTTAAATAATTTGAAGAACACCGCGCTTAATTTACTCAAGAGCCAAACAAGCGGATAAGAAATAGTGCTAAGCGTTTTGATAGGAGCAGCTACCAACTTTGCAATCTTTTCAGGGTTCATAATTGCAATTCTCTTAGGAACCAATTCGCCGAAAAGTATTGACAAAAAGGTGACCATCATTACAATTAACACGGTTGAAATCGTAGCTGCATAAGGGTTAAGAAAATCAATACGTTCAAACCAGGGCTGTAGATAAATGCCGAACCTGTCACCGGAATATACGCCCGTCAGGATCGAAATCAATGTTATGTAAATTTGGGTGGTGGACAAGAATACATCAGGGTTTTCTTTTAAGTACAAGGCAATCCTTGAGCGTCTGTCATTTTTTGAAGCGCCTGCTTCAAGCCTGCTTTTTTTTGCTGATACCAGTGCCATCTCACACATAACTATGAAAGCATTGAGCAGGATAAGGAAAAATAAAATAATCACATCAATCATAAGTGTATTTTCAGTTCAATTTCTCCAGCCCTATTTTGCTGTTGAAGATCTTTGCCGTTAAATAACCAAGAATCACGCCCACTATTGCACCGCAAAATATATCAAAAGGAAAATGAACTCCCACATATACCTGCGCATAAGAAATAGCGAATGCCCATAAAAATAAAAATGCCCAATTCGGACTAATCGTTTTTTTAAACGTTGTAAATATAAACATTGCTGCGGCAAAATGATTAGCGGCATGAGAAGATGTAAAACTGGAACTCACGGGGCAATATTTTACTATAAGCCTGATAGTATCGCTGATATATGGATCACGACATGGACGCAGGCGAAATAAATTTCCTTTTATCAGTGTACTGCTAACATAATCGCTAAGCATTACATTAAAAAGAAAAAATAAAACCCAGAGCCATCCTTTTCCCTTAAAATTGATGGTAATCAGAAGTACGAAAAAGAAGTAAAGCGGAACCCATAGGGTAGGCTCGCGAATAAAAATCATAAAAGTATCAAGGTATGGATTGTGCCATTGGCCATTTATTTTTGAAAAAAAATTATAATCAAAATGTTTTATCGCATCCGGAAGAAACGTCGCATTCTGTAATTCTATCAAAGTCATTACGGCAAAAATAACCATTGATTAAAAACCGTAGGTAAATATTTACATTTGCCGTTAGATCTCGTCATTTCCTTCCCGAAAGGATATTATAATATACGCAAATGTTTTTGATGAAAAAAAAATCCAATTTTCCACGCCTGGTAAAATGGATGTTTTTAACAGGAATCGCATTTCTGACTTTTATGACCATTATGCGGTTTGCATTTTTTTTTCACTTTGCACCCCTGCAATATTCGTTTTCTAATTCACTGGATGCTTTTTTATTGGGACTCCACTTCGATCTGCGGATTGTATGTGGCATCGTTCTTTTTCCTTTTATAGTTGGCAATCTGCATTTAAAATACGACGGACGTGGTAAGATTACAAAAGTAAGCCTTATAGAAATGTTTTTTACAATTGCAATAATGACATTGCTTATTCTTTTTATGAAAAAGGGTCATGCTTCTATATCTACATTGTTTTTTATCGGTATATTATTTATCCTTATTTTAACCTGGTTGTTCAAAACTCAAAACTGCAACCCTTTTGAAAATGCCTTATCAAGAGTCATCTTTAAAATATATTTCTTCATCATTAGCCTTTTGCTTGTGCTGATGTATATTGTTGACTTTCAGCATTTCGACTATCTTCATGAGCGCCTGAATGCTGGTATTATTAACTATGCGGCTGATGCACGGATATCTATGAACATGGTGTGGCAGACTTATCCTGTAATCACATTGATAATTCTTATTATTATTTGCACGGTTATTTTATACTGGTTGGTCAATCGGTGGTTTAAAAAAGTACAACAGACTGCTTTCAGAGACCATGTGATCCTGAAATTTTTGATCAGTTTTGTTTTTGCACTATTATTGGGTTTAGGAATTTTTGGCCGCCTCAACCAATACCCACTTCGCTGGAGTGATGCTTTTTCATTTAATGATAATTTCAAAGCAAATCTTTCACTAAATCCGGTACAAAGTTTTTTGAGCACCTTAAAATTCAAAGATTCAAAATACGACCTCGATAAAGTAAAAGCTTACTATCCGTTAATGGTTCAGTATCTTCATATTACTGACCCAGACTCTATTCACTTAAATTACAAAAGGTATGATGAGGCAATTCCAACAGCCAAACCGAAGAATGTGGTAGTAGTGATCTGTGAAAGTTTTTCGGCATACAAAAGCAGCATGTGGGGGAACCCTTTAAACACTACTCCCTATTTTAATGAAATGTGCCGACAAGGAATTTTCTTTGATCGCTGCTTTACTCCGGCTTACGGAACCGCGCGAGGCGTATGGGCCGTAATTACGGGAATACCTGATGTAGAATACCCAAATACCTCCAGTCGAAATCCGGCCTATGTAAATCAGCATTCTGTATTTAACGATTACAAGGGCTATGACAAATTTTATTTCATTGGCGGAAGCTCAAGCTGGGCTAATATCAGGGGCTTATTTACCAACAACATCGATGGACTGCGTATTTATGAACAAGAAGACTTCAAAGCCAAATCGGTAGATGTTTGGGGCATCAGTGATAAAAGATTATTTTTGGAAGCCAATCATATTTTAAAACAACAAACCAAGTCTTTTTTTGCAGTGATACAAACTGCAGATAACCACCGTCCCTACACCATACCTGATGAAGACCGGAATGAATTTGAATTGAAAAAGTATCCGGTTGACACGCTAATTCAATACGGTTTTGCAAGTAATGAAGAGTTGAATGCGTTCAGATATACTGATTTCAGTTTTCAAAAATTCATCGAAGCAGCCAGGAAGGAATCTTATTTTAATAATACCATTTTTGTATTTGTAGGTGATCATGGCATACGCGGCAACCCAGGAGCCATGTTTCCCAAAGCATGGGAAGCCGATGGATTGACCACCCAACATGTGCCTCTGCTTTTTTATGCTCCTGCGTTGCTAAAAGCACAACGCATTAGCCATACCTGTTCACAGCTCGATCTGCTGCCATCGGTATCGTCACTTGCGGGCATTTCCTATCTCAATAGTACTCTCGGTAAAGACCTGTTTGACACGCTCAATAATAACGTGCGCTTCAAAAATGCTGCATTTCTATTTGACCCTGTAATCAAACAAATTGGCTTTGTAACTGACGAATATTCCTATGTTCATAATCTCTTAACAGGCAAAGTTGATTTTCGGTCATCCAAAGATGACCTGCCCCTGCCAAATGATTCTTCAACACTTTCAGATAAAAAAGCGTTGGATAGCCTGTCACAGGCCTATTATGAAACAGCAAGATATATGCTGCTTAATAATAAAAAATCAAATGGAAATAAATAGTAATTATTTTATTCTTCGTTTAGCATGATCTTCAGAACAAAAACCCCAAAGACAATACCGGTAACCGTGCAATGGTTGTTCACATTATGGTTTATCTATTTAATAATATTCACGTTACTAAGAATCGCCACCGTAGTTCTATTTATTCCTGACGATATTGAGGTTACCTCATTACTTCCATCATTTCTGATGGGATTCAAGTACGATTTGAAATGGATCGCAATTATTCTTTTGCCAATTGCTATATTGTCTGTTTATGCCAGATTTTCTCCTTTTTACTCAGAGAGAAATAAAAAGATTTGGTCTTATTATCTTGCCATTACCACTCTCATAGTACTCTTATTTTTCAGCGCAGACTTTGGTAATTTCAGCTATAATCATACCCGCATAAATGCCAGCGCTTTGAATTTCGCTGAAGATCCTGCCATTTCTTTTAGGATGCTCTGGCAAAGCTATCCGATGGTATGGCTTTTATTAGCTTTAGTTGTGGCTGTTCTTTTAATGTCAAAACTTTTTAAAAGTACTCATGTACGAACTACAAAAAGAAACTTAAAGGAAAATATGATTTTTAAAAAGAGATGGCATGCAGGTACCATTATTTTTTTATTATGGTGTTTGTATGGCATATTCTCAATTCATCCCTTAAAATGGAAAGACGCATTTGAGCTGAACGACAATTTTAAATCGTATGTGGCATTAAATCCTTTACAAAATTTCTTCACCACATTACAATTTAGAAAACCATCATTCGATGATAAAAAAACAAAACGTTATTTCCCCTTAATTGCTGATTTTCTCCAAATGGATCTAAAAAATATTGCTGACGAAGAATATAAAAGAGACATAGAGCCAAATAGTAGATCGTTGGAAAGCAGGCCAAACGTAGTTCTCGTAATCTGTGAAAGCTTCAGTATGTATAAGAGCAGCATGAGTGGAAATCCATTGAATACCACCCCCTATTTTAAGCAACTCTGCGACAGTGGTATTTTCTTTAACAGGTGCTTCAGTCCTACTTTCGGCACTGCCCGGGGTGTCTTTGCAATTATTACAGGAATACCTGATGTTCAGCTTTCAAAATTCTCAACCCGCAATCCTGAAGCTATCAATCAACACACCATTATTAACTCGTTCGAAGATTACAATAAATTTTATTTTTTAGGCGGTAGTAGTGATTTTAATAATTTTGAAGGTCTGATTAAAAACATTGACGGAGTACAAATTTACCAGGAAGGTTCCTTTAAATCGAAAACTCTGAATGTATGGGGAATCAGTGACAAAAATCTTTTTTTAGAAGCCGAAAATATATTTTCTCAACAAAAAAAACCATTCTTTGCAATTGTCCAGACGGCGGATAACCATCGTCCTTACAGTATTCCTGTTGAAGATTCTGATTTCGAAAGACGTGTGGTGGACGAAGACACGCTCCAGAAATACGGATTCGAATCACTTAAAGAATTTCAATCTTTTTGCTACACAGATTATTGTTATAAGACGCTGATTGAAAATGCCAAAAAACAAAATTGGTTTAATAATACCATTTTTGTTTTTATCGGAGATCATGGTGTTGAAGGTGAGGCATCCGCTATTTATCCTAAAGTATGGAGCAGAGGAAGCCTCAGTGGTGAGCATGTTCCTCTTTTATTTTATGCTCCTGAATTACTTACACCCCAAACCAGGAATGAAGTGGTTTCTCAAATTGATGTGCTTCCCACTATTGCAGGCATGGTACACCAGCCTTATTCCAATACTACGCTGGGCAGAGATTTGTTGAATTCAAAGAGTAAGATGGACGCTGCCTTTATCATTCATCACGATGAAGGAAATATTGGCATTGTTACCAACGATAATTATTTTGTAAAAAACCTACAGATTAATAAAGAATATTTAATGCCTATGGCTTTTAATGACCCTTTAACAGATAGTACCCAACAAGACTCCATAAAAAGTAAACTGTCGCAACTTACGACAGCTATTTATGAAACAGCCAAATGGATGCTGGTAAACAACAGAGATAAATAAATAACCTCACTTTCTGTTATCTTGTTATATAAATTTTTTCACCTTGTTGCTCTCCCTTTGAATTGGTAATGATCATCAAATACATCCCATTGCTTATCGCAGGTGGAATATCTATTTTAGTGATATCTATTCCTGTGGTGGCAGCATTCTGTCTGTATAAAACTTTGCCTTCAAAATCTGATAATTCAATTTTTATATTTTTGCCTTTAGTGAAATTTTTATTGTTACGAATAAAAATTTGTTTATGTGCAGGATTAGGATATATTTCTGTCTTCTTCAAATTAAAATTTACTTTCACCACTGATGAATAGTGGTTACTTCCATCATCTGAAATCAGTTTTATCCGGTAAAAATTAGTCCCATTTTCCGGATACATATCCTTAAATGAATACTCACTTTCAACCTGGAGTTCAGCAGTAGCTGAGACTGATCCTATTGTTTTAAAATCCGTCATAAGAGTACTACGCTCAATTTCAAAATGTGCATTGTTGCTTAACTCGCCATCTTTCCAGTTCAACAAAGAATATTGGTCAGATAAGTTTCTGCCATTGAAATTAATAAGATATGAAGAAAGAACACCTCCCAACGTAAGCGTTACATTACTTACAGTGGT
>JBDTJI010000277.1:0-7714 GCA_039935935.1 Ginsengibacter sp. | reverse complement strand
GATACATTTAATTTCAGTGATACTGCATTTTTTGATGATTTATATGCTTATGGAGAAAAACTTACCCACATGCCTGAATTCAAGCAACCACGGGGGGTAAAGCATTTTATATATATAAATCGAACCAACTTTGGCTTATACACTATTCTTCATGAGCTGAATGCTACGGTAAAAACCAATACTTTTAGGCCGCATACTGCTGTTTGACGATAATTTTGGATCTTATTTAGTCGGATTTTTAGTATGAGGCTTTTTACCGAGGTCGTGCCAACTATTCTCTTTTAGATCTACTCTATAATGTTTCGCTGCCTTTTTAATATTCGTAAATGCGAGGTCACGGTCTTCATCTGATACCCCTTTCACCTGATCAAAACGGGCAAGGGCATTTTGTACATGCGATGCATCTGTAATAGGCTCTTTACGTTGTTGAGGAAATGCATATGTGCTGCCAGGCAATTTTTTTTTATCTAGTGAATCTAATTTTCCGTGTTCAGTATGTGCTTTCCAGGTTGATTTGGACATGGTTTTTATTTTTATGACACACAAAAAATTTTGCCAATCAATTACTGAATCTTATTTTTAAGGGACTACAACATCTGATTAATGAATCCTTGACAACATTTCGTGCTTTATTCCGATTGTTCTTTCCCGGACAATAAGTTCCTTGGCTCAAACAAATAAGGTGAATCTTTAACCTTCAGCCAGTCAATCATTTTTAAAACTCCCACGACATTCAGGACAACACCTAGTGGAAGACCGATAAGATAATCTATAACAGTGATCAAATGATCATGATACACCACGTAAAAAAAATAATAAATACACGGGGCAAAAAATATACAGGCAGTAAGCATCCCTGCATTATATAAGGTGCGTCCTTTGCGATTGAACAAGATCGTATGTGCAATTACGTTACCTGCCGAAACCAATATGGTAGCCAATCCCAGCCAAACAGCGTTTGTGCCGGTAATAGCGGCGAGAAGATAGAAAAGCCAACCGATCCCTACATTAATAACTAATGCAGTATTGGAATTAAGAGGATAGTGGTCAGGAAAATTACTTTTAAACAATACCGTATTAATCATACCCGGAAAAGTGCCGGGCCAACGGTATTCTTCTACCTGGTGGAGAAACAGTGATGCCAGGCTTAGCCACATAATAAGTGCATAGGGTGATGCAGAACGCCAATTAATTGAGAGAGCAATTAGAATGAAAAGAGCAAAAACCCCACCTATGTCGAACCAATGTTTTCTTAATATTCGCATGAAAAATAAGATTGATGCAGGAATATAAATCGTGTTATATTTTCCACAAGAAAAAAATACAATTTGAATAAGAATATTTTACGCAACGTATCTTTTGAAAAATTCAAGTCTTTAAGGTATGACAGCCCAGGCAAGGCCATCCGGGTTACCGCCCACATCAATTTGTCCAACCATTTCCATTTTGTTAAGATCAACTACTGCCACATAATTGTCAGGAGAGCAACCTACGAAAGCCCTTGATCCATCCGGATCTACCAGTATACCAGCCCCTCCCTTCCCTATCTTTATCCTCTTAACTTCTTTATGCGATGCAACATCGATGACATAGAGATAACCTTCCCGAAGACTCGAAACCAGCACTCGTTTTCCATCCGGTGTAAAGACGAGACGGTTTGCTCCCAACACTTTTGCATCAATAATAGAAGACACCTTATTGGTGCTGAGGTCAATAATGGCAATGCTTCCATCTCCTGCAGACGCAGTCCATAACCAGCGGCCATCAGGAGAAACATCAAAACCCTCACAACCTTTTGAAACAGGCACCACGGTTTGCATCCATTCTCTATGCCTTGCAGACTTGTCATTTGATGGTTTGTCCGGGGAGGCCAGTATGCTTACCGTTCCTGCGTTTACATTGGTAGTATAAATTTTCTTTGCATCTGCCGTAACGTACACCATGTGACTTCGGTCCTGCCCGGTACCCATGCACCAATCCACTTTGTTGGTTGCGGGGTCGTAGCGTCCGACAGCCTTTGAGCCTTCAGCGCTGAACCACACCTTGCCATCTGCAAACGCCAAACCATGTGGCCCAAACAATGGTCTTGTATCAACGGTGAGTAGTGGCTTTTGTGCGACAAGATCAATTATATTGATCTCATGAAAACTACCGCCACCGTAAATAGACACGTAAGCCGTTTTCCCATCTGGTGATGCAATCACTTCATGAGGATCTACCCCTACAGGCACGCGCAACAACACCTTCAATGTTGTTGCATCCACAATAGCTAACGTATGATCACCTTTAGAAAGAGCCAGCAATGTTTTCCGCTGCGCAATGCAGCCTGTGCCTGTAAAAACTACCAGGACCACAAAAAGACTTACAGCAAATAATGTCGAAAACCCTTGCTGAAGGTAATTACGATTTTTTGCAGGAAATGTTTGATCCGAAATAATCCTGTTCATAACAATAGGTTAAAAGGGTGATCAGATAGATGTGACGCCATTCTTTATTGTATTTACATACCAACAAGAGCATAAAATATTTTATGCATTGAAGATAAGACAAAAAAGAAACAGGCTGTCGCATTCTCTTAAAGATTCTACCACACGGTTTACACTTCATCAGACTCACGCGCTACAAAAAGGGGATTCATCCATACGCATAATGCTGTACGAAGTTAGCCCTTTGGTCATTCATAGGTTTTGCCATTTGCCAAAAGGATGAAACCGGAAGTAGTGAAGAATTAGGTTCTTACATAAGAATTCATTATAAAATTTAGTTGTTTCTTTACTGAAAAGTAAAGATGTGGTATTAATACTTGTCCCGTCGCACCACTTACCCCAATTTGCTCACCTTTTGTAACATGCTGTCTTTTAATAAGCGCTCCATTCTTTTGCCAGTGCCATTAACAGCCGAAACTTCCATCGTCGTGTTGTATCATTATAAAATTTGCTTTATCTACAAAGCCTGGGAATGGGCTTCCTTCATTGCTATCGTCTTTATAACTATGAATAGTGCCGCTTTTGGCTGCACAAACCGGAGTGCCTATCGGCATCTCAAAATCTGTTGTAGCAACATGAATATGAGAAAAGAGTCCTAAATAACCTTGAACGACCCGATATTTAGTTCCAATTGAATACGGTAGTGCATAATTCAAAACTGTCAAGGTTTGAGGTAACCAAAGTGCTGGAATAGAAAAGTATTACAAAGACGATTTCCACTTATCAGCACAACAACTAAGAAAATTTTAACGACATTCAGAAATCGCTTCATTATTGATACTGAAAATTAGAAGAAGCATTTTATTGTGTACAACGGTTACGACATTGGGCAGGTCACCAATGCACCTAGTTTAACAATTACAATCTAACGCTGATACGAAGGAATTCTACGCTTTTATATTAACAGCACCTAAAAATAATTGTACCAGTTTCCCAACTATCAAAGTCCAGTCCAATCATGACTTGCGTTTTGTACGAAAATCTTTTACGTTCAACCATACGCTCAGGGCTAAACTGACAAGATAAATTATCAGCGTTATATGTTCTACCAGTTGAAGCGGAAAATTAATTCCAGTTAATTTGAATACCAGAAACTGAATATAGGAGTTTGAGTGATCCTGATAACCGATTTTCTGCCGTACATCCCAATGCCATTGTGTGCAAAAGCAGTATCCCCATCCGTACCAGATACCCAAAACAAACCATGAAAAAGCGGTTAGTAAAAGCGTTACCAAATGCCATCTTCGGGTACTTTTAAAAGCCCATCCCACGATATTGAATAAAGTAAAACCGGTATGAAATACAAAGAAAAAAATATTGAGGAAATGATACCACATTCGATTGGACGATTAATACAAAAGTAACACAATACCTGCGCCGGTTGAGAAGCAACCCAATAGTTTCTTTATGAACAAATAAGGGAGGCTGCGAAGATTCTTCTCTCCTACGGATGAATCTACCAGCATCTTTCCTGGTCTCCGGTTAGGACTCTTTATCTCTAACGAAATCATTAAAAGTAATCATGGCCGGATGTGGGTAGAAAGTGCCTCAAAGAAAAGTTCATCGTTTTGTTTTCCTTTATGGCAACAGCTTTTAGCTTTTCATCTTCATGGTATATTATTTGTTTTTCCATTAGCGGTTCTTGTTACTTCAATGATTAAAAATATACCATGAAGAAAAGAATACTTATAACGGACGACGATGAGGACATGCAGGATATCTATAAAACGATATTCGAAAGAAAAGGCTATGAAGTAGAAGTGGTGGGAGAGGCCAATAAAATTTTTGAGAATAATTATACCATTCCTGATCTTTTTTTGCTCGACCGCCAATTAAGCGGTCATGATGGACTAAACGTTTGTAAGTTTTTGAGAGATCAACCAGCTACTAAAGATATTCCTGTAATTATAGTTTCTGCAAGTCCTGGCCTATCTCAATTTGCTCCACAAGCCGGTGCCAACGATTTTATAGAAAAGCCTTTTGAAAAGAAAAAACTTTTAGATATGGTATCCAAATGGATTAAATAATAAAAATAATCCTTTATATCGACGCTGCCTTTTACATCGTCAATGGAACTGTTACAATTGTTTCTTTTAAGGAAATCTCTCTACAAAGCATTTATCCGAATGGCGTGTTCAAGAAAATACTTGCATATGATCGTTAAAAGTAAATATGCTTCATTTTAGTTAGCACATTTTCGCAGGAAATCAGCCAATTTCTTTGTATAATTTATTGCTGGTTTGAAGAAAAAAAAGAGCAATAGTATTTGCAAATCAAAATAAAAGCAATGCATGATGAACTCTATAATTCAGCCTAAGAAAAAAATGATCGGGCAATTAGAAACATGTCATCAACTGCGAATACAAGATCTACCTTGCTTTCGGAGCACTTTAAATCTTCGTTAGCCGTCCTATACAAAAGAGGCTATATTGGCACTATTATGCAAATTATAAACGATATAAATTTGATGACAATATTCGTAAAAAAAGAGGGGGAAATTTTTCTGGAGAAAACAATTATAAACAAGGGCCGTAACAAACGATACATACTAATTCAATAGTTCGTCAATCCGGACAAATTCATAACCTTTCTTTCTTAAATTTTTAATCAGATCCTGAAGATGAAAATAAAACTTATCTGTGCGGCGTGGATCTGTTCCTATATGGGAAAGTAAGATAAAGCCGTTTAGTCCATGGCTTGCTTCGTATTCTAAAATAGACTTCATAATAGCATCACTGCTCATATATTTTTTGCCCATAGCAGGATACGTATAATCTGCATTGCTTCGTGTGCCTGGAGAAAAATTAACTAATTGCAAGCCCAGTTCTTCTGCCCAGTTAGAAATAGAATCGTTGTACCATTCATAAGGAGGTAAAAAATAACGCGTTTCATTTCTCTCGATATGCCATTGTTTTAGCTGGAGATAAGCTCCTTTTAGGTCATCCTTAAATTGCTGTTTCGTCACCAGCAGACTATCTCTTTTAGTCCAATCGCAATACAATAGATGCTTATCGGAATGCGAGCCCAAATAGTTTCTATCTTTTTGCAATTTTCTTATGATCTTCTTAAACTTTAGCTCTCTATAAAAATTTCCTGTCAGGAAAAAAGAAGCTTTTACTTTTTGTCGTTCTAAAGTTTTTGCAATGTAAAAACCGCCATCTGCAAATTCATCACCTGTAAACACAAGCGCTATTTTATTTAAAGTGGTGTCTCCTCTTATTGTGCCTCCATGGGACATTACGGCTGTTGTTTCCTTCGACATTTTCCGGTCTGATTTGCTTTCTTTTGCCGCCAGTAAATAAACCAGAGACGCGGTGCCATCCATAGTAGGTTCATTGGTACTGTAATCTCCGAAATCATCATGATAAACCGATAGGTCACTTTGAAATTGAGCGTATTCATCCTGGTTATGCAGAGTTATTCCGATAAGGTTGTTATAAATATCGGTATAAACAGGGCCGTCCACGAGGCCGCCACTGATTGGATAATTCTTTAAATGAGTAAAAGCAGAATGAGGATCTACCGGTGAATCCCCCCACGAAGGCAAACCATACACCATCCCTGTTCCCCATGGATTGCAACCGAAAAGCCAATCTATATTGGCCTGTTCCAATTCATCATACTGATGATCGCCAGACAGCTTTGCGTACCACAAACACTGAATGGCAAACGAAACCGTCAGATTATTGCTACACCAGATAAAAGGTATTCCCCTGTTAAAAGCATTTTCTTTAGCCCTGCTCCACACATCTTCAATGCCTTGTTTATAATAGCTGATAATCGTATCTTTTTTATGGCCCTCCAATTGTTTAGCTAATTCATAATGCCCCAGGTTGATAAACGGATAATACTGGTAATGATTAGCCGTATCCCTATAAAACCATGGTGTTATTTTTTCCTGCTGCGAATATTTAAAGGAGGAATCTAAAAATTTCTCCGGAGTAATTAATTTAAAATAGCTGCCTGAACCGGCCAATAATGCAAAGCCCAATTCTACATCGTCTGTCCAGTTGTCTTCTGCATAGATATAAGGTGATCTTACTGATACGGTTTGTGTTACACCCCGCTTTCTCATAGCATATTGCATAGCGCTGTAAGCATGGGACATTAATTTTCCGGCATAGGCAGGATTGCGTTCTTTGTATAAGATGGCTCCCAATGAAAATGCGCTTGCTAATTTTGCCGCTGTAGAACTGGTGCCGGTTGTGTGATTCAAAAATTGCCCTCTTTGCTGAGGCTCACCGTTTATAAAATAAACAGGCCGTTCAATTCCTTTTCCATAAAACGAATCTTCTTTGGGTATTCTCAACGCTGTATGATCGCGGTCATCCGCTATTTGGTTGAACATCCAATCTGGTTTTGGATGCATCTTCAACAACCAATCCAATCCCCATTTCGCTTCGTCCAACACATCGGCGGTACCATTCTTTCCTTCCAGGCCATTGGCTTTTTTTTGATCGCTGAATACGTCCGGAAAATCACGGTAAGCAGCAAGTAAATGCCATGTAGCATTTGCCGAGGTGGTAGCATATTGAAGATAATCTGATGCATCGTGCCAGCCACCTGTCACATCAATATAAGTGCTGTCAGCCATTGGCCCATATAGGGTATAGCCGTCCCGGGTATGGCAAGAGTCTTTGAGAAACGGGTTAAAGCCGCTACGTTGCTGCCGCAAATAGAACAGGCAAAAGTCCGCAGCGCCTTTATAAACATCATCATTGATTTTAAAAGCCGGTGATACCGCATCGCCTGCCCTGAGATAATACACTCCCTTTTCTGTGAACGACGAAAAATTAAGACGATAGGTATTTGCAAAGGGTCCATAAGCACCAAAGGATTTACCAGCCCTTTGTGTCAAAACTATTTTTTGTGTGGATGAGTCAACGAGTTCGAATGAAGAGATCGCCTCCCTATTCTTACTGCACCAAACAGCTACTTTTATACTCCCGGTATTGTAGCCCAATTGGTTAATTCTAATCCATTCCTTAGCCAATTGCGGATAGCTGATAGATGAAATAGAGATAAGGAGAATGAACAATAATATTTTTTTTAATTGTCCTGTTATTAAGAGAAAAGAAAGAGAATATTTTAGATTGTGGTTTTCTGCCTGATATGTATTGCTCATTGCTTAGTAAATATACTAAGGTTTAGATGCAAATGTTCAGTCACGCTTAATTGATTACATGGGTGATCGCGATAAATATCTGGATAAAATTCGGTTTGAATTA
>JBDTJI010000276.1:0-7017 GCA_039935935.1 Ginsengibacter sp. | reverse complement strand
TCCAGTTTTGGGTCGGCAAATATAACGGTAATTCCTTCACTTTTATCCAAAATAAAATCATATAGTTTAGCTACTGCCAGTTTTTGGATTGCATTATAAACCTTATCCTGGATGGGCTTTATCAACTCTTCGCGTTTCTTAAATAAATCTCCCTCAAATCCAAACCTTTTTCTTTGAAGATCTCTGACCTCTTTTTCGTTATTATATAATTCATCTTCTCTTTTTTTCTTAAGCTCATCGCTTAACATAACCTGTTCCGCATCATAGTTTTTGTACATCTGGTCAAGAGCCGCCGACTTCTGGTCTATCTCCTGTTGCCACATCTTACTAAACTCATCTAACTTTTGTTGCGCTTCTTTATACTCTGGTAGTTTGTCGAGAATATATTTTGAATCAATTACTGCATAGCGTTGGGCAAATACGCTTCCTAAAACAAGAAAGACTGATAGTGTTAAAATTAGTTTTTTCATGATCAAGTGTTTTGTTGATTTATAATTAACCGATAGCGTTGGTTTTTTATTCAGGTTCCTGGCCAAGCATGAAGGTGAATTTTCCAGCACCTTTTAGACCTGTAGTTCCATTAATACGATCAAGGCCAATACCATAATCAAATCCAAGTAAACCAAACATTGGAAGGAAGAAGCGCGCGCCTAACCCCACTGATCTTCTAAGCTTAAAAGGATTATAGTCTTTAAAACTATACCATCCGTTTGCAGCTTCAAAAAAGGCAAGCCCATAAATGGTGCTGCTTGCACTGGTGCTGAAAGGATACCTCATTTCCAACGTGTATTTATTGAAGATAGTAAAAAAGTTGCTTGCCTGGTTAAGATCAGGGTTAATTTTTGGATTAGAATTGTCGTAAACTGGATAACCCCTGTGAGCAATAATGTCATAACCTAAAAGCCCATAATTATTACTGAGTCCCGCATCTCCTAATTGAAAACGTTCGAAGGGTGAAGAAGGTGCTTTTTTTGAATATCTGCCCATAAATCCGTATTTAGCAGCAGCATACAATATAAATTGTTTATTCTTATTCTCCCCTTTTCCCTGTCCTATAGGTACGTACCATTGTGCCGTAAACCGTTCTTTGTGAAACTCCACCCATTTATATCTGTCTGCTGCAGCCAAAGCTTGCTCGTTTTTAAAAAGCGAGTAGGGCGGAGTCAACTGGGTACTGAGGATAAAGTTAGACCCACTTGTAGGAAATATAGGGTTAGGGCCGGCAGAACTGCGCGCCAGCGTAATCTTGAAACTTATATTGTTGGAAATGCCATTAATCAATCCCGGGAAGATATTATAGTTTTTAAGCTTGTACCTCTGGTAATTTAACTGATAGACCAAAGAGAAGAAATCATCAGGCCACTTTAACTGTTTACCAAGTGAAACACTAATGCCTGTTGTTTTTATATAGGAAGAATCAGCATAAGCCCGGTTGTAATATCCCGTATAAGGATCATACGCATTGGCATATTTGGTATCATAATACCCTATGGTAAATGGGTTTCTTTTTTTACCACCCAGCCACGGCTCAGTAAAGGAAAAATTGTAAGACCGGAATTGTCTTCCGTTACTTTGGGCTCTTAAGCTTAATTTTTGCCCATCACCGACCGGTAAGGGATCCCACGCTTTTTTATTTAAAATATTGTAGATAGAAAAATTATTGAAAGTAACACCCAGTGTTCCGGTAAGCCCGATGCCGCCGCCGAATCCGGCAGATAGTTCGAGCTGATCTGACGACTTTTCTTCAAGTCCCCAGGTAATATCCACGGTACCGTTTTCAGGATGAGGATCTATACCGGGATTAATTTTTTCTGCATCAAAGAAACCTAAGCCACCAAGCTCGCGCTGTGTACGGATAATTTTTTCGCGGCTGAATTTTTCGCCAGGAATAGTACGTAATTCACGCCGGATCACATATTCTTTTGTTTTATTATTGCCGGTTATTTCCACTTTTCCTATCGTCGCCTGAGGCCCTTCCGTAATCCTTATTTCATGATCTATTGTATCATTATATACCGCTGTCTCTACAGGAGTAACATGAAAGAACAAATAGCCATCATCCTGGTACAGGCTGCTAATATCGCCTCCGTCTGGTGATGGTATCACCCCCAGTTTTTTATTAAGGATTTCTCCGTTATAGATATCTCCTTTCTTGATGCCCAATATTACCGTTAATAAAGAATCAGGGTATTTTGTATTTCCTTTCCAACTAATGTTACCAAAATAATAGCGATGCCCTTCGGAAAGCTCAAGCGCCACATCTAATCCTCCATTCCCAGTATAAGTTGTATCCCTAATGATACTTGCATCCCGGAAACCGAGCGAATTATAATAATCTAAAACTTTGTTTTTGTCTTCGAGGTATTTCTTTTCATTGAATTTTGCTGATGAAAACAATTTGAAACGGAAATAGGGATCCAGTAATTCTTTTGTTTTAGAGGGAACCAAATATCCATTACTTTGTAAGTATTCATAGAATGATAAATGATTTGTTTTTGCAGAATCATACACATTAAAATCATCTGAAGGATACAGGGTGAACCTGCTTTTTTCCTTAGTCCCTTTCATCTGCTTTTTAAGCTTAAGATCTGATACTTCTTCATTGCCTGCGAAAAAGATATTATCGATCCTTACTTTGCCATTCTTATGAATTACGAAAACAATATTCACTGCATTGGCAGCTTTTGTATCCTTTACTTCGTTTATTTCTACATCGACGTTTCTAAATCCTTTGTCAATAAATACTTTTTTAATAATATCTATTGCAGACACCTTAAAGCCCTCTGTAACTCTTGTAACTCTTCCTTTTGCAAGGTCAAGCTTAGGTGTCAGGTCGTCTGCTTCAGTCTTACTGATACCCCTGAACTTAAAGGAAGAAAGTATAGGCCGGTCTGTAATATGTATTTCGATTGAAAGATTATTACCAACCAGTTGTGTTAAATAAACTTCCACATCAGAAACAAGATTTTGTTTCCATAAGTTGGTAATTACTTTTGCAAAATCATCACTTCCCGGCAGTGTGATCTTACTGCCAACCGTAAGACCTGAAATTGATATGATCAGATTCGGGTCAAATGTAGTGCCGGTAACTGTTATCTGTGAAAGAATATATTGTTTTGGAGTTTTAGAATTAAAGATATTTTCAAGTTCTACATTTACTGAAGTGGGAATTGTATCATTATTTATAGAAGCAGCCGGAATGGAATCCAGGTTTTTTTTTGTGGAATCCTGAATAACCTGTGCTGAAGAGATAGTTCTGGTAGTAACAGCGATAGCCATTAGGAGTAGGATCTTGCAGATCTTCGACATTAAATCATTTTTAATAGGGCGGCAAGTTAATTTCAATTATTAAAAGTTTTTGTTAAATCAGGCACAAAAACAAAGACATCTCTTTATATTTTCTCAATAAAAAAACGAAGCGACTGCAATTTCGTTTGACACTAACTAAAAACGGCAGGATTTTAATAATTGGTAAGGGATTGATATCTTAAAAAGCACTGCTTTCGTCATAAAAAATAGAATTTCACGTTTTGGCCACAATCCGGCTTAAACCTGTTTCTGAGAAATCATTGTATGGATAAAATCTGCAAAAATCACAGGGAAGATGGTGGTGCCATTGCTACCACGGAACTAGGCGAACTTGAAAGTAGGGATATGATTGTGGATGATTGTGAATTTTGAAAAGTAGTCACTGACAATCGTCGTTATTTTTACGACAGATTTCGGTTATCTTTGCAAAAAATTAGAATGAAGCCAATGGAATTATCCTTAAATACATACTCTTACAATTCAGTTGATGACAGGGATGTTTTTTCAATTATTAATACGATTAAGAAAGGAATAAAGTTTAGCGCATTTACTTCTATTGCTCAAAACAGTCCATTTTCATTAGTCGAATGGTCCGGCTTTTTAAATATTTCGGAAAGAACCATGCAACGATATAAAAAAGAAAAGAAGGCTTTTGATTCTGATTCTTCCGAAAAAATTATTGAAATTACTTTGTTGTATAAATATGGAATAGAAGTGTTTGGGAATAAAGAAAAATTTAATAGCTGGTTGGAAACGAAAAATCTTGCTCTCGGGGGGATAATACCTAAAAGCCTTTTAGATAACACTTTTGGAATTAATTTATTAAAAGATGAATTAACCCGAATAGAATATGGCATTTTAGCATGAGACTTTACAGATTAATTAAAGAAAAGTATAAAAATGATTTAAGCGGAAAAGGTGCGGAAAAAGCCGGTGCAAGGTGGAATAGTAAAGGCCATGCGATGCTTTATACCTGTGAGTCAAGATCGCTTTGTACAGCAGAAGTAGCAGTACACACGCCATTGGGCAATATTCCACAGAATTATTTTTTGATTACAATTGAAATTCCGGATACAATTGGGTATTTTGAATTAAAAATTACTGATTTACCTCCAGATTGGAGAGCGTTGCCACACGCAAATTCGACACAGTTAATTGGAGATAAATTTCTTGAAGAAAATAAGTTCCTGGTTATTAAAGCACCTTCTGTTGTTGTACATAGCGATTACAATTATCTACTAAATCCTGCGCATATACTTTTTGCCAAAATAAAAATACTTAATACTGAGCCTTTTGAATTTGATGAAAGGTTGTTTGTAAAATGACCAAGATCTAATATACGCAAATCTATTCACCGGGTAGGCCGATGAGTATAGTGAAATCTTAATTCATCTCTCATAACATCCAATATCCGGCATTCCATCTCTTAACTTATCATCCAGATCATAAAGAAACGGTGTAGCAACCCCTGCATTCAACGCTGGTGACTTAGGATTATTATTAAAATGAAAATCATAGATGTTTTTGGAAGCATTAACGCTGTCAAACATAGGCGTTTCATTTTTTATTGAAGACATAAAAGTAGCATTACTGATGTCATTTTTTGCTTTATATAACACACGATCAAAAGTAATTAAAAACGGGTCCGTGCCTTGCTTTGCTAACGCGATTTCATCAGCAACCGTACCACCATCACCCCAAAAAATACAATTTTGGAAATGGGCCGTGAGAGACGCTGAATAAGTATTGCCGTTTTGAGAAATGGAATTAGATACTTGTAGAACTGGGCTTTTATGAATGAAATAAGTATTTCCATACGACGCTACCGTGCAGTTAATGAAGCGATAATCACCGCCATACTCAATTTGGATATTACTTCCACAGTTGGAGATCAATGAATTATCTGAATGGATGGTTGTATTGATACCCAGAATTCCTGCATCATAAATATTATCAATAATACATTGTGATAGATTGACTTTTGGATTAATGGTGGTAGAAACGCCTTGCGCAATAATTCCCTGGTAAGCGTTTTTGATAATGGTATGTCTCAAAGAATTATTCTCACTCGTATTTCTGAAAAAAATCCCGGGCCAACTTGCGGGTAAATCTTTGTAATCCGCATCAAGCCTATCACCGGAGAAAACAACCGGTTCGTCTTTTGTGCCATGCGTAATTAGAGTCCCATCTACTAAAAAGGGAGCATCAGCATGTAAAAAGACTTTAGCCCCTGAAGAAATATTGAGAGTAGCAGTGGTATCAACCTGTATTCCGCCTAAAATTACATAAGGTAAGGTGTTGTTCCAGGTTACATTTCCTGTGAGTAATGTATTCTTTAAAAAGACAGCATTTTGTCCATAAGCCACTAACTGCACCCATCTTTTATTTCCATTATAACCAATCTGAATACTATCACTGAGAATAAATGGAGTACTTGCCAATGTCGGATTTACATTTACCTGTACAAAAATATAAATGCTGTCATTCGCATTAATTTCTATGTTATCTACTTCTGTAGATGAAGTGCCGTTTATATTTATTTTAAAAGGAGATGCAGAGCCACCAGAGAGCTTTACCTGGGAGAGACGAAGCTTTTGATCGTTGTTATTGAATAGTTTAAAAGACTGCGTTACAGAACCAACCTGTGTAAAGACCGTATCAAAAGAAAGTGTGTCGAGACTGATGCCAAGGCTTGCATCCGGACTTGTAATAAATCGCTCCTTTTTACAAGAGCAACATGCCAAAATGATAAAAAGAAAGACGAAGACGGTTTTCAAATTATTTCGTTTGGAATGGATTAAAATTTTTTAAAAAAATTTCAATCCGGATGGTTAATATTAAATTAATATATTTTCAATTTCTTCGAACCCCTTATCAGCCGGTAATTTGTTCCATAAAATTTTGTAAATTATCTCTGCTAAAGGCATTTCTGCTTTTATCTTTTTATTGATGAGATACATACATTTACTTGCATTGTATCCTTCCGCAATCATATTCATTTCAAGCTGTGCAGTTTTTACCGAATACCCTTTGCCTATCATATTTCCAAACGTACGGTTACGGCTGTATAACGAATAACACGTTACGAGCAGGTCACCAAGATAAACAGATGCTGCATAATTGGTTCTTTGGGGTTGACTGTTGCGGATAGTTTTGCGTTCAAGGCTTCCTACTTCAATATTTTGTATGCCCGTTTTGCGTAAGAAGCCTGCCATTTCATCCGCGCTATTGGCAATGAGAACGCTTAAAAAGTTGTCTCCGTATTCCAATCCGTGTGCTATCCCGGCGCCTATTGCATAGATATTTTTTAAGATGGCTGCATATTGTACTCCGAATATATCAGTATTGTATAGCGTAGCGATGTAAGGGGTTTTAAAACGAAGAGAAAGCTTTCTTGCAATCTGTTTATCAATGCCCGAAAAGGTAAGATAGGATAATTTTTCTGCGGCTACTTCTTCAGCATGGCATGGGCCGAGAACTGTAAAATAATTAACCATGTCTAAATCAAACGTATTTTTGAGATACTCATTTAGTAATACATTTTTTAAAGGCACAATTCCTTTCACGGCAGAGATCACTTTCTTACCTGTGAAAATATTTTTTGGTAAGCCGCTAAGTACATTTACTACAAAAGCTGATGGAACCGCGATGAGAATAACATCACTTTGAAGAATTATTTCTTTGGCTGAAGTAGAAAAATTTAAATAA
>JBDTJI010000275.1:0-17177 GCA_039935935.1 Ginsengibacter sp. | reverse complement strand
CCTGTAACTACTGCACCGGTACTGCGAACGGTCTTTACAATTTTTTCTGCAGATTTATCTACCAGATTGTGATCGTAAGACTGAAGTTTTATCCTGATTCTTTGAGACATTGTAAAGAACTTTTTTAACCAAATTTTGTTTTTCGGAGTGCAAAAGTAGGTTTATACATTTGAATAACAAAAAAATTATCTTCTATCTTTAAAAATAAATTTTAACAAGATAACTGGCACTATATTTTCTGATCTGAATTTAAACTTTCTATATGCAACAGAATAATAAAAATGATATAATGTCCACCAAGGATGAATTATCTGATCAGATTGATTCACTTCATGATCGCAAGGAATTGAAGAAAGAGAATGTTGATGTGTTTATTCCCGATGCGCGCGATATTCCAGGGCAGGAAAATTTTAAGCCTTTACCGTTGGGAGAAATGGCTGATACGACCATATCGTCTGACGATGAAGAGGGTACTGATATTTTTGAAAAAAATATTGACGAGAATATTAAACAGGGCAGCGATTCAAATGTATCATCCACAGAAAAAAAAGACCTGAGAATATCTGCAAACGATATGCCGGGAGATGATGAAAATCTGCGGAAGGCCGCACTTGATAGCACAGACGAAGATGGTACGCCGTTAAATGAAGATAGTTTTGATAAAAATATCACAGGCCGCGACCTTGATGTACCAGGGGCTGATTTAGATGATGACGAAGAAAAGATCGGTGAGGAAGATGAGGAAAACAATGATTATAGCCTCGGCGCTGACAACGATAAAATTCCTTCTGACGACTTTTAGATTTAATTTTCATAATTCTGGATATTTAATTTATTGCTAATTTTAGCTAATACTCTTCGGGTTATTTTTTTACCTTACGTCATGACCTTGCCTGATTTCTTCTCTTTTAATTGGTTTCTGTATTTGACAGCTTTCGCTTTTACCATCATCACAGGCAGATATTTTCTGATAGCAGGCTTGTTTTATTTTATTTTCTATATATGGTTTCCTTCCAAATGGAAAGAAAGGAAAATAAATAAAAAGGCCTATAAGACCGGTCAATTTAAAAACGAGATGAAATGGAGCTTATTAAATGCTTTGCTATTTGCAGTAACTGCTAGTATCATGGTTATCTTATGGCAAAAAGGATACACCAAAATATACACAGTTTTAGGATTATATGGCTGGTGGTACCTGCCAACAAGCCTGGTGATACTGTTGCTGGTTCATGAAACTTATTATTACTGGATCCACCGCTGGATGCACATTCCATCTGTTTATAAAATTGTGCACAAAGTGCATCATGACAGTAAAGTGGCCTCCCCTTTTACAGCTTTTTCTTTTCATCCTATCGAAGGCTTTTTACAGGCAATATTTTTACCTGTCATGATCCTGATTCTACCAATACACTACTATGTTATTATAATTCAGTTAACGATTATGACATTTAGCAGCGTAATTAATCATTTGAATATTGAGATTTATCCAAGAGAGAAAAATCCGTTATGGAGCAAATGGGTAATAGGTGCTACTCATCATTCACTACACCATAAACAATATAAATACAATTATGGATTGTATTTCACATTTTGGGATAAAATAAAAAGAACGGAAAGCCCTGAGTTCAAAAGAATCTTTGAAATGTTAACTAAAAAAAAAAGGATTTAACCGGCAACAGCTTCAAAAGTTAAATAATAAAAATTACCGTCGTCGAAAACGCACTTTCCATTTATAACTCATATCTTTGTTCAAACATTTTTTTAAATAACAACATTACAATGGACAACAAAAACACAGGAACCGTTAAATTTTTTAATTCTGAAAAAGGATTCGGTTTTATTAAACACGATGATTCTTCCAAAGAAACATTTGTGCATGCAAGCGGATTGATTGATGAGATCAAAGAGAATGATAAAGTAGAGTTTGATTTGCAGAATGGTAAAAAAGGCATGAACGCCGTTAATGTGAAATTAATCGGCTAATAATCGATATTTCAAAGAAAATTGAAGGGTAATCAGTGATTACCCTTTTTTATTTTCATTCGTATTATCAAAAATTATTCTGTTACAGATATCGCAGTGGATTACGTTGCGAAT
Source organism: Ginsengibacter sp. (assembly GCA_039935935.1). GTDB lineage: Bacteria > Bacteroidota > Bacteroidia > Chitinophagales > Chitinophagaceae > Ginsengibacter. Next base: position 15,080 of record JBDTJI010000275.1, on the reverse strand, counting down.
TTTTAATATAATTTTTTACATTCATCCAGAAGGCGACGATCAGATAGAAAATAACCGGTGAGCCCAGGGTGAGAAAAGATATATAAATGAAATATCGCCTGATAGCTGATGTAGCAATACCCATTTTTTCACCAACAGCAGTACAAACACCAAATACCTGCCACTCGATAAAGTGCTTAAGCTTATACATATCGCAAAACTAAATTAAAATCAGAAAAAGTACGGAAGAAATAGCAAAAGAATTTAATTGAAATAAGCAAATAATAATTCATTTAAATTTGCAACTTTAAAACTATAATTTGGCATTGATAAAAAGTATTTCCGGAATAAGAGGGACGATAGGTGGTAAACCCGGAGAAAATCTTACTCCCCTGGACATCGTAAAGTTTACCGCTGCATTTGCGGCTTCTTTAAATGATGAAAATATTAATAAAACAATTGTTATAGGGCGCGATGGCAGAATGAGTGGTAAAATGGTTAGCAGTCTCTGCGCTAGCACATTGATCGCATGCGGATTTAACGTAATCGATATTGGCCTTACCACTACACCTACAGTCGAAATTGCTGTAAAAGCCGAACAGGCAGCAGGTGGAATTATATTAACCGCCAGTCATAACCCGAAGGAATGGAATGCCTTGAAATTGCTTAATAGTGATGGAGAATTTATCAACGCCGACGTTGGACAACAAGTACTTTCCATCGCAGAAAACGAAGACTTCAATTTTGTATCTGTTGATAAAGCAGGCATTTACAAAGAAGATCATACTTATTTGCAGAAACATATTGATGCCGTTGTCGCATACGACCTGGTAGATGTAGAAGCAATAAAAAATGCAAAATTTAAAATAGTTGTTGACGCGATCAACAGCTCGGGTGCCATCTACGTACCGGCGTTGCTGAAAACACTTGGAGTAAAAGATATAATCGTGATCAATGAAGAAGTGCATGGGAAATTCGAACACAATCCTGAACCTCTTCCACAAAATTTAATTGGCCTCAGTAATGAAGTGGTAAAGCAGAAGGCATCATTAGGGATTGCTGTAGATCCTGATGTGGACAGGCTTTGCTTTGTGTGTGAAGATGGAAGTATGTTTGGTGAAGAATATACTTTGGTGGCTGTGGCTGATTATATTCTCACACATAAAAAAGGTAATACAGTAAGCAATATGTCATCTACCAAATCTCTCAAAGAAATTACCGAGAAGCATGGTGGTGAATATTTTCCTTCTGCTGTGGGTGAAGTAAATGTAGTGAATAAAATGAAAGAGGTGAAAGCAGTTATTGGTGGTGAAGGTAATGGCGGAATAATAGTACCGGATTTTCATTACGGAAGGGATGCACTAATAGGTATTGGGTTATTCCTGACTCATCTTGCCCATTCAAAAAAAAGCATCAAGCAATTAAGAGGTAATTATCCTGACTATTTTATTTCCAAGAATAAAATAACACTTGAGAAAACTGTAGATGTGAGTGGTATTTTTCAAAAAATAAAAGAAAAGTATAAAAATAATCCTATCAATACAGAAGACGGATTGAAAATAGAGTTTGGTAATGACTGGGTACACTTAAGGCCGAGCAATACAGAGCCTATAATAAGAATTTATTCAGAAAGCAATTTTGAAACTACAGCGGATAATATCGCCAAGAAGATCATGAAAGACATTCATGAGGTAATGAATTAGTGAGTGAATTGTGAGTGGTGAGTGGCGAAATCACAATTGTGTCATCAACTCACAACTGACAACTCACAACTCACAACTCCACCGTAACATGGAAAGAATTTATTTTGATAATGCTGCAACGACTCAGCTTGAGCCTGAAGTATTAAATGCAATGATGCCTTTTTTTACAGAAAAATTTGGCAACCCATCTTCTATCTATTCTTACGGGCGTGAGACAAAGATGGCCATCGAAAACGCAAGAAAGTCAGTAGCCAGAATTTTAAATGCCCATCCCGCGGAAATATTTTTTACCAGTGGAGGCACTGAAAGTACCAATACGGCAATTAATGAGGCCGTGACTGATTTAAGATGCCGTCATATCATTAGTTCTCCACTTGAGCACCACGCTACATTACATTCGATAGAACATTTATCAAAAGGAGCAGGCGTGAAAGTATCCTTCGTAAAAATATCTCCCCAGGGTCAGATTGACTACGATGATCTTGAAAAATTATTAAAGGAAAGTAAAGATAAATGCCTTGTGAGCTTAATGCATGCCAACAACGAGATTGGAATTATTACCGATATTGAGCGGGTTGGAAATCTTTGCAAACAATATAACGCGATATTCAATGCCGACACAGTGCAGACAGTAGGGCACTTCCCTATTGACCTGCGGAGACTGCCCGTACATTTTATTAATGCAGCAGGGCATAAATTTCACGGACCTAAAGGAGTAGGTATTTTATACATCAATGAAGGTATAAAGATTCATCCTTATTTAAAGGGCGGTAGCCAGGAGCGTGGTATGCGGGCTGGCACTGAAAATATATATGGGATTGTGGGTTTTGCAAAAGCATTGGAACTATCTATCGAAAATCTCGAAAAAGAAAGTCGGTACATTAAAGCAGTGAGAGATTACATGAAGGAAGGTTTATTAAAAAATATAACGGGGGTTTATTTTAACGGCGATCCGGATGGAAATTCACTTTATACCGTTTTAAGTGTCGCTTTTCCTAAAACAGAGAAATCAGAAATGCTTCTTTTCAATCTTGACATACATAATATTTGTGCCAGCGGTGGAAGCGCATGTGCGTCTGGTGTAGAAGCTGGAAGTCACGTGATTCAGGCTATCGCGCCCAATTCTAACCAGGTAACGGTTCGGTTTTCTTTCAGTAAATACAACACCAAAGAAGAAGTGGATATCGTGATCGAGAAGCTGAAAGAAATGATTTAATTGAGTTAGAATCAGGAAAACCAGGAATCAGATCAAACTTTCTTCACTCTGAATAGTTTTGTTTCGTGGCTTTGCACATCACCTTTCCATTTTTTTTCTTTTTTGCCGATCACTTTATGTTGCCATACATCATCGATTTCATACTTGCCCTCCAAGCCGAGTGCACTAAAATCTATATCTGCCTTTTTATCTGTATCACTCCTGTTTAAAATAGCGATGCCATAATCTCCGTTTTGTAAAGGCTTTGCAAATACATTCCACACACTATCTGCAATTTTTCTTTCACCTTGTTTACCCAACGGGTCCTGGTCTATCGCAATAGCTTCATCATTCTCCAAGATACGTTTGGTATTTTCATCCATATTTCTTACATCATTAGTAGCAATTAACGGAGAGGCCATAATGCACCAGAGGCTCATGTTAGTTTGGTATTCTATATCGTTGCAACCGGTTCCGCCTTTGTGGCTAGATGGACCATTACTGCCACGCAGGCCAACAATCAACATATCAGGGTCATTCCAATGGCCTGGCCCGGCATAATCTTCAAGTTTAGCATTAATATCAAGATTATGGGTTAAGCTCTTCCATGAGTCTCTTATATCACCGGTGGTGCGCCACAATTGTCCACCTGCGTTAGCAGCCCAAAACCACGGTTGTCTACCACCCCATTCGCAAATACTAAATTCAATTGATCGCCCACTATTGCGTAAAGCAACAGCCATTTTTGTATAACGCACCTTCGCCGTATTGGAATCTGACGGTGCATGGCAATAGTCATATTTTAAATAGTCAATGCCCCACGATGCAAATGTTTTAGCATCTTGGTCTTCAAAACCAAGACTAGCAGTGTAGCCTGCACAGGTGAGTTGGGCAGCGTCTGAATAAATACCTAATTTGATTCCTTTGGAATGAACATAATCTGCAAGTGCTTTTATTCCTGAAGGGAATTTTTGTGGATCAGGAATCATGTTATTTTTATTATCCCTTCCACCCTGCCAGCCATCATCAATCATAATATGATCATAACCCGCTTTTACCATGCCGTTATTCACCATTGCATCAGCTATTTCGTGAATAATATTTTCATTGATATTTGTACCAAAGAAATTCCAGGTCATCCAGCCCATAGGCGGTGCCGGTGCGAGATTTGTAACTGATGGATTTTGCGCGTTTACTGAAATAATATTCATGCACAACGCAAGCATTGAATTGAAAAGGATCATTTTAAACATCGTTGTAATTTTTATTGTTTAGTGTATTTTGCTTCTGACTTCTTGCGTTGTTGTTGCCTATTACAGTTTGCCAATTTTTTCTGACTTCTTGCTTCTCAAAATGGCTTATAATATAATATTCCCGCTTTTTCATACAATGCGAAATGAGAAACCAACCTTTGCTTGAAAACTGCAAAATTCTTTTTATCATCCATAGTCCAGGCGGCTTCTGCAAGAGCAGCTATTCTTGGAAAAAGCATGGTATCCAATCGCTGCTCATTGCTTATAGTTTCTGTCCATAAGTTTGCCTGGATGCCAAGAACTTGTTTTGTATTCTGAGGCTGTATCTCAGGCAAATCTGACGCTTTAAAATCATATACATCTCTCAGCGAGCTAAATTTTCCATCCCATTTCCTACCAAGCGTATGGGAACTATCCTGCACAAAGTCAAAATAGAATGGTAACCGTGGGCATAATACCACTTCGTATTTTTTTTGTAAAGCCTTTTTTAATTGCTCTGGCTTATCCTGTCTCCACCAAAAGATAATAGTTTTATCAGCAGCTAAATTCAAATCTGCCACTTCATCCCAGGCCAATAAACTGGCATTCAACTGGTAAACCGAATCTGCCATCCGTTCTATAAAATATTTTTCTACTTCCTTTGCAGACTCCAGGCCGTTGACTTTCATTAGATGCTTTATGTTATCATTACTAAGCCACTTCTCATTCCCAAAACTTACTTCATCTCCACCCAAATGCAGCATACCACCGGGAAACAAAGCATTTGTCTCCCTTAGTATATTGGTCAGATAAGAATAGGTTTTTTCGTAGCCAGGGTTAAAAGTAAATTCAGGATGCTTTTCAGAACCTCCACCACTAAACTCAGGATACGCACGGTTAGCCGCGGTTGCATGGCCTGGCATATCTATTTCCGGAATGATAATTATGTGTCTTTCTTTGGCATAGCTTACCATCTCTTTAATGTCTTCTTGTGTATAGTACTTTGCTGGTGCAAATGGGTCAGCCTGATTGCCTATACCACCAATTAATGCCAGCAAAGGGTATTTTTTTATCTCAATTCTCCACCCCGGCGCATCAGTGAGATGCCAATGAAAACGGTTAAGCTTATAGAACGCCATCCAATCTAAAATGGACTTTACTTTTTCTTTACCAAAGAAATATCTAGATTCATCAAGCATGAAGCCACGCCATCTATATTTTGGTTCATCGGTAATATTCCAGCAGGATATGGAAACGGAACCGTTTGAAATCTTACCCTGGGAAAGAATTTGCAGAACTGAAATAACGCCATAAAAAGCCCCTGTTTCGCTGGAAGCAGAAATAGTAATACCCTTGCTGTTCATTTGCAAAGAGTACGCTTCTTCGGCTCCTGCTTTTATTAAGTTCAATTTTATGTAAGGCCTTACTGAAGCGGCTTGCAAGACAAGCGGAATGTCGTAGTTACGTAATAATTCTTCTTGTAAATAATGCGCCACAGGCTGCAGGCTTTCATTTGAAATCAGGATGGGAGTATATTGATTCAATAGGAAAGTGCCGTTCTGAAATTCAGCTTTTGAAGGTAGTGGAATTGCCGGGCAGTAAATTTGGGCGGAAGATGTGGTTAATAAAAAAAATCCGCTAATGAGTGATAGAGCAAATTTTGTATTCAATCGCATTATGATGATTTTGTTGTTACGCTATTAATTAAAGCTACTAATGTTAATTTTCAATTGCTGTAGTTCCTAGTATTTGTCCAGATTCTTTGTGGGAAGAAACAAAGAGCATACAGGATTGTACTTTGTGTTCTTCGTGCTTTAGTGGGGAAACGTTTTAGGTTAAAATTAAACAAACCTTGTTACTAAATCGTCCGGCTCATCAAAATATTGTTGGACACAAGTTATTCTTTTTTTCTCTTTGTCGTTCCTTCTATATTGGGCAAAAACCCTGTTATTATTCCTATCAGCGGAAGAAACGAACAAATATGGAATACGTACAGGATACTTGTCTTGTCAGCAAGATTACCGAGCAGCGCAGATCCTATTCCACCCATTCCAAAAGCAAAGCCAAAAAACAAGCCGGATACTAAACCTATTTTTCCTGGTATTAATTCCTGTGCATAAACCAGGATAGCTGAAAATGCTGAAGCTAAGATGATTCCAATAGGGATTATTAAAATTGTAGTCCAGAAGAGATTAGCATAAGGAAGCAACAGGGCAAAAGGTGATGCACCTAAAATAGAAAACCAGATCACATATTTTCTACCAAAACGATCTCCCAACGGGCCACCAATCAAAGTCCCTGCGGCGACTGAAAATAAAAAAATGAATAAGTAAATTTGAGAAGTTTGTATTCCTACATGAAATTTATTAATAAGATAAAAAGTAAAATAACTTGTAAGACTAGCGAGATAAAAATATTTTGAAAAAATCAAAACTAAAAGTATTGACACTGAGAAAGCTATTTTGCGTTTCGAGAACAATGGATTCAATAAAGGCGTTTTATGCTTTTTCTTTGACAAAACTCTTACGATATAGCCTTTATACCAATTTCCCACTTTCGTCAAAACAAAAATTGCTAATAAGGCAATCAATGAAAACCAAATGATACTCGTTTGACCGTGAGGCACAATGATCCACGCTGCGAGCAAAGGTCCGATAGAACTTCCCAAATTGCCTCCCAATTGAAAAATAGATTGTGCCAAACCCGGCTGGATTCCTGCAGCAGCGTGCGCCATCCTTGAAGACTCAGGATGGAAGATGGATGAACCAATGCCGACTAACGCAACTGAAACTAACACAAGGTGAAAGTTGTGTGACATGGATAAAAGTACCAGCCCGGATAAAGTAAATGCCATGCCGGCTGCCAGCGAATAAGGCTGTGGCTTTTTATCAGTATATAATCCTACAAAGGGTTGCAGAAGCGATGCTGCCATTTGAAAGGTGAGCGTGATTAAGCCTACCTGTGCAAAAGACAAATTGTAATTATTTTTTAAGATCGGATAAATCGCCGGTATCAGGGATTGAATGGTATCGTTTAATAAATGCGAAAAACTTATTGCAAATAAAATTGGATAAACTGTCCTTTCAACTTTGGTTTCTAGTGTGGTAACGGAAGCACTCATGTAAAAAATTACTATTTGCAAATTTAGCTAACAAGGGAATAACAAAATACAAATGTTTGGAATTTTAATGACTGATATGATCTGTTTGAAAACTCGCTGGCAGTTTCTAAAAAATTTATCAGAATTATCTATGGTTCCTGAAAAGAAAATTGCATCCCGGTAAGGCCTTGACTTATTACGCCCTTTTGCTGGATAAGCACTTTAAATTTATTCCCCATTCCCATTAATAATTTTTGAATCTGGAGAATCAAATTTTTATTACCAGGGGCACCATCCATTTCTAATTGCCGTAAATAGTTCATCAACCCTAATGATCGTAAAAAGTAATCCTGCGTGGTAAAGCCTGCATATTCTAAATCATATTTTTTACCCCAATGATTTAGCGCGGTAAAATTGACATGTGCCGTAATATCCTGCAAGCCTACATTGGAATAAGGGTTATCATTTATTTCATGATTTTTATAACAGGTAAGAGTTCCCGTCTTTCTTTTCTCGTTATAAAGTTCACTGGCAGTAAAACCATAGTCAATGGTCATTACAAAGCCTGCCTTTAAATTTTCAGCAATGCCTTTTATCCAATCAATGGCCTGTAGGTTTATTTCGGTAGAATAGTCTTTTGATAAAACAATATTTTGTGTTTTTAAATAGCTATTTAAATCCTCGTTGGCTGGTTGTAAAACTTCAATAAATTCATCTTGATAGTCGACAAACACTTCCTTCAATTCGTCCTTCATTATCACCTTATGAACAGGAAAATTATCGAGTAATTCATTAGATAAAATGCAACCATTGATTTCAGAAATTTCATTGATCGAACTATGCCAGGATACTTTCCCAGTTAAATTATTTTTTTCTATATCCCTCATCGTTTCACTTTTTTCGATAATACAATATCTCAGATCGGAGTATAACGATTCATTGTTTTTTAAATAGTTCAGTATATCATGACAAAGTGCCCCGGTGCCTGCACCATACTCAACTATAGTAAAAGGCTTTTTACCCAGGATACCCCACATTTCTTCAAGCTGCCTTCCAATCGTATATCCAAATAAAGAGCTCAAAACAGGACTTGTATAGTAGTCGCCTCTTGCCCCTATCCTATTCTGTGCCGCATCATAATAGCCAAGTGACGGGTAATAGAGGGCTATCCCCATAAAATCATGAAAAGATATAGGGCCTTCTTTTTTTATCTTATTAATAATAATCTCCATTAATGACATAGCAGACAAATAACGCACAAAAATTGATTAGATTATTTTCTTGCAAGGAAAACATTTTCAAGGTGTTTTATCAATCAATATGCAGACAGCAAAACCAAAGCATTTTTCTAAAAAGTTAGTGTGCAAAGAACCGTCCCGATATCTTTATTGCTATGAGCATCATTAAGCTGATGGAATAGTAGGACGGATCAGATTGCATGGAGCAATGAAACGAGACTACGACAGTAATGCTATCCATCCAATAAAATGCCAGAGGTTTATTAATCACAGAAACATTATACAAATTAATATTGGAGAGCCAATTTCAAACAAGAACTGATTGATACAAGACTATTTGTCGACGTAATGATTAATTATGTTTTTGTGCGTTTTATTTTCCGTAATTGCACTAAAGTGAAATGGGTATTATTACCTTATTTTATTGTTTCCAAAATAACAAAGAATAATATCGCGTTTTACTCCAAAATATCTACGATGCAAAAAGCATCCGACAGAATTATTTTGTCACTTAATTTAATAGCTTGCGCTGATTACATTCAATATCTAAATATTTTGAAAATGAAAGAAAAGGAATGGTTTAATGGTTCACGACAAAACGTTCCATTTAGCAAAAAACATTCATTGTTGTTGTTTATTTTGCTTCCTGCCATTGCCGTGTTACTTGGTTGGGGTTTACGCGGCTTTATTGGTGGTGGGCCTTATGGCGCCCTGATACCCGGAGCTATGGTTACGCTTACTATTTGTATGTTACTCGATGTCCCACTCATGTTTGCCGCCATAGCACTCGTTTTCGGAACAACTGGCACAGCAATGGGTGGTGATATGACTTATGGTCAAACATTGGGCTTCCTCAAAAATCCTGACACCGTTTGGTGGGGTTTTGCCGGGACAAGTCTTAAGGGTGGAGTCTGGGGACTAATTAGTGGGACATTTATTGCTTTAGGTTTGGTATATCAAAGAATAAAGGTAAAAACAATCTTGATAGGTTTTTTGATATTTTTAATACTGTTTGCGATAGGTTTGAAATTGATAAATGATCCCAGAATCCTGTATTTTTCTAATCCGGTAGATCAACCAAGAGACGAATCATGGGCAGGATTATTATTTGCAGTAATTGGACTATTGGTTTATTTAAAAATAAAAGCGGGGGCTGAAGAATTCAAGGTACTTAAACGATTCGCTTTATTTGGGGCAGTAGGTGGCGTATTGGGATTTGGCCTTGGATCATTATGGATTACAGTTGGATCTCAATACGGAGACCAATTTTTGATTGTTGACTGGTGGAAGATGATGGAATTTTCCTTCGGGCTCACATTAGGGGGCTTTCTTGGTTACGCAGCATGGGGTACTAATCTCGAATGGCATTCAAACAGCAAAAAGCCAGCAAAGCTCTATAAAATATTTTCAATAGAAGTGATTGCCTCTATATTAATTGCTTTTTTCCTGTATGCAACTATCCCTTTGTTTGAATCTTTCCTGGAAACAATTAAAAACCAGGATGGCATCGGTTTTAGATCATTAATGATTATTGGAAGGGTGTTTATCAGTGCAGCATTTATTGGGCCTCTTTTAATACTTATTGCAATGCGTTGGCCGTATCTGTCTTTTCAAATCGCTGTTACAATAACTTTTTGTCATTGCGTGATTGACCTGGTTACTGATGATCGTCTTTTCCCATCATTACAATCCTCACCCTTTCTTATAATAGTGGGCACTATCATTGTTACTTTAGTTGTCAGTGTATTAGTAGCTATATATCAAAGAAAACATTTTGTATTAAGATCGATGTTCTTAATACTCGTTTGGTCAACAATGGCAGTAGCTGTTGTAAGAATGATTGCAAGTGGAGAATTTAATTTCAAAAATGATCATTCGTTTAGCCAGATATTAATTGGAGACTTATTTGTATTTAATGTCTTTATGATTTCAGCAATAGCGGTGTCTGCAATGGTTCTAAAAAATAAAAATTTAAAATCCAGATACCTACAGAACAATCTTTGACAAGATATTAAACTTATCTTCCTGACTGCACCATGGCAATGAAGGATGAAAAATTAAAATAAGGTAAATTAAAAAAGACACGGTGGCCGCGTCTTTTTTAATTTTTTTGGAGATGACTAAGATAGATCCCCCACCATATTCTTAGGATCCACCCATTCGTCAAATTGTTCTGCGGTAACGTATCCCAGCTTGATGGCCATTTCCTTTAAGGTCGTATTTTCTTTATGCGCTTTCTGTGCAATCTCTGCAGCTTTGTAATAACCAATTTTAGGATTAAGAGCAGTTACAAGCATCAAAGAATTATCTACATGTTTTTTAATGTTTTCTTTTATTGGTTCAATACCCTTAGCACAATTCTCATTGAAACTATTGCAACCATCACCCAACAATCTTGCACTATGCAGGAAGTTATAGATGATAACCGGCTTAAAGACATTCAATTCAAATTGTCCGGTAGCGCCTCCAATACCAATCGCTACATCATTGCCCATCACTTGCGCTGCGATCATAGTCACTGCTTCACATTGGGTGGGATTTACTTTTCCCGGCATGATAGAAGATCCCGGTTCGTTTTCAGGAATACTGATTTCTCCTATTCCGCTGCGAGGGCCGGAAGACAACATCCTGATGTCATTTGCAATTTTCATCAGGCTTACTGCAACCGTTTTCAATGCTCCGTGAGATTCCACTATCGCATCGTGGGCTGCAAGAGATTCAAATTTATTTTTCGCTGTAATAAAAGGCAGGCCGGTTAGCTCAGCAATCGTTTCAGCAACATTCACTGCATATCCCGGAGGAGTATTTATTCCGGTACCCACTGCAGTGCCGCCAAGCGCCAGCTCGCTTAAATGAGCTAACGTATTTTTTACAGCCTTTATTCCATGGTCTAACTGTGATGCGTATCCGCTAAACTCCTGTCCCAGTGTTAATGGTGTTGCATCCATAAAATGAGTCCTTCCTATTTTTACGACGTGCATAAAATCTTTAGATTTCTGATCTAATGTATTTTTAAGTTTTTCTAATGCCGGAAGAGTAAGATCATGCAAAATCTTATACGCTGCAATATGCATGGCTGTAGGAAATGTATCGTTGCTGGATTGTGATTTATTTACATCATCATTAGGGTGAAGAATTTTTTCTTTATCTGAAAGTTTTCCACCATTTAAAACATGCCCACGATAAGCAATCACTTCATTTACATTCATATTACTTTGAGTACCACTGCCAGTTTGCCAAACCACCAATGGAAATTCCTCATCTAATCTACCAGTAAGAATCTCATCACAAACCTTAGATATTATATCCAGTTTCTCTTTGGATAAAATTCCAGCATCAAAATTAGTAATCGCCGCAGCTTTTTTCAAATACGCAAATGCCCGGATAATTTCTTTAGGCATTTTATTGATGTCGCTCGCGATTTTAAAATTTTCAACGCTCCGCTGCGTTTGTGCGCCGTAATAGGCTTCAGCAGGCACTTTCACTTCTCCCATAGTGTCTTTTTCTGTTCTGTAATCCATAAATCTTTATAATTAAATTTTTTGAAACAATACTGCAAATTTAATAGAATGTGAGCGAGGATAAGGTATTTGTGCAAAGATGAAAGTGGTGAGTTGTAAGAGTGAACTGTGAATTGTGAGTAGTGAGTAGTGCACGCAACACACGAACTATCGGGAAGTTATAACGAGTCGCACTTGATACTCCCACTTTTTTTTGCACGATTTATGTAGTGAGAAAGTAAAATTTTACAGGAAGATTTGCAATCCGAACCTCCTGATAAGGTAAAAATAAAAGGATGAGCAAGCTGAGATTACAGAAGGGAATTCAGACATTTTCTCCCGCCTATTTTGCATTGGCAATGTCAACCGGAATAATATCTATTGCGTCACGCATATTAGGGTTTAACGTAATCAGTAACTGGTTTTTTGTGATCAACAACATCGAGTTTGTAATCTTGTCTTTACTATTCATCCTTCGGCTATTGTACTTCTTTCCGGATTTCAAAAAGGACCTTTCTTCACATTCGGAAGGAGCTGGCTTTTTGACCATCACCGCGGCCGCATGCATTCTCGGAACGGAGTATGCTTTATTAAAATACCATTTTAATGTTGCTGTCATTTTGTGGTATTTTGCTTTGTGTGCCTGGCTGGTATTGGTGTATTCTTTTTTTATTTTGGTTACCATAAAAAAACAAAAGCCAACTTTGGAAGACGGAATTAATGGCTCCTGGCTGCTTTTCGTTGTGTCTGTACAGGCATTGTCTATCCTTGGAAGTACTGTCGCACCTCACTTGAATTTGCCTATGCCTGTTGCTTTATTTATAAATCTTTTTTTCTATCTTCTTGGCGTATTGTTTTACCTTATAGTAATCGGTATTATCTTTTACCGAACTACTTTTTTCCCGATGAAAGCTACTGAATTTAAACCTTCTTATTGGATTGACATGGGTGCGGCAGCCATAACTACTCTTGCTGGAGTTATATTAGTAAAAGACATGAATGGCATCGTCACCCAGCAGAATTTTATTCCTACTATAAAAGTATTGAGCGTGCTTTTCTGGATAGCCGGCACCTGGTGGATTCCGGTGATATGTTTCCTTGAGGTATGGAGACACAAGATTATTCCTATAAAATACAATGCCGGTTACTGGAGTCTTGTTTTCCCATTAGGAGTTTATTCCATTTGCACCATGCTACTGGCAGATGTATTAAGTTTGCCTTTTCTGAAACGGATATCTGACCTAACTATTGTCTTTGCATGGATAGCATGGTTTATCACTTTTACAGCGATGTGCATTTCGCTGATAAAATCTTTTTTTTTGACAAAATCGGTGTTAAATAAAAATGGTCAGTTACAATAGGAGTTCTGGTTTAGGCCTCAATTATAGATCTAATTTTCAAATAATCCGGTTATGAAAAAAGTATTTCTAACAGTTATTATTACCCTGGTAATTATCATTGCAACATTTACGTTCTACATTTACTCCGGCGCATATAACATAGGCCAGGTATCTCATGATTCATTTGCAAAACGGCTTGGCACGACAGTAAAAGAACATTCTATACGCAAAAGGGTTAAACATATAACAGTCCCACAAATGAATGACACAGCCATGTTTATCATAGGTTTTGAACATTATAACGAGATGTGTTCAACCTGCCATGGAGGTCCGGGTATCAGACCGGATGAATTGTCAAAAGGGCTGTATCCTTCACCACCTGAATTTTATAAATCAGATGATATGCCAAAAGCTGTTGAAGCTTTTTGGGTCATAAAAAACGGAATTAAATTCACAGCCATGCCTGCTTTTGGCCCCACCCATGATGACAGGAAAATATGGGCGATCACTGATTTTTTATTAAATAAAATGAATAAGATGTCGCCTGATGAATACCGGATATGGAAAAAGAAATATGCAGGGATGGATGAGGATTAAGGTTCAGTCAGACCTAAAATTTTGCACTCTGCTTTGAAGCACAGCAAACCTTATAGTGTTTGAAAAAAAATGAAACGATGAATCAATTAACAAAGTTTGTTGCCTGGTATTATCTATTGGGTGGAACTACAATTTCATCTGAAGTTGGTGAAGAAAAGAATTTAATATAGTCACGGGCTGTATCTCTCGGATGTTGCCACCGAACTTAAGTACTCTTATCCAGGATAGAGTCATATTTGCAACTTAAACCCCACGATTAGTAAAACATAGTATAAATTTTATAAAATGCGAAAACTTACTCTCTTTTTTCTTTTTGTTTTAGGTTCTTTTATTCAAATGTTCGCACAGTCTGACTCACATGATGCTCAAAAGACAAAAAAAAGTACGCTACAAATTCCTCCTTTTCAAAAAAAGTCAGAACGTATCCCACAATATCCTTTGAAAACCAAACGCATGATCTATACCAATGATGATTTGGCTATTGCTCGGCTAAATATTGAGCGTTATCCCAAAGCGAAACAGGTTGAGGAAGGAATTGTGAAGGCAGCAAGCCAATGGCTATCATGGACAGATGAAGATCTTCGCGACTTATTGCCGAACGCCCGGGTGCCACGGGCCTTTGATCTTAATGCAAAGGGATGCCCGATACATGGTAGTGAAGTGTTCAAAAAAGGAGGCCCTTATCCCTGGATCATTGACGCCAGGCAGCCTTTTAAAGTAAAGTGCCCGATTGGGGGTGAAACATATCCATCCAATGATTATGAAAGTTATTATAAAAGTGGTTTTAAGGACAAGAAAGATTGGGGAACCGCCTATGTGGATGATGGCTGGGGCTGGGTAGCGCCGGATGGGGAGCGATATTGGTTTGTGGCCTATGCCAATCATTGGTTGTGGTACAATAACATTCACTCGGGGTTATTGGATTTGAGCAGGGCTTATTTGTTGACTAAAAATAAACAATATGCACATAAAGCGGCAGTAATGCTATACCGGTTAGCTGAGGTATATCCCGACATGGACTATGCAAATCAGTCCCGTTATGGACTGATGAGTAAGGCGGAGAATAGGGTTTATAGTGGAAAGGTAGTTAATGCAATTTGGGAAGCAGGTTTTACACAAGATGCGGTTGAAGCATACGATGGAATCTGGGATAGTATCGACGACGATACGGAATTGCAGAAGTTGTACGGCAAGAG
>JBDTJI010000274.1:0-6251 GCA_039935935.1 Ginsengibacter sp. | reverse complement strand
TTTCTTGATCTTTTGGCAAAGTATAAGATCAAAAATCAGAATGTGGAACTTCTGAATATGGCTGCTAAAAGTTCTGATGATAACATACGAACAAGGGCTGTAAAGTTGTTGGTCGATAACCAGGGTGCCGGTGCAATAAAAGGAGCCATCCATTCTGATACGGCATCGGCAATGATTCTCTTAACCTCATTAGGCAAGATCAATGATCCGAAAGTCAAGGATCTTCTTCAATCTGTATTGATGGATCAAAAGCTCAATCTAGCAGTGAGAGAAAGAGCAACCGGTGGCTTCGCTAATGGATATGACGGACAGGAAAGATTAATGAATTTGGTGTCTTCTAAAGTACTGCCACTTGACCTTGATACAACAGCAGAAAATATTTTATTGAAAGTAAGGAGAAATGATATAAAGGAAAGAGCAATGGCTTTTTATCATAAAGGCGAAAGTAACAATACAAACTTACCTCCGGTAACCAGTTTAGTAAAGATAAAAGGAGATGTGAATAATGGTCAATTGGTATTTTCTAATACTTGTTCCTCCTGTCATCAGGTGAATAATAAAGGGATTAATTTCGGGCCTGATTTATCAGAGATCGGCGCTAAGTTTGCAAAGGACGGCCTGTATGCAAATATTTTAAATCCTGATGCCGGTATAGCTTTCGGATATGACGGCTACCTCATTAAAACTAAAGATGGAAGCACTATGTTGGGATATATCACCAGTGAAACAAAAGATGACCTGTCATTAAAAATGACGGGTGGGGTAGTTTCTAAAATTAAGAAAAGAGATATCGTTTCTAAAAAATTGTATGATCATTCATTGATGCCCACAGGGCTACTTAACGACATGAAAAAGCAGGATGTCGTTGATTTGATTGAGTATTTGTCGACATTGAAAAAGAAGGGCTGATTCATTGCATTAATCAAATCGAATTGATCATTGAAAGTCAGTATCGATTGAAATATCATTTTCATATTTATAGAATCGACAGCAGCAGAATAAGTGACCAAGACACTTTTTCTAATTCTTTAACAATAGTTTCATAACATCAGGATTATCAGTATTTTAAAAGTTAAATTTCGAACATTTATTTTTATGTTTCAAACTGTGAGGTTTTATTGGCAATATTGATTGGTACGGTTTTGGCCTCTTAGTAAGTGAATTTATCTTAATCACCTAAACCCTAAACCCCATGAAAAGGATCTTCCTTTCAGTATTTGCAATCGCTCTTTCATTTGGAGCATTTGCACAGGAAACCACAGTTCCTAAAGACACCACCATTAAGGCTGAGCAACAGGCTCCAACAGAACAACAAGTTACTGTAGGGCAACAAGCCCAAACTCTGGATGTACAAAATTCTACCCAACAAGCATATATAATGCAGGACGGTAAAATGTACCAATACAATAATGGTGTGAAGTCAGAAATTAGTAATAATGTTACTTTAAGCAATGGAATTGTTATCACCTCTACCGGCACTGTTACGAAAGCAGACGGGACAATTGAGACCCTTAAAGATGGCCAATATGTTGATCTAGTCGGTAACATAGCCGAGTGGAATGATAAAAAGTAATTTATCGTTTTTAAAAATGATTTTTAACCTGTAAGCGTTTAAGATTGAATATTTCATTTTTAAACGCTTTTTTATTGATGTTTATTTTAGGTACATGCTATCTCATCGACAATTTTTGTTTATTCTTTTGGACTTGGTTTTTATTTCCTGTATTTTTTAAAACTATAAAAGAGGGCTCATTTCTCCATTCCGTAGCTGGTTTCTTTGTATTTGGCCAAAAAGAATAATTGCCTAAAAGAATATCACACTTTCCATCTCCATCTATATCCTCTGCATCCATGGTAAGCCACCTGCCTGATTTTTTTTCAGATAGCGTAAATGGCATAAATTTAAAATCACCTTTATTTTCAAGGTACACAAAACCTTCTTCCGGTTGTCGGATATAATCTGCATAAAAAGAAATAGTAGCAATATCAAGGTCTCCATCGCCATCAAAATCCCTGGCCATAGCCTTATAACACCCATTAATAGGGAAAAAATATTTTTGCTTAAAATGATTGGTTTTATCATTCATAAATATATAAACGCCTTGGTATGGTTTCAGAATAGGTTTATAATCGCCATTGTCTCCACAGGTATAAAGTATATCTGGAAAACCATCATTATTAAAATCAATTAACTCAAAGAAACTGGAACCATAGGACGGTGGAAAACGTAATACTTCTTCCTGATCAAACCTGCCATTGCCTTTATTGGTAAATAGAAAAACTCCTTCTTCGCCTTGTGCGAACAACACCCATAGATCTGGTAGGCCATCGTGATTGTAATCTGTTACGTAAGCTTTAATAGCGCCGGGCAATTCCCTTATGATATGCCGATTAAACTTATCGTCTCCCAGGTTTTCGTACCACGATAGAGACCCTCCTAAATACCCGAATTCACAAACGACATAGTCCAACTCCCCGTCCACATTCATATCAACCTGAACAATTTCTACGGGCCGGGAAAGTGAATCAAATAATGTGGAACCCACCCGGATACGATCTTTTGAATCACGATTAATATTTTGTACTTTACCGAACTTCCCGTTTGTAGGATTCAATATTCCAATATCACAGGCTATGATTTTATTCCTCTGGATTTGCATATCCACGATAGTTCCATTTATATTTAGAGAATCAATAAGAACAAGTTTATGGTCAAAGCGGTAAAGTCTCTTTTTACTAATGTCACCAATCCATAATTGATGAGGTACTACAGTGGTATCTATTTTTACATAGCACGTAGTAGGATCAACAAATTGAAAAGAAGGAAATTGGACAGCAAACAAAGTTAGTCCGGTCTGAATAGAACTATTTCTTTTCTGTGCGGGCAATAAAGTAGGGGAGGAGGCTGTGTAATAATCAATAATATTTTGCCATTGCTCATCATTTACCAAAGGGCGGGATGGATAATAGCCTTGTGGAAGGTATTTATCATACCTGTTCGAAGGATATACTTTATTGCCAAATTCAAAGATGCCCAAACGTGGTCCCATAGACGGCAAAATCTCATTAACCCAGGATTTACTATCGTACAACAATGGATCCGGCAATAAGTGACAACTTTGACAGTAATTAGTTGCCAATTCCTGTCCTCTTTTTATGCTGATATTTGCATCTGAAAATTGCTGCTTTGAATTATTGCTTTTATCACCAGTACAACTGAAAACGAAAACAGAAAATAGTAGAAATGAAATAGCTTCTAACGCAGTAAATCGTTTTGGCATTAATACCATAAGGTCTTTGGACTAAGTTACAAATACATTTGAAATTACCACACTTTACGCCCCAATCAATCAGGCATTATAGATCGACAATAATATTTGATTCTTTCATTAAAACATTCTTTCTTTATTTTATCCAGTTTCCGTATAATACATTTAACTCGCCCGGAGATTTTCCAGCGCTTATATTTAGCTGATCATCAGCATTTCTGACATGATATGCATTGCTGATCACCTGTAAATCTTCCCTGATACCATCCGCGCCACTATTACCGGAGGCATCAGTACTACCAGCGATCATTAACTTTCGAGGGGCAAGGCTGGCGGCCAAATCAGGGAGATCATAGGTCTCAAGTGCAGCAGGCACCGCACCTGGAATAAAGTTGGGTTTATAAAAACGGTTCTTAACTATAGACAAGTAAGAAGAGAAGGGTTCGATGAGTGCAATTCGCGTAATTGCCGGATCAAACGCGGCTGCATGTAACAGTACCGGTGCCATTTCTTTATGTGCAATGCTATACACCTCTTCTATTCCCTGGGTATTCTTTAGAATATTGGTAAGCCTGATAACATCACTCGCCTGCAGCCCCACAATGCTTCTGCCGATAAGCATCGACAGGAACCACACATTATAAGACACACCTTTAATATAAGAATCTCCACGAAATTGACCGGGTCCCATTTCACCCACACCCAACAGATCGGGAGCGAGTACGTTAAATCCATTTTTTACAAACCATTCCATCTCACCTCCGCTTAAGGCACCTGCTGATTTGCCTAACGGGTTAAGATATACCAATGCTTTATGATTCGGATTTTCCGGCTTCATCAACAAGTATGGAATAGGATAATCACCTTCCCCTTTAACGAAATACTTCTCGATCACATAACCGTCCTTTTGAAAACGACCTGTAAAAACAGATTCATTTGTTTTCGCCGGTTCTTTATACCCTGATAACTGTTTTGCAGATTTTAATACACTTGTAAGATATCCTGGAAAATTCTTCCTGGAAAATTGTAATTTTTTTTCCAACTTTTCCGCGGCTTTCAGGTTTAAACTATAAACCGTTTCACTATTCAATGAGGTAGATACCTGTCCTGTCCTGGTTACCTGCAGTTCTTTTGGCGTTAAAATGGCAAGTTTTTTATCAGACGAATCACCACGATTGTCTAAGTACTTCTGAAAAAAAGCATACATGGCTTCTCTGTTCTTTTGGGTAGAGGCATGAACTGAATCGTCAGTTACCATCCTGAAGTTTTCCGATTTACCATAAGCTTTGAATATGCGTGACGCTTCTTTCGCTGTTTCTCTTGCACCCTGTATGCTAAACATATCGCGGGTAGTGGTGATCATCAGAGTAGGCTTTGGAGCACGTACTTCTAAATAATCAGCCATATCGATTCCAAGTTTTATACCATTAAAGAGATTCTGCTCTCCATCCTGTGGGCCGATTGTTTCAATCAGGCGTGTAAAGTTGGTAATATAATTTTCAGGTGCTGCCGCTTTAATGCGGTCATCTATAGCAGCAATGTATGCAGTTTGTGTTCCTCCGCCGGAACGTCCTGTTATGCCTATTCTTGCAGGATCTACTTCCTTCCTGGTTAGAAGATAATCCACCGCCCTGATGCCATCCCATACCATATACCTCGCCTCAGAACTGCCTGCAATAAAGGCCTGGGCACCGGCAAGGGAATGTTCTGTTGTAGGACCACCCACAGAAGATTTACCTTTTTGTGGATCATAATATTCCGAACGTTCACCCTGGCCTACGGGATCAAATGCAAACACAATAAAGCCTTTACTGACGAGGTTCAGAATTACGTGTTGATAAATAGGATTGCGGTATCCCAGATCTGAATGTCCGCTGCAATAAATGATAGCGGGTGCCTTATCTTTTAGGGCATTAGGAATATAGAGCGAAGAGGTAACATAAAAACCTGGTTGTGATTCATAAATGATGTGTTCCACTTTATAATCATCCTTTACAATGGTTTCTGCGATTCTCGGATTCAGGGCAGTTTTTGCAGGGAAAGGGCCAACAATATCAAGGAGTGTTTTTCGTACGAATTCCTGTCTTTTTTTCCATTCGGGCAATGAATGGATTGCGGCTACAACATTAGAGCGTTTATCAAGGAAATCAAACGCCTGGCTGGCAAGATGATGGTATAGAGAATTGGATGCATCACTAAAATGTATCCAGCTTTTTATTACATCAAGTTCACCAGGTGATTTTTGAGCTTTTAAATTTTGGCGGCTTATGAACACGCAGAACAGCAAAGGAATAAAATACTTAATGGAAGCCGTTTGGCGGATTTTAAAGAATAACGGTTGTGTCATTATTATTTATTTATTTTATTAAGTTATGGGTTTCCTTATCTTTTAAGAAGATAGGCAATAATTATTTTATCCAGGCTCTGTAAATATCCTCCATTTCTTTGGCTGGCTTACCGGAAATAGTTAGAGCATCGTCTGCATGGCGATAATGGTATCCGTCCTTGATTACTTTTAAATCTTTATTTACATTATCAGGGTCAATATTGCCAGAGCCATCGGTGGTCTTTATCATAATAAGTTTTCGTGGTGCCAGGCTGGCAGCCAGATCCGGAAGATCATAGAATTTCACAGCCCCCGATACCAGGCTATTTATAAATTTGGGATCATAAAGCCGACTCATAGCCACAGAGTTGTAAGAAGAATAAGGCTCAATAAGAGCTATGCGGCTAATTGTTGGATCAAACGCGGCTGCATGTAATAGTACCGGAGCCAATTCTTTACGGGCAAGGCCATACACCTCATTGATTCCCAGATTTTTCTTTAATAAGTTAGTCAGCCTTACAACGTCACCTGCCTGCACGCCCAGAATGCTTCTGCCGATAAGCATGGAAGCGTACCAGGTGCGTAAATAAATACGTATGGAAGCATTTTCCGGTACCATTTCACCTACACCTAACAAATCAGGAGCCAGCACGGTA
>JBDTJI010000273.1:0-13378 GCA_039935935.1 Ginsengibacter sp. | reverse complement strand
TTATTTATTTAATTGTTTTGTTTAAACTAACGTACTATATCAATATTTTCAATCAGTACGAATTGTCCTCAGGCACTTTTTACTCTAATTTGTTCGTAATTAACAGCAATAGTTTTTAAGCAGAGTAATGGTCATTAATCGATAATAGTGTCTGACAATGATCTTTTAATTTTAAAAATCGTGTAACAAAAATAATTCTCAGCCGCCGGTTTATCTCATACTTTTATTCTTATTTATAATACTATTTTTCACAAATCACCTTCTTTTTTTAAATAACCTTCTACCAATATTTATTTCTTTATCCCGCGTAGAGAAATTACTCCCTGCATTTCAAAAAAACTGGTTTTTACATGATCAATATTATGCAGAATTCGGGTGATATCAATCTATTTACTTAATAGTTATTTGGGTTTAAGGAACATATAATCAGCACGGCCGCTCCAACCTTTTCTTAAGTCAAACCTGAACCATCCTTCTGCATTCTTTTTGTGAATTCGGTTAGGCGAGAACGGGCCAAAATATTTTATATCATATTCAAACCAGACTTTCCCAGGTCGGGCGAGATTATGATTCCCAGCGTAAATGGAGAAGCAACTGCAAACTGGGTAGCAAGTATCACTCCATCCTCTTTGATCATATTTCCAAATTCATATTTTGGATTGAAGAGCATGGTATGGGCTTTTGGATTATCAATATCTGCCGGGTTACATCGAAATATTCCTCTGTCCCGCGGCGCAGGACCATTGGCATCGCTGGCCCAGTACATCTGACCATCTACGAAGTTTATACCACCGATTTATATCTCGAGTTTAAGCTATCTGTGATGATAACTTTCCAGTTCCATTTATCTTTAGCAGAGTCGTAAGTACCACGAATCCAGTGACATTCTCATCCTTCCGGTCTGTTGCCGTCACCGGTACAAGCATAAAATGCATCTTCAACAGGAATATAAGCAACCGAGTGAATATGACCGCAGATTACCGGATTATCCGGATCGCCCAGAAGGTTTCCTCCCTGGCCTCCTCCCGGGAGGCCGTTATCTGTGAAGTAAGGATTCTGTCCATATGAATAATCTATCTTCACCGTTTTGCCTTTATCGGTTGAATAGTAAATATTCTGAGGTGCGGCTCCACCAAGTACATTGGGATAATTACCCCATACCAGCATCTCGTGCCCGTTAATAATCCAGATTATAAATATCTCTACTCGTGAGAGTATAATACATTTCAAATCATGTAGCTACTCAAATCAGATTAGTCAAATGTTCAGAACATTTAAAATTTTTAGCCCACAAGAATAGAATTGATAGGAGCTATTATATTATGTTTTAGACTAATTGAATTTCTCCAAACACATTTCCATATAGTTCATAATAATTAATTAAGTCTTATGATGACGAAATCCGGCCTTATCATAAGACTGGATACCAGGAACATTACTAAGTAACTTCATCATTTTACCTGGTTAAAAAGTTTAAGAATTTCGGTTACAATTTTTACCGACGCATCGGTTTCTACCTTATTTACACTCAGCCATGTCTCATACCCACCCAATTTATGTTGCTCAGGAGTAGGAAGATATCCATATCCACCATTAGCCAATGCAATAGTAAAGGTTGGTTTAAAAGGGCTTCGGGCTTTAATTTCCAAACCTATTTCAGCAAAAGGTTCGAACGGGACGGTGGCTATGCCAACATCACCTATACGAAAGGTTTGTAAAATAACGTCAATTTTCTCAGGCCATTCCTTCATTTGAATAGTGCGTTCTGCAAAAACTGTTTCCATCCGATTCTTTGATTTATCCGTTTTGTCCGTATGGACTATCTTCTCTGCCCATGCAAGCTGCACGGGGTCAGGTTTCCTTACGTTAAGAGTGAGTTCCATTTGAGCTGCCCCTAAGGGTACCCAATCTTTGTATTGCACGCCCTGATAAACCCTAAATACTTCCTGGGCTACATCAGTAGCTACTATCCGCATCTTGGCATAAGGTGGATATTTTTCGGGCTTCCCCCCGAAATTAATATTATTCACATCACCCTCAGTACCATTAGACATAATACCTACAAATGGCGGATCCTGCCTGTCCGCTTTTAATAACTCCTGGATCCGATCGGCAAAAACCGCAAAATAATCCGCGGAAATATCACCCTTAGGTACTCCACCTACGTAGTGCAACGAATAATTGGCAAATACAGCTATGGGGCGGCCTTCCAG
Source organism: Ginsengibacter sp. (assembly GCA_039935935.1). Lineage (GTDB taxonomy): Bacteria > Bacteroidota > Bacteroidia > Chitinophagales > Chitinophagaceae > Ginsengibacter. Next base: position 11,165 of record JBDTJI010000273.1, on the reverse strand, counting down.
AGATTGAACGGACAGGATTGAAACTCCCGGATCTGTAGGGCCTGCCGGTTCAAGAATATTTGGGTTGCCAATACCCGGATTCATCTGGACCTGTTCCATTTTCCCAAAGGGATTACGTATCGGAGATTTCAATTTCCAGCGACGGTTGAAAACGTGCTGAGGTACACTGCCCACTCCCCAACCAATCCTTGCAGGTTCCAGGTTATTCACTGCTATCCTTACTCCATCAGCTATGCGATGCGCAACAAACTGTTGATACGCATCCAGTGGCTTAGGCGATTTCGATCCGTTGGCAGAATGATCATGAATACTAAGAGAAGGTTCAGGTGGATTAATTTCCGGACCTGCCCAAACTGAAGAATGAGCATGCGTAGATGACATTGTGATATGCTCTTTAGGTATTTGTGTGATTTCAAAAATCATCCGTTTGGCCTCGTCAAACACTTCACGGGGAATTTCTACATTATCAACTACCACAAAAACCAATTGGACCTTACCGTCGTCCAGGGCCAGAGAACGCACATGTAACTCGTCATGGATATGGGTAGCCAAAGGCAGAGGGAGCCAACCTCCAGCTATACCTTCTCCTAAATACGGGGTAATGTTGGCAGTAGAAGCACCCGCCCGAAAAACCGGGTTCTGAGTATATGCTGCAGAAGTGAAAAAAGGTATATATAATACACTGCCCAGCTGGTTGAAAAATGTCTCCCGAATTCCAAAAGATGGCAGAGCATTCGAGTTCAGTTTTGCACTGGCCTGCTGACAAGTTGCCAATAATACAATTGAAATGATTGTTATAACCGAAAGCATTCCGGTAAAAATTTTTACCTTCGATCGAACGAAGCAAGTCTTTAAATCCATAAATTTGGTTTTTAGGGGTTAAGCTTTAAAAAATTAAAAACAGTTGATTTATTTTAGATCATTTAGAATATTAGGTAATAAATTTGAACTAAAAATATCACAACAATTTCCGGCTTTCTTTTAAGTCCTTAGGCGGAAATATGTACAACAAGTTACCATTTTTTTCACTTTGAAAAGTATACTCATCGTTTCTATATTTAGATGGCCATGTCCGTATTTACTATGGCCTTAATGCTAACTTGTCGTCTAAATTTGTTTCTCGACAAAAATTATGACTTAGTGCTACCACACAATACTGCCTGCCCGACAGCCGTCATTCTAGCGGGGGTAAACGATGCCCACAGATTACCGGCGATGATGGTAAGAGGCGAACTTACCGGGAAACTGCAACACGCCAATGAAGACTATATTACTTCGCAATTACAGCAAACTGTATTGCTGCCAACTGCCGCTTCGTCTTTTGAGGAAGAAGCAGGGAAAGAAGGAAATAATTGTCTGCCACCGGTTTGTATTCTTGTTTTGGCAGAGAAGCTTATGAGCATGCTTTCTTTGAGCGCCTATGGGAAAATACCATATAGCGATATTAACCTATCTCAAAAATGTAATGGATATATGGCCGGAAGAATCCTTTAAAACCAAAGAGGTTAAGGTTTTTGATAAAACTGTTTTCGCTATTTTACCGGATAACAATGATCTGGAATGATGATTTTGCAGAAGAAATTGATACGCCGCAAAAATAAATATAAGCATGACAAAGCCTATGTCTATTCCTGGGAAGAAGTTCAAAAAAAGCAACAAACCAACTCAATTCTCTCAAAAATAAATGGCTTTTCAAATAATTTTTCATAAGGAGTGAGACGTTAAATTCAGTGAGTCATTTGATTGGTATGAATTAAGGTCAGATGGCTTAACACTTCGTTTGCGAGGTGCTGTCAATCCAACTATTGATAAATAAAATTGAATCCAAAAATATTTGCAAAAATAAAGAATGGGTTTTATTTTGTCATCTTTTTACGCATTAAAAGCAAGAAAAAAAAACTGTGACCGTAACCTTTGTCCATTCTATCTGCTCTAATATTTTTATAACGTTTTTTTTAAATCAGATCAGCGAATAATTACAGTCATATAATTAAAAATTTTTTCCAAACTGGTTCTATGTTATTTTTGCACTAATTAATCTGTTCATTCACAATTGAAGATTTTAACTACCATATTTTTAGCATTTAGCATTTTCATACAAACATTTAGCTCATTCATTATACAGGCCGAGTTTTATCTAAACCGTTCTTACATCGCCAATAATCTATGTGTGAACAAGGATAAGCCCATGATGCAATGTAATGGTCAATGTTATCTTTCTAAAAAAATAAAAGAACAGGAAAAACAAGATCAGCAGGCTCCCGTTTCTAAAAATGAAAGATTTGACATAGTACCTTTCTTTGTGCCAAAACCTGTTACCTTAGAAAACACAGTTTGCGATATCCAACCATTCTTTTTTATAAAGAATGACAATTCCATTTCTTCTTTTCCACGCAGCATATTTCATCCACCCTCTGCATAATTATTTCCAATAGCTATGACTCATTTTGTCCTGGTAAAGGATAAAATATTATTCAATTTAATTTAATTCTTTTAGAGATGTATAAGCGTGTCTGCTTAACCGCAATGCTATTAGTAGTATTCAGTATTACGTTTCCCCAAACGAAAATAACGGGATCAATAATAAACAGTGTTACCAATGAGGCTTTGCAGGAGGTAACCATCCAAGGCTTAAAAACCAGCATCAATACGATCTCAGACGAAAACGGGCACTTTTCCCTGTCGGGCAAAACAGATAGTTTATTAATATCCTCAACCGGATATTATTCAGTAAAAATACCTGTGACTGCGAAAAGAATGATTATTTCACTTACACCATCTTTTGCAAATCTTAATGCAGTGGTCGTATCCGGTAACAGGGAAGTGCAGAAGCGGACAGAAGTTCCGGTGGCCATAGATGTAATTTCAAAAACACAAATAAATGACACCAAGGCCACCCGGCTGGATATGCTGGTAAATAAAATACCCGGCGTATTTATGGTTGACCTCGGAAACGAACAGCACAGCATGTCTGTGAGACAGCCCCTGGGCACTAAAAATCTTTTTCTGTATCTCGAAGACGGTATCCCGATAAGGACAGTGGGAGATTTTAATCATAATGCATTGATAGAAATTAATCAGGCATCCCTGCAACGAATAGAAGTGATCAAAGGCCCATCATCTTCTTTATATGGAAGTGAAGCTGTAGGTGGCGCTTTGAATTTTATTACGCAATCTCCTTCCCCATTTCTTTCAGGAAAAGTTCAGGCAGAAGCAGGAACACGTGGTTACAAACGCACTGATTTTAGTATCAGCAATACTTACAAAAAGTTAGGAATCTATATTGGTGGCTATTATGCCAATCAAAATCAAATTAAAAAGGAGCATAACGATTTTAATAAAACTGCTATTACCCTCAGGGCAGATTATGCTTTTAATGATAAAACCAAATTGGTAACTGTAGCGGATTATATCAAATACAAAACAGATCAAACGGGAGGACTGGACAGCACACATTTTTATAACAAAGATTACACAAGTTTTTACCGGTTTACTTACCGAAAGGTAAATGCTTTCAGACTTAGAAGTACCCTTTCTAAAAAATGGAATGAAAGTAATCATACCAACATTACTCTTTTTTACAGGAACACATCTATAGGTCAAAATCCTTTTTATTACATTGTAAACATTGGGGGAAATCCTCTTAAAGCAAAGGGTCAGATCAATGATGATGCCTTCAATAGTTACGGTTCTGTTATTCAACATTCAAAGAAGTTTAGTGCTATTAATCTGACATGGATCAGTGGTGTAAGTGTTGATTACAGCCCTGCTACCTATTTAGCTCAATACATCAACATAGATAAAGATGCGGATGGCGCCTACTATCAATATCAGCCAACTGATAGTATTCTTACCGACTATAGAGTGGATCTTTTAAATAGCGCAGCTTATACACAACTTGAATTTTCACCCATTCCAAAATTAAGGATTGTAGCCGCAGCGCGCTACGACCGGTTGGATTTTCAGTTTAATAATCATTTACAGCCCGGGGCTTATACAGGCGCTCCTGATGCGTCAAACCACTTTGGACATTTTACTCCCAAGATTGGATTCACTTATGAATTCAGGAAAAATAAAGGAATGTATGTCAACTACAGCGTTGGTTTTGCTCCCCCTAATATCAGTGACTTATACATTGGCATCCAGGTTCCCTCCTTAAAGCCGTCATCCTACAATAACTATGAAGTAGGTGGATGGTTTGCATTTGCCGAAAATAAAGGTTATGCGGAAGCATCGCTTTATATTCTTGACGGAAAAAATGAAATATTAAGTACCCGGCTTGCTAATGGCAGTTACCAAAATGAAAATGCAGGCGTTACCAGCCATAAAGGAATTGAGTTAAACATAAAGTATGCTTTTATAAAAGATCTTACAGTTCGTATAGGCGGCACAGTTGCTAAACACAGGTATGTGGATTACATTCTCCAGGGAAAAGATTTCTCAGGCAATGAAATGGCTCAATCCCCTTCTTATATCCTGAATGGAGAAATAGCTTATAAGCCTCATTACCTAAAAGGTTTTAGAATATCATTAGAAAACCAGGACATGGGGTCTTATTATACTGATCCTCAAAATACCTCAAGATATACTGGTTTTGTAGTGTTCAATGCAAGAGCAGGTTATTCATTTAAACATTTTGAAACGTGGATTAATTGTATCAACCTCACAAACAGAAAATATGCAGTTACAGTTGAAAAAAGCGCTTACGGAACTTCTTACAGGCCCGGTCAGTTAAGAACATTAAATGCAGGAATAGGCTATCGTTTTTGATAAAAAGAATAGGAAGCAGTAAAATAACAAATAACAAGATCGCAAAAAACAAAAATACAAATCACAAGATCACAAAATATAAGCATCATGAAACACCATATTCTTCTAATACTCATTTGCACGGGGTTTACTTTTCAGTCTTGTTTTAATAAACACAAGCAGATAAACATCATTGCGTCCAACGCTGCACAGATAGACACTTCCGAAGGATCCTGCCCATACCTTACCAAAGACAATAAAGGAAATATTGCCCTGAGCTGGATCAGGAAAATAGATTCTTCTGTTTCGATTTATTGTTATTCAATATCTGCCGATAATGGGAAATCTTTTGGGAAAGCAATTGAAATACCGGGAAGCAACAACATCCATCCGCATGGGGAGAATATGCCGAAAATAATTTTTAAACCAGATGGTGAAATTATCGCCGCCTGGGCATCTGCCAACCCTAATGCTAAAAATGCTTATTCTGATGTTGTCTATTATTCACGCTCAGATGATAAAGGTGCTACATGGAGCAAGGCTGATAAACTGGTATCGGATACTACAGGATATGATCAACGCTATTTTGACATGGCTATACTGCCTGATGGCAATGCAGCAATTATCTGGCTCGACAACAGAAAGAAAACTACAGGTGAAGGCTCCGCTTTGTATTTTGCTGAAACCGGCGGTAATTCAGGCTTTGAGAATGAGCGCTTAATCAGCGAACCATGCTGCCCATGTTGCAGAACCGATTTGTTTGTCGATAGTAAAAAAAATATTCATGTTGTATATAGAGCTATTCTCCATGATAGTATCCGCGATATGGTGCACTCGGTTTCTAATGACATGGGAAAAACTTTTTCTGAGTATGAAAAGATCAGTAATGACAACTGGGTAATCAATGGCTGCCCGCACACAGGCCCCGCCATGACAGAAAATAAAGACGGAATTCAATTTACCTGGTTTACGGGTGGAGACGATGCAGGCATTTTTTATTGCAGTTCCAACAACAATGGCCAAACATTTTCTAAGCGGGATATGGTGAGTGGCATCGCGTCGCGGCACTGCCAGATTACTTCGGTGGATAACGACATCGCCATTGTATGGAATGAACATTTTTCGACAGGAAATCATTCTTCTTCATTAATTGGTATAGAAGTAAGAAATGCTGATGGCAGAGATCCTGTTAAAAAATTTATTACCCCGGAAACAGGTAATGCTACTTTTCCGGTTATAAAAAGTATTGACAGGAATTCTGCTTTTGTTTCTTATACAGAGACTGTGAAAGATAGAACCTATGTGAAATATAAAATAGTGAGTTTGTAAACCATACCAGGGAAAATTTATCTTTTAATTTTGGTTTCATATATTTTTATCCATTTCCATACATCTATTTTTGTTGCCAATTCTCCAATTAAATTATAAGGAATAATCTCAGGTTTTTTAAACCGGATACAACTTTTGCCCATATCCAGCTTAGCGGATGATTGTTTTGCAAATTCACTGGTAAACCAATCAAGCAATTTCTTATCCGTATAAATACCCATGTGATAAATGGCAATAAAGTTCTTTTGCGATGCAATATTCATAAAAGGAAGTGGGAGTGCAGGATCACAGTGATACCCCGGAGAATACAAGGAATGAGGAACGACATATCCAATCATGCTATAATTCATTTCTTCTTTGAAGCCTTTCGGCAAATTTTTAAGAATCACATTACGCAATTGATTTATAGCAGATTTCCTGTCCTCCGGTAATGCGTTAATATATTCTTCTACCGTTTTCAATTTAGATTGCATGGCAGTCATTTGAAAATGAAATTTTTCATTCCAATATTCCACAATATTAATTATTTTTTTATAGCAAACCATTAGTCGCTTTGCAAAAATCTTTAAGTATTTTACAACCTTTTCAATTTTTTTAATGAATAAGTATTACTTTCCAAGTTCAAAATTTTTAACCTCAGTTTTTCATTAAAAAATCGTCTTTCATGAATCAGGACCTGACCATTCAAAAGCCTAATTACACTCCGCAGATCATCATTATTGGAATCTTGTTTTTCATTTTCGGATTTGTAACATGGCTTAATAGTACACTCATTCCTTATCTTCAAATAGCTTGTGAGTTAAAAACATCTGAGGCTGTGCTGGTAACGTTTGCCTTTTATATTTCTTACGCGGTTATGGCGTTCCCATCCTCATGGGTTTTAAAACGCACGGGATATAAAAACGGAATGATGTGGGGCTTAATTTGCATGGCAATTGGTGCGATTATATTTATTCCCGCTGCAGAAACCAGGACTTACGGACTCTTTCTTACCGGCCTTTTTGTAACGGGTACCGGTCTTGCTCTATTACAAACAGCTTCCAATCCTTACATCACCATTCTCGGGCCAATAGAGAGCGCGGCAAAAAGAATAAGCATCATGGGCATTTGTAATAAAGCCGCCGGAGCGCTTGCACCTTTAATCATGGGCGCATTTCTACTCAAAGATTCGGAAGCATTGGTAACAAGATTAACAACGATGGACCTCGCACAAAAAGCGATAGAACTGGATGCTCTGGCACGCCGTGTTATTTTTCCGTATATCATTATTGTTATTTTGCTGGTTGGCCTTTCAGTATTTGTTTATTTTTCCAATTTGCCGGAAATAAAAGCAGAAGGAGAGGAGGAAATTGAAGGTAGTGGATCTCACAATGATGGAAAAACCATTTTTAGCTTTCCGTATTTATGGATAGGATTCGTCACTTTGTTTTTATATGTCGGCGTAGAAGTAATGGCAGGAGATATTATTCAGATATATGGCAAAGCAATAGGCATAAGCCTCGATATTGCAAAACATTTTACGACATACACCATGCTCGGTATGCTGATAGGCTATTTGATCGGCATCGCCACTATTCCCAAATATATGTCGCAAACCACTGCGTTAAAAGGCTCTGCGATCCTGGGCCTTATATTCACTTTAATAGCGATTTTTACATCCGGATATACTTCTGTGTTGTTTATCGCGCTATTGGGTTTGGCCAATGCACTCGTATGGCCGGCATTGTGGCCATTAGCCCTTCATGGATTAGGAAGATTTACTAAATCCGCTTCTGCACTATTGGTAGTTGGCATTGCAGGTGGAGCAGTAATTCCGAAGATATGGGCTAACCTCGGAGAAAAGATTGGTTTCCAGCAGGCTTTTTGGATAATGATACCCTGCTACTTATTTATACTTTATTATGCTGTTTATGGCCATAGAGTTGGTATGAAAAAGAAGGAAGAAATTAAAACACTATAGTTTCCTGAATTGAGCTATCGATCCCGAAGGTCGTGGGTTTATGTTTACCAAACCACGACCTCGCATACCAGCTTGCCTGCAGGTGAAACGTTCCTTTCTCCGATAGCTGCGAGATAGTTATCCGGGGGGAAGCTATCAGGAGTATCGCAATGGGTGCATGTCAATCTGGATTAAGCTAATGTACTCCTGGATTAAATCTTAAATTTGTGCCAGAAAAATCTTAAATTAATGGGCGACTCCAGCCGTGAAAAGAAACCGAGCATCTTCAATTTATTACAGTGCAAATGTCCGAGATGCAGAATTGGTGATATGTTTAAGAAACGAAACGCCTACTCAAAAGGGTTTATGAAAATGAATGAAACCTGTGAAGTATGTGGACAGCATTTTGATCTCGAAGTTGGATTCTATTATGGGTCCGGATATGTTAGTTATGGAATCACCGTAGTAATAAGCATCTTCACTTTTATTGCCTGGTGGATATTAATCGGGATATCTTATGATGATAACCGTGTCATTTATTGGCTTATACTGAATTCGCTGTTATTAGTTGCTGCTCAACCTCCCCTTATGAGATTATCCAGAACACTTTGGCTTGTCTTTTTTGTAAAATACGATCCGGATTGGAAAATTCATCCCGCAGAAATTCCTGAACGAACCAATGAAAGTCAGAAGAACAACTGGTAAATGAAAATTACAGATAGTTTGAGGTTTGACGAGATTGGGTTTAAAGCTGGTCACATTTTCATAATCTCATTACCCACTATTGCAAATACATGATCCATTGCTGAAGGCTTCAATTTTGACAATCCTGTAAACTGGCTGAATGCAGGCAATACAGCATGTTCCTTTCCAAAATAAAAACAGGGAAGCATAAAAGATTGGCCGGCAATACCATTCATTTTGATACCAGGATGAACGTGACCTGAAAAAGTAAATGTAAGGCCTTCGCTCTTATCACAGTGGGAAGTGATATCATGTGTAAAACAAAAAGTCCCAATAGATAATTTGTTTTCAAAAACCCGGATACCTGCTTTCTGATAGAATGCTTTATTCAGAATATCATGGTTGCCTCTTATAAGATAAAATTCAACATGAGAAAGATCAATCCTCCATTTTAGAAACAGATCAATTTCTTTATTCGCAGTACTGTGAAACATATCACCGGTGACCAATAAAATTTTGGGCTTAAAAAATTCTATTTGAGAAAACAGTCTTTGCAAATCATTTTTAAAGATATTTTGAGGAATACCAATTCCTGATTTCCTAAAATGTCCTGATTTCCCAAAATGCAGATCAGATACTATTAAGATGCGCTCTTCTTCCCAAAAAATACAACGGGATGCAGAGAGCCAAAGAGTTTGTTGTTTGAATTTAAAACGAAAAGGGGCGGACAATTTTTTTACTGAAAGATAAGGAAATCTTGCAGGTATCAGCTATCAGCCATGAGCTTTCAATTTACATGTCCTTCAACTCGCTTACCACCTTCGCCATGGTTGTTTTAGCATCTCCGAATAACATCAAACAATTCGGATATCCAAAAAGCTCGTTTTCAATACCTGCATAACCCGCATTCATACTTCTTTTACAAACAATCACGGTTCGGGCTTTATCTGCATTTAAAATAGGCATGCCATATATTGGGCTTTGAGGATTATTACGTGCAGCAGGATTCACCACATCATTGGCACCAATGATCAATGCAATATCTGTACTTGCAAATTCATCATTGATGTCATCCATTTCAACTAATTTCTCATAGGGTACATTGGCTTCCGCCAGCAATACATTCATGTGACCCGGCATACGACCTGCTACGGGATGTATCGCAAACTTTACAGAGATATTTCTCTTTCCTAATATTTCTGCCAGTTCGTGTACCACATGTTGCGCCTGTGCTACAGCCATACCGTATCCTGGCACTATAATAACCGAAGAAGCTGAATCAAATAACAGTGCGGCTTCTTCCACATCCACTTCTTTTACGATCATCTGTTGACCGCTGCCTGCATCTGTACCAGTCGTCTGGCCAAACCCTCCTAACAATACACTTATCAATGAGCGATTCATCGCTTTGCACATGATCTTGGTTAAAATAATTCCTGAGGCTCCAACTAGTGCTCCGGCAATAATCAACACCTGGTTGTTAAGCACAAATCCAGTAGCACATGCGGCTATGCCGGAATAAGAATTAAGCAGCGATATTACCACCGGCATATCGGCTCCTCCAATAGGTATTACGGTAAGAACTCCCAGCAACAGGCTGAGTATTAAAACACCTGCCATCCACCAGGTTATATCCGCATTATTAAAAGTCATAACCGCTAACACCAACACTGCTAAAAATAAAACCGCATTTAAAGGATGCTGCCCGCCAAAAGTAATAGCCCGGCCGCTGATAATTCCCCGTAATTTCCCAAATGCCACCATAGAGCCGGTAAAAGTAACCGCACCAATAAGCACGCTCAACAATATGGATATCATCACTACTGCGCCCATAGAAATGGTGGTGCCCATATACACATGCCTCCAATATTCAGACAGTGCAACCAATACAGAAGCCGCTCCTCCGAAACCGTTGAGAATGGCTACCATCTCAGGCATTTGAGTCATCTTAGCTTTTTGTGCCACGATAGCGCCAATAAGTGAGCCTGCAAGGATCGTTATAAATATCTCGGTAAAACTAAGTATCTCCTTATCAAGCAGCGTAACCAATAGCGCAATCAACATGGCCACAGCGCTCCACGCATTTCCTCTGCGGGCGGTAGATACTTTGCCCAACATTTTTATACCTATGATAAACATGACAGAAGCAATCAGGTAGGCAATTTTAATCAGTAAGTCCTGGTTCATTCTCTATTTTTTCTTTTTAAACATTCGCAACATCTTGTCAGTAACCATATATCCTCCCACTACATTGAGGGTGGCAAGGAATAATGCTGCGATACCCAGTATCTTACTGACAGCTCCGTAATCCTGTCCTGCGGCTACAATAGCGCCTACTATGGTAATGCCTGAAATGGCATTGGAACCGGACATCAATGGCGTATGTAAAGTGGGTGGAATCTTTGAGATTAATTCAAATCCTATAAAACTGGCAAGTACCAGCACGTACAGCAGTACTATCAAA
>JBDTJI010000272.1:0-15823 GCA_039935935.1 Ginsengibacter sp. | reverse complement strand
TTTTTAGGTGCCACCGGCTCATCCACCGCGGGAACGGGGCATGGTTCTATTACCAGGCTCCTGGGCGCTATCAGGCTTGATATGTCAGCATCCCCAAACTCTGCCAAAAGCCCCCAGATATTCCGATATACTGGTTCTTTCCATAGTTCTTCCCGGGGGCCAAAATACCCGCTTACCCAGGCTGCATCAATGCGAGTATCCAGGGCAGCGGAATAAAGTGCGAGCAGGCCGCCTTCTCCATAACCCATTACACCTGTTTTCATTCCTGGCTGGGCCTGGTTCAGCCAGTCAACAGCAGATAAGACCTTTTGAACCTCCATTCCAATAATGTGCCTTCCCATGATATACCCCTGGCGATGGATCCATTCCCTGTGTGTTTCATTGGTCCACACAGAAGCTGAATCTGAGTCTATTTTTTTCCACCATATATTAGATGGAACTAATGCATTGCTGCCGGAATACCGGGTATCACGATCCACCAAAACAGGAATAAGCACTTGGGCCCCTCCCTCTGCAAGGCGCAAAGCCACACCAGAGCCTTTGGCCAATCCAGAATATGATTCAGGAGACTCGTCAGCGTCTGGAATGACTACCACGGAAGCTTTGACGTTTCCTTTAGGTGTCAACAGCAAGCCCTCTGATTTAAGCTCGCCCATAACATCCCATTCTACCCGATATATGATACATTTTGCTGTTTCAGCAATTTTTGCGCTTTGTCCAGGTTTACTCAAGATGGTCATCTTAGGAGTAGATCTTTGGTCTATTGCGCCAATTATTTGGCGTAGATGCTCACGGTTAGATGCAACTGAAACTTCGTAAGCCGCAGGTGATGACAATTCCCTATTCCAAAATTTTGTTCGTTCGCTAACGACCTTTTTTGTATAGTCTGTCAAGAAAATATCTATGCCATCCTTCATGCGATCAGCCATCATGGCTTCATATTCGAGGCCATATGGCTGTTTAAAAAAACTGGTGTCTTGTGCCTGCGTTATGTTGCAAAATGAGGAAACTATCAACATTGTAACCATACGAACAAAAAGAGTTCGTGCAGATTTTTGATTACTTGTATTTACTAATCTAACATTTAAATATTTTAATACCATATAGGATACTTATTTTACATTAAGATTTCGATCCAAAAAATTATAAGCCCAGTTTCTTATATCTGGCGGAAAATCGTGCTCTCCAGGCCCGATCGAATACTGAAAATTGTTTGCATACCCTAACCAATCATAGAGTTTATAAATGTCATTGAAAGCTTCTGTAATACTTTGCCAATGCGGAAAGATCCGGTCATTCTGAGCAGCATAAAAAAACATAGGAACCGGCGCTGAAAGCGCTACAATTTCAATAAAATCAAAGGGCACCCTATCACTATCCAGTTCAGCAGTTATCTTAGGGAAATGAGTGTACCAGTCACGTATCCCCCAGCAATATGGATTAGGGTCTCCGGTAACTGGGCTCATCCCACATATTGAAACAACTGCCTTAATACGAGGATCAACTGATGATAAAAAAAACGAATTATAAGCACCAAAAGACACGCATATTGCACCTATGCGGTCTGTCGCTACACGATCAAGCTTAGACAACAAGTCCAATGCCTGCATATGGTCAACAAGGGTTCTTGCCATGATTGTCCAGTCAGGATATTTTTTGTAAAAAGGTGCACTCTGAAACGGCTTTTCTCCAGGATATACTCTTTCGCCGAAAGTAAGATCATCCGGCGCAAGTACAAGAGAAAGTTCAAGCCATTCTCCTCTAACTTTTCCTAATTGGTAGCTCTTTTTTTTAAGTGGGCTAGTCTTACTGAGCACCGGTGACTTTATAACCATTGATTCCCATTTTTGCCGGTTAGGCTCTACACTTCTCTTAAAATTATCAAGACTACTATAATCCCGGTGCCACGCTTTATCGGCACGTTGGTCATAATCGTCAACAATATAGATCTCGAGGTAATCCGCAAGCTCCTTTTCGTAGGCATTGCTACGTATGGCTTCTGTTTCTTTTGAGATAATTAAGTTATCCTTTTGTCCCAGTGCCTGAATTGAAAAGATAAGTAAGACCAGGCAGAGAATTGCATTCTGAAACATTGAAAATTTTGACATCATTATCCTTATATATTTTATTTTGTCTGCCTGCCACTTCATCATGTAATATGTACAAACGTTCAAGTCAAGGCTGCTAACGAACAGAGCCTTTAATAATAACCTCACGCGATATCTAACCCTTTAATTCCAACCCGGATTTTGAACCAAAGACGGATTCAACAAAAGCTGATCTTTTGGAATGGCATTCAAATAATCACGACCTATTTTAAATCCATAACCAGCAGGAAGTTTTTTCTGATAAGGATCAAGAAATCCGTTTCCATCTATCGGGTAAGGGTTAACTGTAATCTGGGAAGCCATAAAGCCGTGAGGCCTTTTACCAACAATCAGCTCATCGGCAGCAGCCCACCGCATAATATCGTCGAACCGAAATCCCTCTGATGCCAATTCTATCCTTCGTTCACGTCTTATTTCATTAATTACCGGAGACAAAGTAGGGAAATTCCATTTGGGATCAACAGTAATAGCCGCGATTGTCAAATCAGGCATACCAACCCTGTCTCTTAATTTTTTGATGGATTTATCAATGTCATCCTGAGTGATCGTGCCTAATTCAGCTTTGGCTTCAGCAAAATTAAGTAAAACCTCCCCGTATCTGTATATAATACCTGGTGTTTCTTCATATTGTGGGATTTGGTATTGTACACGAGCGTCGTACCCTTTTCTGAGTACATAACCTGCGGGAGAATAATATTCTACTCCTTTATTAAGTATAGCATAGAATGCACTATAGTCGGTCTTGGTACCATCAGTGTTGATACTCCATGGCCAACCTGGCATACCAAGAGTCTGAAAATATCTCGGATCGCGGTTCTGCATTTCAAGGCTAATATTGGTAAATCCTTTAAAGAGTGAATTACCTGATATTGGTTTACCATCCGTACACAAATATGAATCAGCTAATTCTTTAGTTTGTGAATGTTCATAAGGATTACGCTGCCCATAATTCGGCTGCCTTCTAAATGCCACCTCACCCTTTCCCAGACCATTGTCAAATTTTTTCCAAAACATTACTTCAGTATTGCCTGAATAGCTTCGTTGACTTGAAAAAAGATTATAATAATCAGTATTTGGCGAATTGGTCGAATAAATACTATACAGGCCTGATTCCATAATCTTCGTTGTTGCCTCAACCGCCTTATTAAAGTATTTTTCAGGCTGTGCATTAGCTACGCCAAACGGATCACCAGCATGATATTTTTCCCAGGTACCCTCATAAAGAGCAGCCCTGCTTTGGATCAGCAAAGCCATCCATTTATTAACACGGGAGGCACCATCAGTTTTATCTGCCTGGAGATACAATGCTGCCGAATCCAAATCTTTAATAATATTGTCAGCGACCACGTTTCTTGGATCTCTTTGTTTAACGAGGTCTGGTGATGCAGTACCAACTTCAGAAGTAAACCATTGTATATCACCCCAACCCCGTAGAAGCCTGAAATAACTAAGCGCCCTGAAAAAGAAAGCTTCCCCCACAAATTGTTTGTAATCGGCAAAAGCGGCATTTGCCTCAACCCGCTTGTAATTATCAAAGAAGTAATTGACACTCCTTACCCTGCTAAAATCAATGCTACCAGCATTATCCAGCGTGCGGGTTCCTGCAAGTGTTTCATCAAAATTAGTTGAAACTGCGTTATCTGAATTATAATCCAAAGCAAATTCATTCGTAATTGGAAATAAATAATTGCTGTAAAATTGGTTGACATAGGTCTCCAAATCTTTTGGACTCTTAAAATAATCAGAGGAGCCGACTGCGGAAAGCGGTTTGCGGTCTAAAAAATTTTTTTGACAGGCACTTAATACGAAGAAGGCCGTCAAACTCATAGCTATTTTTAAATATTTCATAATTTCTGTGTTTTTAGAATGTTAGATTTACTCCAATTGTAAAAGTGGTTGCCATCGGATAAAAAGAACCATTTCTATTATATCCATCTTCTCCGATAATCGTTTGCTCTGGATCTACATCTTTTGGCAGGCTTTTTATCGTTACCAGGTTTCCTCCTGAAACAAAGACTCTTGCTTTTTGAATAGCTACCTTTTTGGAAATATCAGTTGGTAGCGTATATCCTAACTGGAGATTTCTTAACCGCAAATAAGCTGCATTAAGAACATACTTTGACTGGGGTTCTCTGTTTTTATAGGTTTCATTGCTGAAATAGGGTTTGGGAAAATAAGAATTGGTATTAGGGCCAAAAATATTGGTTTCATCGGCAGGGCGCCAGTAATCCAATACTGGTGCGCCCTTAAATACAGCAGAATTAGTCCACGAATCGGTCAGGCCCCAAAAGGTGTTTACACCAAATCGAGGTAGATAATCCTGTTTTAAGCTGCCAGACCAGTTCATATTAAAATCAAAACTTTTCCAGTTAAATCCGGCAGCAATACCAATGTTGTACCGCTGCGAACTGTTCCCAATAACTTTTAAATCACCATGATCTGCGAGTGTCCTTAGACCTTCAGTAATCTTGCCATCACCATTAAGGTCTATATATTTTACATCGCCAGGTCCCCAGTTGGGATATAACGCGGTTTGGTCCGGCATTTTTTCACCTGCTGTTTGAATTAATTTATCAGTAACAAAACCCCAAATTTCACCCACTTCCTTGCCGTTATACCAGGTATCAATAAATCCACTTCCATTTCTATATTTCAGGATCTTTGATTTACTATCTCCAATGCTTATTTGTGCATTATATGAAAAATCGGAGCCAAGCCTGTCATGCCAGTTCAGTATCAATTCAAAACCTTTAGTAGATAACGATGCATTATTTGCAGTGGGTGTACCTGTACCCAGCGTATAAGGAAGTGTTTCCTGGGGCCCAAACATATTGGTAGTTTTCCTGTCGTACATATCAAAAGTTAAATCCAGCCGATTGTCGAGGAATGCCGCATCAACACCGATATTGGTCATGGTTATTGTTTCCCATGTTAGATTCTCACTGATAATACGTGGCGTCAATGCATAAGGCGGACGGGCGTTTCCTATGATCCATGGAGCTTCCGGATTAACATTTACCGTGGGGATATACAAATAGGCAGCAACGTTCTGGTTGCCCAATGCACCATAGGAGCCCCTTATCTTTAACCGGTTGATAACCGGCTCAATTGCCTGCCAGAAATTCTCCTTTGATATTTGATAACCAGCGGAAGCTGAAGGGAAAAATCCCCACCGTGATTCCGGATCAAACCTGGATGACCCGTTATAACGTGCACTAAATTCTAAAAGGTATTTTTCTTTGAAATTATAATTGATACGGCCAAAAACTCCTTGTGTTGCCCAATCATACTTGTAATCCGAGAGTGATGTTGCTCCAAGTGCAGTACTAATGGAGGGTACCGACTCTGTAATTAAATTCTCCCTTCTTCCATTCATTGATGTAAAAAATCTATCTTCCTGTTCATAACCAACCAGTG
The DNA here is from genome assembly GCA_039935935.1 of Ginsengibacter sp. Classification (GTDB taxonomy): domain Bacteria; phylum Bacteroidota; class Bacteroidia; order Chitinophagales; family Chitinophagaceae; genus Ginsengibacter. The sequence continues at coordinate 10,298 of JBDTJI010000272.1, read as the reverse complement.
CCTTAATAAAATGATCTCCAAGCGATTTTTCGTAAGAAGTTATGGCATTGATCAACTTATAGGGCGAATGAGAAAATCTTGATTCAAAAGCGCTGTTTGGTTTACCAACATTACCAGTGCCGCCGTTTCCCAATTTCACAGGCACGGGTAGTGACTCTATTCCTTCGTTCATTTCCGTGATGTTATAATTATAGGAAAAATTGGTCTTCCATCCTTTTACAGGCTCTATTTCAGCGCCGAGTGTTATTAACAGATCATTATTGTCTGTCTTGTCTCTTCCGGAACTTTCGAGATATCTCATAATGGGATTAGCTTCACTACCGTCAATATTATATCGGGGTGTGTTGGGGCCAAAAGAGTAGTAGCTGTCACCTATATATCGTCTCTCAACTGTAGTGATGCCAATCGGATAGTCAGTATGGGTATTGGCATATTTGGTACTCAAATTAAACTTAAGCCAGTTGGTAGCCTGAGTGGATAAATTGGCTAACAAATCGTATCTTTTATACTCATCGTAACCAGCGCCATAAAAACCATTTTGATCAAAGTATCCTAATGAGATATAATACTGGGTTTTATCACTGCCACCACTTAATGCCACATTGTGCCGTTGGTCAAATTTATAGTCTTTAAACAAAATGTGCGGCCAATCCCAGTTTCCATTAGCAACACGTCGTCCTGCCCATATTGAAGTAGGTGGATTAGCGGGATCATATTCTGTTTTGTAAGTCCCATCAATAAAACCTTTAATCCGTTGTATTTGTTCATCAGGAAACTGAGGAGGGCTTCCTGCATTTACAGCAGCCTGATTATATGCCGTAGCGAAAATCAAGGAATTTTCCATATGTGGTATCCCTATTGACTTGCCTACTATCATATTGTTGTTATACTGTATTTTCACTCCTTCGTTTCTCTTTCCTTTTTTGGTCGTGATCAAAATCACTCCAAAAGGAGCACGTGATCCATAGATGGCAGCGGAAGAAGCATCTTTTAGTACAGATACACTTTCAATAGTTCCCGGATCCAGATTATTGATATCCATCATCTCTACACCGTCAACTAAAATAAGCGGGGCGCTATTGCCACTGATTGAGCCCAATCCTCTGATATTAAAAGAGAGTTTAGCGCCAGGCTCAGCGCCATAAGCTCCTAAATTAATATTAAGATTAGGCGAAATACCTCTCAAAACTTCTCCTACATTGGGCAGCGGTTTGTTTTCCAATTCCTTACTGGAAATGGATGCAACGGCTCCTGTCAAATTCTCTTTTTTCTGTGTACCATAACCCACCACCACCACATCACTCAGTCCTGTAGAGATAGATTTCATGGCTAACTGGATCGATCTTTTCCCTTTCACATTTAGTTCCTGCGTCTCCATACCCACAAATGAAAAGACCAGCCTTTGAGACGAATTGTCCGGTACATCAATATTAAATACTCCATTGGCATCTGTGTTAGTCCCGGTAGTAGTTCCTTTAACTAAAACGGAGACACCTTGAAGAGGTTTTCCGTTATCATCAGTCACCTTACCCGATACATTCATAAAAAGGGGAATGGTTTGAGGTAAAAAAATTGCAGGAGTACTGACTATTTCTTTCTTTTTGATTACTACGGTATTCTCAATGATTGAATAGGTAAGGGGTGTGTTCTCCAAACATTGATACAAGGCATCCTGTAAAGGAACATTCTGCACCTTAATATCGACCTTCCCGGCATTGTCCAGCAATTCATAGGTATATAGGAAATGATACCCTGTTTGCTTTTGAATCTCCTTAAAGACTTTTTGCAAGGGCGCATCTCTCATAGAAAGAGTCACTTTTTGTGCGTATCCTTTTGCGTTTACCTGTAAACAAGTTACCAGGAGCAGAATAGCTGTAAGTTTCATAATTAAAAAGATTTTGGCCATACTTGTATTTGGCCTGATACAGAGAGTTTTTAAAAGCATAAATTTGTTTTTTGGTTTAACAATGAACAGTATAACGTATTTGTTTATTTAGAAACTAAGAAAATCCGCCGTTCCGATTGCTGTCGGAACGGTTTCTTTGATATTACCTTTTGGCTTTTCATATCATTATTTATAAATGTTTTCTCAAACAATCAGGGGCCTACCACCACATGCTGGTCCTCTATTTGAAATTTTAAGTTCGATGTCATTTCCAGCATTTTCAGTACCTGTGATAAGTTTACATCCCTCGATATGGATCCCCCAAAATGACTTGAAACAATACCTTTGTAATCTACACTTACATCATACCACCTCGCTATTTGTCTCATTACTTCATGAATATCCGCGCGGTCAAATTGAAATTTACCTTCCTTCCACGCAACCGATTCATCTAAATCAGCATTGTTTATAATCTTCAGATTGCCATCTCTGGTAAGTTTTGCCTGCTGTCCGGGTTTTAAAAAATCAGTGTTAGTTCCATGGCTAATCTTCACGATGCCTTCCAGCAAGGTTGTCCGTGTTGAGGATTCATCATCATAAGAGTTAACATTAAAATGAGTACCCAGCACTTCTACTTCCATTCCTTCCGTTACTACTTTAAAAGGCCTGGCAGTGTTTTTCGCTACTTCAAAATAAGCCTCACCCAATAGTTCTACTTTTCTTTCTTTAGCTGTAAAATCCGCAGGAAACCTAAGTGAAGAAGCGGCATTGAGCCATACTTTAGAACCATCAGAAAGAATCAACTGGTATTGACCGCCTTTTGGAGTCAATATCGTATTATAAACTATCTCCGCTGTTTTTTGGTGCAAACTTTTGTAAGAAAGCATACCATTATTCAGCTTTATAACTTTCGTATTTCCCTGGGTAGTTACCGTTCCATTTTGAGCGTCATCCAGAATAACGGTAGTTCCATCTGCAAGCGTCAACGTTGCCGTATTCCTGCCTGGCAGAACGTCGTTGTTATTTGTTTGTTTAATAAGATTTTCTGTTTTTACGATTTGCCGGGGCGAATCCTGCTCACCTATAAAGTAAACACCTGCTGACAGTAAGCCCACTATGACAGCGGCAGCGGCTAAACGAATATACCACCGGTTTGTTTTTTTTTCGTCTATCGAATCGGCAGGAGTTTCCATTTTAATTTCACTCATCAACATAGAAAATTTATCCTCTACATTCATCTCCTCACCATGTATTGGTTTACCCGATGTCTCCCAGTGTAGTTTCAAGATTTTCGTGACTGCTTCTTCCTCTTTTTCATTTTGAATGATTTGTAACAGCATATCCATGTCTTCACGGCTACAGGTATTTAAAATATATTTTTCAAGTAGATCCTTGATATTCCTTCTATCGGGCATGCAAAAATTATTCTGTTACAATTGAGTTTTCACTATAAAGACGATAAAATCATTGGATACAACTAGTCAATTTAAAAAAAAAATTCTGCGTAATAGAGGATACTTCTGCCGTCTGGTCTCCTGACCAACGGCTTTTGAGATACGTGTACTTGTATTTTAATTTTGTAGAGGAGTATGATGAATCAAAATTTTTACTTTCGAATCGGCCTTTATTGTTTGAATTAAGTTTGTCTTCTTTTGAGAACAGCAATTTAGTTGACGCTTGGCCATTGGTGCAATGTTTAACTTTGCAGGAAGTAACCTTCTGTAGCAATAAGTATTGCATCATGTAATTACAATAAAAGTGATCCGGAATTCAAATTATCAATAATTTAGAAATTAAATAATCCAAACGATGTCTAATTCTCTCATTAACGAAAGCAGCCCCTATCTTCTGCAACATGCTCACAATCCTGTAAACTGGTATGCATGGGGTGATGCAGCCCTTGGAAAAGCGAAACAGGAAAACAAAATGATGTTGATAAGTATTGGATACGCAGCATGTCACTGGTGCCATGTAATGGAACATGAATGTTTTGAAGATGAAGAAGTAGCGCGGGTGATGAATGAACATTACATCTGTATAAAAGTGGATCGTGAAGAACGGCCTGATGTAGATCAGATCTATATGAATGCTGCTTACCTCATCAATGGCAGCGGAGGCTGGCCTTTAAATGCCCTGGCAATGCCTGACGGAAAACCTTTTTTTGCAGGAACCTATTTTCCAAAAGACAACTGGATTAGGCTATTGAACTACTTTGCTGATATCTACAAAACAGAACCGGAAAAATTAGAAGAGCAGGCAGCCAATGTTTCAAAAGGCATTCGTGATATTGAACACATTCCTTTGAATACAAATACAGATACGTACACTGCAGATGACCTGAAAGAAATGTTTTCTGCTTTTCAAACAAAGATAGACTTTGAAAAGGGCGGCACTAGAGGCTCTATGAAATTCCCGATGCCTTCCGTGTGGGAATATTTATTACAATATCATCATTTCTCTGGCAACAAAGATGCTTTAAAAGCCGTGGAAATCACTTTGAACAATATCGCTAAAGGTGGCATCTATGATCATGTAGGAGGAGGTTTTTCACGTTATGCTACCGACCCAGGGTGGCATATACCGCATTTTGAAAAAATGCTGTATGATAATGCGCAGCTGGTAAGCCTTTACAGCCATGCATTCCAGGTTACTAAAAATCAATTATACAAAAAAGTAGCAGATGACACGTTAGAGTTTGTTATTAGGGAGCTTACTTCCCCGGAAGGAGGATTTTATTCTTCACTTGACGCAGACAGCGAAGGGGAGGAGGGCAAATATTACGTATGGACCGAAAAAGAAATAAAAGATATTTTAAAAGAAGACGCAGCATTCTATTGTGATTATTACGGTATCACTCCGGAAGGAAACTGGGAGCAGAGCAAAAACATCCCCGATATAAATTATGGGGATAAAATACCTATTGAGAAACATTCCCTTACTGAAGATAAATTCAACAAACGACTCATTTTGTTAAATAAAAAGTTATTCAAGGCAAGAGAGGCACGTGTGCGTCCAGTTACGGACGACAAGATATTAACTTCATGGAATGCACTGATGGCAAGAGGTTTTATTGATGCTTATGAAGCGTTTGAAGAGAAAAAGTATTTAACCATCGCACAAAGAAACATTGATTTTTTATTGAAAAATATTTGCAACCCTGATCATTCTTTATTCAGGAATTATAAGAATGGACGTGCTACCATTTTTGCCTTCTTAGATGATTATGCCTTTTTGATCAGTGTCCTCATAAAATATTACCAGGTAAGTTTTGATGAGTACTACCTGCAAAAAGCCAACGAGCTTACCCAATATGTTGAAGCACATTTTTTTGATAAGGACACTGGTATGTTTTTATATACTGATGGCCAGCACAGCAACCTGATCGCAAGAAAAATGGAAGTAACAGACAATGTAATAGTATCGTCTAACAGTGAAATGGCAAAGAACCTTTTTTTATTAGGCATGTATTTTGAAAACAAATATTACACAGATCAATCGGCACAAATGGTGAAGAATGTTCGTGACGATGTAAAGAAGAATTTACAATATTACAGCAATTGGGCTCAGGCGCTGCTTTTACAAATTAATCCGCCTTATGAAGTAGCCATTGTGGGAAGTAGCTGGAGAGAAAAATTAGCATTGCTACAAAAAGGTTATCTTCCCGATGTAATATATTCCGGTGGTGAAAATGCAAGTAAGAATCTGCCGCTACTGTCAGACAAATTAGTAGAAGGTAAAACGATGATCTATGTGTGTAAAAATAAAACATGCGGTATGCCGGTGCAGGAAGTAGCAGATGGTCTGATGCAGATTAAGCGAGGGTAGTTTTCCTAAACTAAAAAAAAATACATTTTCATTTCCTAACAATAAAAAAGCAATTTATGAAAACAATTGGATGGATCTTAATAGCAGTTGGAATTTTAATGGTTTTGATAAAAGGATTTTCTGTTCCGGTAAAGAAAACACTGGTTGATGCAGGCCCGATAGAAATAAATAAAACTGAAAACAAATGGATCGGATGGCCCACCTATGCAGGCGGCATACTTGCTATTGTAGGAATAGTGATGGTTGCTACCGGTAAGAAGACGGGTGCCTGATAGACGCAAGTTATTGAGGGTGTAAAAGATCATCGTTTCAAAGGTTATAACCACTTTTAATTTTGGCGAAGTTGATTTTTCCGCTTGTATGCGAGGATTATTCTTGCTGAGTTTCATCAAGATTATAAATTATTTATTTAATGGATTCTTCATATCCTACATTATGGCCCATTTTTATTTTACAAAATAGCTTCAGTATTGTTAGTGGTTGTAATGCTACAGAAATATAGATAATTCACTCACCTCTGTTTACTTCTATATAGAATAAGAATGGTAGATACAGCTTTTACCCATTTCTACAAAGAATATTATACCAACTAATGAAAGAGCAGACAAATCACGCATCAAAATAAATTTTTAAAAGAAGAAAAATGATTAATTATTTAAGATGTGACAGAGGCTTTTATTTCTGATAAAGTCATGTATTTCTCTAAAGATTATATAATTAGTTTTTTAGACGTTCAAATTTATTCTACTTAATATCATTACATTTGTCACTCATTGAGGTAACAATTATCTTAGATAAATTTCCAGTTCAGATGATAAATATTTGTATAGATATTTGATGTACCCTGGTTTAAGAATCTTTTCACCATTGTTTTTGGTAAACACTATTAGCCAATGGAATATTTTTTAAACACCACTTTATTCTGGCCATTTTTGGTGTACGCTATTGCGGTAGTTCTGTTGGTATCAGGAATGCTGTTTCTATCACATTTTTTAGGCGAAAGGCATTCTGAACATGCAACTAATGAGCCTTATGAATCCGGGATTCTGGAAACAGGATCAGCAAGAGTTCGTCTGCCTATTAATTTTTACATTGTAGCGCTGCTCTTCGTGATTTTCGATATTGAAGCAATTTTTATTATCGCATGGGCTATATCCATAAAAGCATTAGGGTGGCCAGGTTATATCGCTATTCTCATCTTTATTGGTGTATTAATTTCCCTGCTTATCTATGAATGGAGAATAGGTGCGCTTGATTTCGGTCCTGACAGCAAAAAAATATTAAAGGCTTATCGCAAACGAAAAGAAAAACAATAATACTATGAAATGGTGGGCAACTAAAGCAAACGAACCTACAGTGCCGGTATCTGGTAATAGTTCATTTGAAGAAACAATTCAAAAATCTATTGTTTTGACCAGGATGGAGGATATGATTGCCTGGGGCAGAAAAAATTCTATATGGCCTTTTAATTTTGGACTATCATGCTGCTATGTGGAAATGGCAACGAGCATCACCAGTAAATACGATATTTCCCGGTTTGGGGCAGAGGTGATCAGAGGTACTCCTCGTGAATCGGATATGATAGTTATTGCAGGAACTGTTTTTATTAAAATGGCTCCGGTTATCAAACATCTTTATGAGCAAATGATGGAACCGCGCTGGGTTATTTCTATGGGTTCTTGTGCTAACTCCGGCGGTATGTATGATATATATAGTGTAGTTCAGGGGGTAGATAAATTTTTACCCGTAGATGTTTATGTGCCGGGGTGTCCGCCACGACCGGAAGCCTTCATGGAGGGTTTATTAATGCTTCGCGATCAGGTAGGAAAAGAAAGGCGCCCACTAAGCTGGACGATTGGTGCGCAAGGAATAATTAAGCCTGAAGGCCCTTCTCATAAAGAAATGAAAAGAGATGAAAGAATGAAAATGACGGAGATACGCTCTCCTGACAGCATCTGATAATATCAGCCGGTTTCCCGGTTAGTAGAGAGTAATTAATTTTAAAAATTAATAAATGTCCGAAGCTACAGATATCGTCTTAGAATTAAAAAGAAAATTTGATGATGAGATTATTGTGTACCAACAAAATACAAAAGACGCCTTTCCTACTCTTTGGATAAACGGTGATAAGATCATCCAGGTGCTGACATTTCTGAAAAAGGAAGCGGGCACGCCTTACAAAATGCTCTATGATTTAACGGTGATTGATGAGCAGGCGAGAAATTTCCGAGGCGAACAACCAGAAAGCCGTTTCACTATTGTATATCAATTATTTTCTTTTGACAGAAATGATTTTATTAGATTAAAAGTAGCACTGACTGCCGATGAACCTACTCTCCCAACACTAACCGCATTATGGCCATCTGCCAACTGGTATGAAAGAGAGGCTTATGATATGTTCAATATCAAATTTACCGGGCATCCCGATTTAAGAAGAATTTTAATGCCCGAAAGCTGGGTAGGCTATCCTCTTCAAAAATGTCACCCGGCAAGAGCCACAGAGTTACCACCATACGAATTACCGGAATACAAACAAATAGCAGAACAGGAGTTATTACAATTCAAACCCGAACAATGGGGTTTAAAAAAAACAATGAGCGATGATGAGGAATTTATGTTTCTCAACCTGGGACCTCAACATCCGGGTACACACGGCATTTTAAGACTTGTACTACAACTTGATGGAGAAATGATCGTCAATATTGTACCTGATATTGGGTTTCATCACCGTGGTGTTGAAAAAATGGGTGAGCGGCAATCGTGGCATACGTTCATTCCTTATACAGACAGAGTGGATTATCTGGGTGGTGTAATGAATAATTTTCCTTACGTGATGGCAGTTGAAAAGTTGGCGGGCATTGAGATTCCGGAGCGGGCGCAATATATCAGGATCATGATGTCTGAATTGTTCAGAATAGCAAGTCATTTAGTTTGGTATGGGACTTTTGCACAGGACTTGGGTATGATGACCCCGGTTTTTTTAATGTTCAATGATCGCGAAAAAGTTTTTGATATTGTTGAAGCTATTTGTGGAGACAGGATGCATCCCAACTGGTTTAGAATTGGCGGTGTTGTTCAGGATCTTCCGAAAGGATGGGAAAAATTAGTACAGGATTTTATTGATTATTTCCCGGGAAGATTAAAAGAGTACGACAAATTTGTAATGCGCAACAGCATCTTCAAAGCACGTACTGTAGGAATTGGGGTTTATACTACAGAAGAAGCGATTGAATGGGGAATCACAGGCCCCGGTTTACGCGCAACAGGTTTTGAATGGGATTTCAGAAAAAAACAGCCATATTCCGGTTATGAGAAATTTGACTTTGATATACCGACAGGAAAAAACGGTGATTGCTACGATCGTGCAAAGGTACGGGCTGAGGAGATGAAGCAAAGCCTTCGCATAGTGGAACAATGTCTGAAAAATATGCCGGATGGAGATTACAAGTCTGACAATCCACTCACTACTCCTCCGCGAAAAGAAAAGACAATGTATGATATTGAAACATTAATCAATCATTTCTTAAATGTAACCTGGGGCCCTGTAATTCCACCGGGTGAGGCTTTTTGCGGTGTAGAAGCTACCAAAGGACACAATGGTTATTATTTAATAAGTGATGGAAATACGAATTCGTATAGAACAAGAATTAGAGTTCCCTCATTTCCACACATGCAGATGGTGCCGTATATCAGTAAGGGATACACGATTGCAGATCTTATGTCCATTTTGGGAAGTGTAGATTTTGTATTGGCAGATATTGATCGTTAAAAATAGAATCTTATGGTGGTTGAAAAAATAATATCGGATCAGGAAAGAAAGGAAATAGAGGATATGTTTCCTCATGTTCCTTATAAAAAGGCGGTCTGCATTGATGCTTTACGAATAGTGCAAAAGTATCATGGCTGGGTATCGGATGAAGCTGTTAAAGAGCTGTCAGAAATTTTAGATATGTCACCGGATGAGATAGATAGTGTAGCAACGTTTTACACCATGGTCTTTCGCAGACCGGTCGGGAGGCATGTGATCATGATTTGCGATAGCATAAGCTGCTGGATAATGGGCTACGAGCAGATTCTGGAAGCATTGAAGAATAAATTATCAATAAAGTTTGGAGAAACTACGGCGGATAACCGCTTTACATTGCTGCCGATTGTATGCCTGGGAAATTGTGATCATGCACCCACTATGATAATAGATAGAGATTTGCATAATGATTTGACAATAGATAAACTTGATGAAATATTAGAACAGTATCAATAAAATTAAAAAATTAAGATGAAATAGTAAGCATGGAAAAGCCATTAACCCAACATATAAAAGCTGACGGTACCTGGTTGTCAATGAAAGAATATGAGAAGACCGGTGGGTATGAGGGGTTGAAAAAGGCCCTGAAAATGACTCCGAAGGACGTGATTGACGAGGTGAAATCATCCAACCTAAAAGGAAGAGGAGGAGCAGGATTCCCTACTGGTGTAAAATGGAGTTTGGTGCCATCAGGAGATGATGCGCCTAAAATAAAATACATGGTAGCCAATGCAGATGAAATGGAACCGGGAACTTTTAAAGACAGGCTTTTGCTTGAAACAA
>JBDTJI010000271.1:0-2497 GCA_039935935.1 Ginsengibacter sp. | reverse complement strand
CCGATAGCGATATAGCGATCGGGAGGTTGTAAATTGCATTTCTTTTCATAAAAAACAAAAGCCCATGAACAACTTTATTGTTTTTTTAATTGCAGCTATTTTTTTTACTTCCTGCGATTCGATTTCCGGCAATGGAAATATCATCAGTGAAAAAAGAAGTATATACAATGTGCATTCAATAAAGACTTCCGGTTCTATCGATATTGATATCAACATTGGCGACGGTTATAGCCTGGTTGTGGAGAATGATGAAAATTTGATTCCTCACATTGTTACAGAAGTCAACAATGGAGTGTTAAACATTCATTATAAAAATAATTATTCTATAGTGAACGACCACGCGAAAGTGACAGTTACCGTTCCCTCGCTTAATAAGATAAGTACATCAGGCTCAGCTGATATCAAGGGGCATGGTGTTATAATCAGTGATAAAGAGTTTGATATTACTACTTCAGGTTCGGGCGATATAGATTTGGAAGTGGATGCGCCCGCAATAAGTGCTGTTGGATCAGGGTCAGGCGATATTGCCTTATCAGGAAAGACTAAGGATTTAGACTGTAAAATAAGTGGAAGTGGCGATGTAAAGTGTAGCAATTTAAAAAGTGAAAATACGAATATCAGGCTTTCTGGAAGCTCTGCTGCTCATGTATTTGCAAGTGTGAGTTTAAAAGTAAATGTAGCAGGTAGTGGAGATGTGTACTATTCAGGTAACCCAACCTCTCCCGAAATTCATATTTCAGGAAGTGGAACGGTGAAGTCGGAAAAGTGAGTAGTGAGTGGTGAGTGGTCACCCCTATCCCCTAAAGGGGCAAGAAGAAATAAGGAATAGCCACTAACAATCTAATAAATCAATAAACTAATTAACAAATAATCCTCCCAATGGCTATCGGGAAAACTATTTCCTCTTATCTTCGCAGCCCTAAAACAAGTTCTTATAAATGTTAAGCAGAAGAAATATTCGGGTCAAAGTCATGCAGACGTTTTACAGCATTCGATCAATGAATAATGAAACGAAACCCGGAGAACCATCACAAATTTTAAAAAAGAATCTTGATAGCGCTCAACAATTATTTACCTGGCTTATTTACCACATTCTTGAAATAGCCGGATATGCGGAAAAGGATGCTTTGCAAAAAGCCAGTAAATACCTTCCTTCTGAGAATGACTTGAAGGTAAATACCAAAATATCCGGCAATGAACTGGTGTGGGCGGTCAAAGAAAGCGCCTCGTTCCTGCGCTCGGCAGACAAATTCAAAACTAAATATTTAATTAATGAAGAATTGGTGAGGAAGGGGTACTTTGCTCTAATAGCCAGTGACCAATACAAAGAGTACATTTCATTGCCATCACGTGAAAAAAGATCTGAGCGGAAGATACTTGAATTTATCTTTTCTGACTTAATGTTGCCTGATGAGTACTTCATCAGCGATGTGGAAGAGAAATTTATGCAATGGGATGACGATGCCGAAATGATGATTGTCTTAATGAATACATTTTTTCAAAAGCCTGCATTGTTTAATTTTGAAGACATGGTAGGGGCAGAGAAAATGAAGTTTGCATTGGACCTTCTGCAATCTTTAATTGAGAAAGATAGTTATTGCCTTGAGTTAATAAAGCCGAAATTGAAAAACTGGGATTCAGAACGCATTGCATTGCTCGATATGATTCTTATAAAAATGGGGATTTGCGAGCTTTTGTATTTTGAAACGATTCCACCCAGGGTCACTATCAACGAGTACATTGACCTCGCAAAAGAATACAGCACTGAGCAAAGCGGCCAATTTGTAAATGGTATCCTGGATAATATTCATAAAGAGCTGCTGTCTCAAAATAAAATACATAAGACCAATTACAGGAACAGTACTTTATGATACATTTGCAGATACATAGAAATGAAATGAAAATCTGGATAATTATATTTTGTGTTTCAGGCATTTTAGGCTCTTGTAATATCCGTAGTCATATTGAAGCAACGGATGCACGAGCTTTGAATAAACAAGAACATTTCCAGGATACTACAACAGTACAGATGATTGATTCTGTATTTGATTTTGGAAAAATCACCGATGGAGAAAAAGTTACTTACAATTATCGTTTCCGTAATACAGGCGACAAAGCTTTGATCATTTCTTCTGCTACAGCAAGCTGCGGTTGTACGGTGCCGGAGAAACCGGAAGAACCTATTAATCCCGGAGAAACCGGCTCGTTGAAAGTAGTTTTTAATAGCGAGGGAAGAGTGGGTCCGACGAATAAAGCAGTTACCGTAATTTCCAATGCATACCCCGCATTTCCTGTTTTGCAATTAAAGGGAGAAGTAATTTCAAAAAACAAATAAATTTATTAACCGCTGTGATACAGCACAAACAAACAGTATGAATTTAGCAATGGTATTTTTAATGTTAGGACAAGGCCAGGGTGGCGGCGGATTTCAATTTGTATTTTTAGGATTAATGATTCTCGTATTCTGGATGTTTATGATAAGGCCACAGGCAAAAAA
>JBDTJI010000270.1:0-2294 GCA_039935935.1 Ginsengibacter sp. | reverse complement strand
AGCATGAGAATCATCCTATTTTGCTTAACACTAAAGAAATGTATAACCAGAGGCTTGTTTATCTTCACGAAAATCCGGAAAGAGCAGGATTTGTTAAGCACCCCATCGATTGGAAGCATAGTAGCGCAGTTGATTATTACACTGAAAAAGAGAAAGGATTATTGGAAATAGTAAGATTAGGTTAAGGATTGTTTATGTTATTCTTAAGGATGTTTTTATTAAGTGAAGGCTCAGTAACGCTCATGCACAGGTCGGGAGACCTGCGCCAGAACTGTAATAGTGACGGGAATTTCAGCAGGACTAAGGGTTTGTTAAGAAATAACTAATACATTTAAGAGCTGATTTTATAGTTCCAATCACCTCGAAAGCTATTGGCTGTTAGTTTTATATTCTTTAAATCTTCATCCTCTACTTTTATACCTTTTTCATAAATTCTTTGATCGGCTTTGGCTCTGACTTTCAATCCTTTTTGAGTTGTGGTATTTGCTATCAAATTTACAATTACTTCCAAACTTTCCAATGGCTTTGCCCGCCAATTTTTAGTGATGTATGAAAACATTCTATGTTCTATTTTATTCCATTTGCTGGTGCCGGGCGGAAAGTGACAAACATATATTTCCAATCCGGTTTCCGTTGCTAATGTTTGCAGTTCTTTTTTCCATAATCTGCTTCTTGAACTATTGCTTCCCCCACCATCGGCAGTAACCAAAAGTTTCCTGGCTGAAAGATATTGTTCTTTACCCATTTGTTGCCACCAGGTTCTAATGCTGTTTACTGCAAATTCTGCTGTATCCTTACTATTGCCTACACTTACCCATCCTTCATTTTTTGCAATATCATAAACGCCATACGGAACCGCTTTTCCAAGTTCTTCATCTATAAAATCATACACTTTTACATGAGGTGCTTTACCTTTCTCAACCCACTCTCTGCCTCCATTTTTGAAGTTTCCTATCAGTTCTTTCTTTTTACAATCCACAGATATTACCGGTGCATCATCGGTCATAAAAGATAGGGCAGTTCTATTGATAAACTCAAACTGCTCGTTTCTGTCAGGAACATTACCTCCTTCATCTGTTTTCTTGTTCCCTTGCAAACTATAACCCATAGATTTTAATAATTCTCCCACCGTTACATAGCTTATAAAATATCCCTTTTTTTTCAATTCTTTTTCTATATTGCGCAAGCTTTTACTACTCCATAAAAGCACTTTCATAGGATCGCCTCTGGTATGAGGATTTACGATTGATTCCAATGCTTCCATCAATCCGGTTTGATTTTCTTTATGTTTTTTACGACCACCACCTGGCTTCCTTATTTTCTTTGATGAGCTACCTTCTTTTACTACTTCACCGGACGCTAATTCTGCAATCCCTTTATCAATCCTGACCCGGCTCACCCCGGCCAGCTTTGCTACCAGTTGCTTTCCGCCTCTTCCTAAAGTTTGCGCTTCACTGGCAAGGTATAAACGGGTGGTCTGCTCATCCAAATGAGGGAGGATTGTTTGAATTTTCTTTTGTAATACTTCATCGCTAACCATAATAATAAGTTTTGACCAAATGTACTACTTATTTATTAACAGTCACTAATTTCATTAATTCTGACATCCTTGGTAACGAAACGAAACACTAACTGTCGCTAACATCCGTTGCAGCAAGCCGTAAATCATTACTGATAGCTCATTTAATTTTTTCCTGCACAAATCCATCCATTAATTTGTATTGACTGGTCACATTTCCGGCCTTATCCCATGACGTTGTAATTCCTGTACACTTTTTATCATCCCAGGTAGATTCTGATCTTTTCCTATCGCCTTTATACCAATGGTACCATGTGCTTGTACCATCTTCCTTGTGATTCCACGACCATATTTTGTTTCCATCTTCGTGCCAATAAACTTCATCACCTTTTGCTGCACCTTTATCGAAGGTAGCTTCCCATTGCTTATTGCCGTTGGAATAATACCAGGTTTTCGTACCGTTCAAAAGATACCTGCCGTCATTTCCTGTACCTGCATACCACACCGCTTTAAGGCGACCGTTCGGGTATTTTTCTTCATACTTTTTTATATCCTTTATTCCGGTCGCTGTATTTTTTAATAAGTTGCTTTCATTAATATCACTATCTTCCGGGGACATGATCCATGCTTCATTGAAAGCAAACTCCAGGCACGGAGTGTTCATTGATGTGATAAGGTGAATAGTGCCGTTCGGTGCCTGTCGCGCTACTGAGTATCCTAAAGTACCTCCTCCCAATTCTTTGGCATTTTTCGCATTTTCATGAGGCTGTACTCC
>JBDTJI010000269.1:0-26405 GCA_039935935.1 Ginsengibacter sp. | reverse complement strand
TTATGTAATCAGCCAATAATTTTTTCCCCATTGCAGCTCCACTTCCTTCATCTCCAAGTATGTACCCCAGGGAATCTATATTCTGAATTATTTTTTCGCCATCATAAATACAGGTATTCATCCCTGTGCCCAGGATGGCGGCAAATCCCTTGTTATTTCCGAGCAAAGCCCTTGCTGCTGCCAATAGATCAAGTTCAATGAAACATTTGGCCCGGTTAAAAACTTCAGCCAGCGCATCTGTCAAAACGAAATCTTTACCTGGAAAACAACCGGCGCCATAATAATATACTTCCGTGATTTCAGAATTGGATATTCCGGCAGGTAAATTTTGAATCAAAGAATTTATGATATATGCACTATCAACAAAATAGGGATTGTAGCCTTCTGTATTAAAATATAGCTTCTCACCATCTTGTTTTATCAAGCACCAGTTTGTTTTGGAAGATCCACTATCTGCTATTAATACCATAATTGTATTTTTAAATTAACCAATTTGTTTTCTTCCGATGCGATGTCCGTAAATAGCAAAATAAGCTATCATCAGATAACACGGTATAACTATCCAATATGCCTGTTGTGAATTAACATGATCTGCGAGCCAGCCATACAGCAGTGGTAGCAAAGCGCCTCCTGATATAGCCATCACTAAAAGAGAAGAACCGATTTTAGTAAATTTTCCCAATCCGCCAATAGCCAATGGCCAGATGGAAGGATACATGAGGGAATTGGCTAATCCTAACAAAGCAATAAACAAAACGGAAACATAGCCATGGGTAAAAAGCGCCAGTAAAGAAAACACAATCCCAAATGCAGCGGAATATTTCAGGGCGGTTTTCTGGCTGAAATATTTAGGAATACAAACAATGCCTATCACATAGCCGGCGAGCATTCCCACCAGCGTAAAAGAGGTCAAAAATTTTGCTGTAGAGAGAGGAATTCCCTGGTAGGTTCCGTATTGTATGATGGTATTCCCGGCAATTACTTCCACTCCTACATACAGGAATAAAGTAAAAACCCCAATTAACAAATGAGGAAACTGAAATATGCTTGTCCTGGAAGCCAGCGATGAAGTACCCTGAAACTCTTCTTCATCAGGAGCCTCATCAATTTCAGGAAGTTTTGAATAATAAACCAGGACGCTTAACGCAATTAGTATGAAAGTGATAACAATATAGGGGGTGATTACCTTTTTTGATAAAGCATCTAATGCCAACGTTTTATCAAGGCCTGTCATGTGTTTTAATTGTTCGGTAAAAACATCGGCATTATTTAAGATAATTACTCCAAGTATAGCGGGTGCAATAATGCCTGCAATACCATTACAAATACCCATAATACTCATGCGCCTGGCGGCACTTTCTTCCGGCCCTAAAATGGTAACATAAGGATTAGCAGCCGTTTGCAGCACTGCAAGCCCGGCGCCTTGTACAAACAATCCAACGAGAAATATAGTGTAGGTACGATAAATTGCAGCAGGTATAAATATAAGCGATCCGACTGCCACTAAAAGAAGACCGAGTGACATTCCATTTTTAAATCCTGTGATCTTTAAAAGTTTTGCGGAAGGAACCGCCATAACAAAATAAGAAATATAAAATGCAAATGCTACTAAATAGGACTGATAATTATTTAGTTCGCGGGCAATTTGAAGATAAGGAATCAAAACAGAATTGACCCAGGTTACAAATCCGAATATAAAAAATAACGCCCCGATAATGATTAACGGATTCAAGCCCTTCTTACTGTTCATTCTATATATATTCAGAAATTTTATTATTAACCCGATATATAATAGGGTATCATGAAAATTTTGTTTCCTGGTAAAAATCAGCCGCTTTCTTAACACTTCCATGATTAATGAGCAATTCCTTTGCCTCTTCATAATCGTTTATTCCTGCTTTTTCCATCAACATTTTGACACTTCGGTCCAGCATTTTGTTGTTCAGCAATTTCATATTAACCATCCGGTTATCTTCCACTCTGCCCAATTGCGTCATCACAGTAGTACTAATCATATCAAGTATCATTTTTTGCGCAGTACCGCATTTCATTCGGGTGCTCCCAGCTAAAATTTCCGGGCCAGTAATGACCTCCACACTATAGTCTGCCTGGCCTGCAATAGGCGAATCGGGATTACTCACGATGCATCCTGTTGTGATATTATTTTGCCGACACTCCTCCAATGCGGCTAATACAAAAGGTGTAGTACCGCTTGCTGAGATCCCAACAACTATGTCTTTCTCTGATATATTTTCACTCTTTAGCATTTTCCATCCTTCCGTAGTATCATCTTCTTTCTCTTCAAGCGCTTCCACTAACCTGTCAATTCCGCCTGCCAGTATTACATTGAAAATGCCGTTCGGAACGCCAAAAGTTGTTGGCAATTCAATAACGTCAAGGACAGATAAACGGCCACCACTGCCGGTGGCAACGTAAAATAGTCGTCCGTCGGATTTCAATTTTTCTACTATTGTAATAATTAATTGATTAATCCGGGGTAGCGCTTTTTCTATAGCAAATGCCACAGTTTTATCTTCCTGGTTAATACTTGCTGTAATCTCTTCAACCGGCATCTTTTCCAGGTGCCTGTACTTTGATGGTTGTTCAGTTATTTTTATCATCTTTATTTTAGTTTGAATTCAGGCAGTCCTTTTAACCGCTGTTTTTTTAAAAAAAATATTTTTTTATTTTTCAAATATATCCATGCTTTCGGTTCAATAATAATTTTTTTTACTATTGACCGGCTAAAATTTCAACAAATGCGCTAAAATATTTACTGGTTAAAGATTCTATTTCCTCTCATTTGGAACTGTCCTCGTGAGCTTGCTGAAGAAGGGTGGGGGTGAGGTTTTACAGGCAAGAAAAGAGTTTCGGTATTTTAGCCGGAGAAAACATTATTATTTTTTTTTATCGAAAAAATCGAAACTTCTCTAAACAATTAATCAGGCTACGGCGCCCCCACAGCTTGAACCAGCCCCGGCAGTGCATCCGTAGCAATGTTGCCCTGTCAGAATATTCCTGTTATTTAATTCATCTACATTATATTGGCTGATATGTTTCTCCTGAGTACCAACTTTCATTTCGAGCATCTGGTTAAAATCGCAATCGTAAATAAATCCATCCCAGCCAATAGAAATAGTAGTGCGGCACATTACATTTGCTGCTGCCGCAGGATTATAAGCGTTCACTAACTTCTCCATATATTTTTCGTAATTGCCACTGATGAGTAAATAATCGAGGAAACGATTGATAGGTATATTGGTGATCGTAAATAAATGATTGAATACTATTCCAAATTCTTTCATCAGAACTTCTTTGTATTCGTTTTCAAGAGTCTGCTGAGGCGGTGGTAAAAAAGCACCGGCAGGATTATACACCAGATTTAAAATTAAACCGGTTTCTTTTTTTCCGTAACCTATAGCATTCAACATTTGTAATGCCTGGATACTTTTCTCAAACACATGATTTCCGCGTTGCTTGTCTGTTCTCTCCTGAGTATAACACGGAAGTGAAGAAACTACTTCTATATTATGTTGTTTATAAAATTCAGGAAGATCAAAATATCTTTTATTGGCGAGAATAATGGTAAGATTACAACGCACGATGATATGTCTTTCGAGCTTTTTTATTTCTTCTACAAACCATCTGAAATTCGGATTCATTTCTGGAGCGCCCCCGGTAAGGTCAATTGTTTTTAATGATGGATGATTTTTCAGAACTTCAATACATTGCTGCATGGTTTCTCTGGTCATGATTTCTTTGCGGTCAGGGCCGGCATCTACGTGACAATGGCTGCAGGTTTGATTGCACATCTTACCTAAATTCACCTGGAAGATTTCTATGTTTATTGGCTTTAAAGGAGATAGTCCGCTTTGAATCAATTTTTGTTTAAAAGATGGCAAAACAGAATCATTGTTATTAAGTTCCAGGATTTCTAATTGCTCGTGCACATCAGCCAGCTTATGATGTCGGGCGTGTAAAGAGATTTTACAGTTTTTGTTGGGTATCGTATTTGTCCTTTCTATCATAGTTTTCTTTTTTGAACTATAAGTTTTCAACATTAGGCCTTTTGGCTTTGAGGCTTTAATTAAAATGTACCGCCATGTTTAGCAACGACCGTACCGATTAAAATCCGAATATTTAGTTGTGTTGTCAAGAAAAGTTTAAATTGACGTAAAAGGCTTTCCCTTAAGACCCAGCAATCTTCCACCAGACAGGTACAAATAAAAAAGATAGGTGGCCCTTGTTTCTTTCCCAGAAAAAATCGGGACATGTGGTGGAAAATGCGGGAATTGAGATTCAACATACAATAGTAATAGTAATGTTTTGAGCCATTTATAAACCAGAGCACAAATGGATAAAAATACTCCTGCATTGTCTAAAGGCTAAAATGGAAAAATTCTTTACCCTTTTGAAAGTGCTTTCTGATAGGCTTTCTCGATTTCCTCGCTGGATTGTGCAAGGCTTATTTTTGAAAGAAGTTTCTTTTTTTCTACACTAAAAAAATAAAGCATTCCTGTTGCTGGATTCTTTTCTGCAAAATCGTAAATGTCTGCTTTTTGGAGTATTCTTCCCGATATAGCAATGGTCTTTTTATCGGAAAGATCGTTTACTATCACTTTCACATCTTTGTTATCCGATATCATCGGCATCACGTCTTTCATAAACCGGGGACCATTGGCCTGGCATACGTAGCACCAGGATGCTTTGGTTAGTAATGCAATGATTTTAGGTTGACTTTTTTGAGCGCTTGCAGCAAAAGAAAAACTCATTACAAGTGAAATGGCACAAATTAACTGTTTCATGTTCTGATTTTAATTTTTTGTAAATGATATGTATAATGGATAGTCGGGTTGTTTTAAAAAACCTGACAATTGTAAAATATATTACAAAATTTTTTGAGGTAGCAATCATATTTAAATAGCAAAATTAACCAAAACGTAATATCCATTCGGAATGAAATGATTTATTGCCCATTAAAGGTGAAAATGCATCCAAAATGTGGCTACAATTTTTTTTGTAACCTACTGTAACCTTTTGTAACCATCCCTTCTCTAATCTTACAAACAAACAAAAAAAATAAAATTATGAACATCATTAATTCTCTTACTAAGTCAGCTATATGCTTATTTCTTAGTACCGGTTTGCTTTCTTTACCGGTAAATGCACAAAAAAGTCAAAAACTTACAGACCCTGAAATTGCTTCTGTAGCGGTAACTGCAAATCAAATTGATATTGATTATGCAAAAATTGCTGAAAAGAGATCAAAGAATACGCAGGTAATTGATTTTGCAAAGACAATGGCAAAAGACCATGGGGCAGTCATCAACCAGGCTGTAGCATTAGTTACTAAGCTGGGCGTTACCCCTAAAGATAATGCAACCAGCAAATCACTGAATGCACAGGCAGTAAAAACACAAAAAATGCTCAATTCAAAATCTGGAAAAGCATTTGATAAAGCTTATGTTGATAATGAGGTAGCCTATCATACTGCTGTAATTGGTGCAGTTGAGAATGTATTGATTCCCGATGCAACTAACAAAGAACTACACGACTTGTTAGTGAGTGCAGTACCCTTATTTAAAGCACACCTGGAACATGCTAAAATGATCCAAAAAAGTCTTGATAAATGAGAAAATCAATAGCTGTATTGGGAATAAGGGTATGTTTATTATTCCCAATACTTTTTTTATTTAGTTGCTCTTCGCCAAATAAGAAATCTACGGCTAATCAAACAGAGACGAAAGAGAACATTCATAAAGTGGATACGGTAACGATGAACATGATGAAGTTTAATCCTGAAACATTGAATGTAAATAAAGGTGATACCGTGATCTGGATCAACAAAGGATTGGTAGCTCACACCGTTAAATCTTACCAGGATGATAAATTTTATTCAGATACTCTTCAACCAGGTCAAATGTGGAAATGGGTGGTGACAGATAGTGCCGCTTATTATTGTACTATTCATCCTGTGACCATGCTGGGAAAATTAATACTAAAATAGGGCTACCTTAGGCGAAATCTTTAAAGGTGCTAATTGAAAATAAGTAAAAATTAATATAATTGGAAACACAATTTGAGCAGTATTCTGACCCGGAAATTATCAAGAGCATAAATGACGGCGAAATAAAGTTGTTCGAAATTTTAATCAGAAGGTATGATCCTTTTCTTTACAAGATAGGCAGGTCCTACCGGTACAACCACGAGGATACCGAAGACCTGATGCAGGATGCCTATATCAATGCCTATTGTAACCTGAAAAAGTTTGAAAACCGTTCTTCTTTTAAAACGTGGCTTACAAGAATAATGCTAAACGTATGCTATCAAAAGAGGCACAAACTGAGTTTTAAAAATGAAATTACCAGCGATGAAATTCAAAATGACAAATCAAACATAATGTTTCATCAATCTGTCAACAACGAAAAGAATGCTATGAACAAAGAACTTGGGCATGTTCTGGAAAATGCCATACATGAAATCCCGGAAGATTACCGGATTGTATTTACGCTGCGTGAGCTAAACGGATTGAGCGTAGCGGAAACTTCAGAAGCGATGGGGATAACAGAGAGCAATGTAAAGGTGCGGTTGAACAGAGCGAAAACTATGCTGCAAAAAGAAATAAAAAAGATGTATTCGCCACAGGAAATTTTTGAGTTTAATCTTATTTATTGTGATGTAATGGTGAATAGGGTGATGGCTAAAATATATGAATTAAAAAAATTAGAAGATGAACAACAATAAAGTTTTATTTAATGATTTTGAAGAAATAAGTCTGAAAGAACTTGAAGAGGATTATACCGGCTTCTCGGGAAAAGCTTCTTCTAATGGTGATAAGGGGTTGATGAATGATGATGAAAAAATTAGGATGATTTCCAATCATTTTAAAGAGATCATGGAAACATTGGGCCTTGATTTGAAGGATGACAGTTTAAAAGACACTCCTCATAGGGTTGCGAAGATGTATGTAAAGGAAGTTTTCAGCGGACTTAATCCTGCTAATGAACCAGAGGTAACGCTCTTTGAAAATAAATATCAGTATAATAAGATGCTGGTAGAAAAAGGCATAACACTTTATTCATATTGCGAGCATCATTTCGTGCCTATCGTTGGAAAGGTCCATGTGGCCTATATTTCAAAGGGAAAGGTAATAGGTTTATCAAAAATAAACCGCCTGGTACAATATTATTCCAGAAGACCGCAAGTACAGGAACGGCTCACCAATCAAATAGCTGAAGGACTGAAAAAAGCAATAGGTACTGAGGATGTGGCAGTAGTAATAGATGCTGTTCATCTTTGTGTGGCGTCGCGCGGAATAAGAGATACCAACAGTAGTACAATCACTGCACATTACTCGGGAAAATTTATAAACGAAGGAACTAAGAATGAATTTTTGGCGCTGATAAAATAATTTTTTTGCCACTAACCTGCCTTTGTCAGCCTACATGTTACACTAATTTTCGCGGACTACTTTTTATAGCCACTCCCATTAGCCCGGTATATACGAATCATTAAAACAATATGAATACCATAAATAATTAATCCTGATATCGATCCACACGGGATTTCTAATTTCTCTTTATACGAAGATATAAAGAGAAACCCTGAAAGCTATTGCTTAAAAAATTTTGCCGTTTTTGAATTTCCCTTTCTATTAGACACCTGTAGCCAATAAACTCCTGTGGGTAAATTATCTGCGTTTATAATGTATTTGGTGATACCGTTGACAGCCTGAAATTGGTGTTGCTTTACAAAAGCGCCCAATTCATTTATTATCGATACCCAAAAAGATTCATTCCTGTTATCAGACAAAGAGAAATTCAAAGTGGAATTAACCATGGCAGGATAAACGGAAATCAAATTAAACCCATCTTCTTTTAGATATACGGTTCTTATGGCTGAAGAAAAAAATTCTCCATCTATATTGCCCACGTTAATCCTGTAAAAAACATTTCCCAGGTTAGTGAAAGAACTATCGCTAAAATCGAAAGGCTGACGGCAGCGAAGCTTGTCCGCTGTGAATGTATTGATAGTGGTAAAAATTTTTCCGTCCGCAGATTTTTGGATCTGGAAATTCGCGTATTGCAAATAGCAGATAGTACTCCAGTGCAGCTTCGCAATATTTTTATTAACGCCTACATCGAAAGAGGAAAGTCGAACCGGCAAATCATTACTGTCGCTTTGGGCTGAAATTCCGTTGTAAATAATAAATAAAATGATGAAGGAAAATATTTTTTTCATGTATTTATTTTTATGTTCCATTTCGCAGGCGATATTTTATGACAGGATGAAATGATCTAAATTCTATATTTTTTTGGCTATTGGGTATTATTAGTGAAAACAGGATGTACCCCACAAATGAATTCGGCTTTAAACCTTAGTAGCACTGGCCCTCTGAAATCTTTAACCTTATTATTTTTCAAAATCTACTAAGAGTTTGAAAAATAAAAACTGAATTCTACAATTTATACCTAAGAATCTCTTTTATAATACACAAAATCTATGCAAAAGACATTTCGGCTTTACCAAATACTTCTTTTATTCTTTTGATAAAGTTAGACAATCCTTTGCTCATTTTATGAATGAGAAAACCAAGTAAGGCGCCGTAAGCAGCGTGAGCAAGTGTTACTGTTATCAAAAACTGGTATCCATCATTAAATTGCAATCCAAAATATCCGATACCTAACGCTCTTGTAACCGGGCTTATCATAAATCCGAACCCCAGGACTACACCATAAACTATGCCCCACGCTGTGTTTGATCTTCCAAAAAATAAACTAAATATAATTCCAAAACATGCGCCATTCCAAAAATGGTATGCCCATCCTGCAATATTTGAACAGGTATCCGGGCCATCAGCAAACCGGTTAAGAAGCATAACCCCCATTAATTTTGGTAAATCACCAGGCATGCCACCAAGCCTGTAACCTATTTCCCTTACAATTTCCAGGGCAATGGTAGCCACTAAGCCGGCTACAATACCATTGACAATTTGCTTTTTAAGATTGTTGTATTTTAAAAACCAGATAATACCAATTATTATAAAAATGAGAGCAGCCGAAGGAATCAAATATTTTAAGGCCAGCGAAGAAAGTTCAGCCCTTCCCGATTGAGCATAAGGAAACAGATTAGGTGATATAGCTGCCAGAAAAAGTACAACAATTGTTATAATCAATTTCGTTTTTTCAGGTTTCATCTTATATAGAGTTTAAAAATTGAAGAAAGAAAAAAGAAGCCGGAAAAATAATTTACGGCTTCTCCTTTCTATTATTTACATAGACACCATCTTCATCATCATCCCCAGCTTTTCATCAAGTTTCCCCGCTAACATTTTTACACTAGAATTACTGAACGAAGAGAAGAGATCAGAAGGCTTGAAATAATTAACATAAGTGGCTCCGTTTTCTTCATACACATTTATTCTTACCGGGATTACAAGACCCACTGAAGGATCTGCTGAAAAGGCTTGTTTACCTACATTCGGGTTCCCTACAAAGAAAGAATGTGCATGTACAGACAGACCGGTCATAGAAAGTACCTTCCCCTGATTGAGCTCAGACAATACCATCATACCTCCACCAGAAACCGCTTTCTTAATAACGTTAATGGTTCCGTCAAAATTTTTAGAAGACTTTACCGTTACGGGTTTAATAGATTGCGCATGCACAGCAGTAGTAAAACTGAACATTCCTGCCATCATAATAGCTGCAAATAAAAGTGCCGGTAATCTTAATCTTTTTGTTTTCATGATTTTAATTTTTTTTTAAATAATGTTTTATACAGTAATAGTAGGCGGATGATGCAAAACCTGACACACAGGTCAATAAATTTTTGAAACAAATGTTTTCGGGCGCATTCCAATCCGATAGCCATCGGATGTCACGGGTTGGTAGGGACACCAACCCAGGCAGCGCGCCGTGGGCGGAGGTCTCACCGCCTCCAGTTTGGGCTATAAGACAATTTAGGATGCCCCCACATTTGCCTGCTGATAATTTTGTGGTGATAAATGAATAAGTGGAGAAACATTCTTTGCAATAAATTGTTTCTAATTTTCCTTTAGTAATAGGATATTTAATCGCTTTTACCGTTTGGTATAATCCATAAAGTACAATCGCTGCATTAAATATATAAACCCATGCAGGAGTATCTCTTCCTGCAACAATGAGGTATCAACAGATATACCGGAAGTCTCCAACAAATAACTACGATGAATATAAACCTGGATTTACCAGCCAATATATTTAGGAGGTTTTATGCCGTTGAGGCGCAAATAAACAACTATCTGTGCTCTGTGATGTGTCTGGTGGTCTTCGATAAGATTAAGAAACTGGTATTTATTTAAATTCTCACCACTGAATTTAAATTCTTTAGATAGTGTTTTAATTTCCATTTTAGAAATGGAACTAATAGCAAAATCATAAGCATCTTTCACTAAGTTGATTATTGAATCTTTATCCAATTTTGACAACTCATCTTTGGTTGGATGGTAAGGATTTGGCACCTCGGCAATATAGGTAGATGTGAGCCAATATAGGTTTTGAGTTATATGGATTAGTTGTTCTCCAAAGCTCATTTCCGCAGGTACAGGTCTATAGTTATATAGGCTATCGGGCATTAAATTGGCAACAGCAATAGTGTAATCTTTTGCGTTTTCTAATTTTTGAACATGGCTGTTAATTATCAAGGCTGATTCCGATTGCGCATAGATACAAAAGCTAAATAAGGTAAATGTTACCCCAAAAAATAATTTCTTCATATAAATAAGTTTGCTTTTCTAACCACTCATATAAGACTTTTTAAGTTGTCCTTTTAGTTTATTTTCTCCACTGCACTTTAACAAATTACCGGTATTCGGAATTTTCAAACTTCCATCTTGAGCCGTCATCCCAGGCTTTTCTGGAATTGCCGTAATTAGGATAGCCGCCTTGATTTTTTAAAATGGAGGCCAGGTGAAGGAGATTGTAGGTCATGAAAGTTGCATTTCTATTAGTGAAGTCAGAATCAAAACCAATCGGAGTTGCGAGTTTCTTACCATTCCATTCAGTATCGCCATAGCTTCGTCCCGGTCCTACTTCTCCGATCCAGCCACAATCTGCTTGTGGTGGTATAGAATATCCGATGTGTTGTAACGAATATAAGATGCCCATAGCACAATGTTTTACTCCATCTTCATTACCCGATACTATACAACCGGCGGCCTTGCCATAAAAAAGATATTGTCCCTTTTCATTCGTTTGCCCGCTCATCGCATACAATCTTTCAATCAGCTTTTGTGCAATTGATGATTTTTCTCCCAACCATATTGGTGTACCGACAATAAAGATATCAGCATTGATTATTTTTTCAAAAAGTTGAGGCCATTCGTCTTTATCCCAACCGTGTTCCGTCATATCCGGATATACTCCGCTGGCAACTTCAAAGTCAACCAAACGTATTTCGTCAACTCCTACTTTTTCTTTTTGCATTATCCGCTTAGAAACGTCCATCAGCGTAGATGTGTGACTAACTGAAGGGGATTTTTTTAGGGTACAATTCACGTACATCACGTTTAAATTGTCGAAATCATTTTTTGTCATTTTCTTTATTCTAGTAACGGATTTGATGTTGAATTTCTTCCTGGAAATTTAAAAACCAATTCTCTTATAATCTTTCGCAAGGATTATTTATCCTACTCAATAAGCCGGGTGATTACCTGTGTTTCGCTATGCAATGTTCTATGAACCGGACATCTATCGGCTATTTCAAGCAACCGCTTTTTTTGTTCAGCAGAAAGCGATCCTTCCAATGTAATTTCCCTGTTAAATGTGTCTATTTTTGCAGAATCGTTCTCACAATTTTCGCAATCTAAAGCGTGTTCTTTGCTATAATTTATATGAACACCAACATTCAAAACTTCCCATTTTTTTCTGCGCGCATACATTTGAATAGTCATGGCAGTACAGGCTGCAAGCCCTGCTGAAATAAGTTGGTAAGGTGAAGGACCAAAATTATTTCCGCCAAAACTTGTTGGCTCATCTGCGATTAGGTAGTGGTCGCCTATCTTTAAATGTGTAGTAAATTTATCTTCACTATCTAAACTGGCAGCCACTTCTTTCCCGGATGGTAATTCTTCATCTTCCGGAATATCAACATACCTGGAAGCCCATTCCGCAATAACATTTCCAACATATTGCGAATCTTTTTTTTTCGAAAGCAAATGATCTGCTCCGTTAAGAGATACAAAACTTTTTGGATGCCGGGCAGCTTTGAATATTTCTTCCGCGTTCTTTATCCATACGGTGGTGTCCTGCGGGGAATGAAGTATAAGCAATGCTTTTCCAAACTCTTTTACTATTTCAGTTAGAGGTTTGTTTTCCAGATCATCCAAAAACTGTTTTTTGATCGTAAAATCTCTTCCTGCGAGGTTTACTACGGCTTTACCCTTTTTTATGATTTCCTGGGCGCTGCTTTTCAGCAGGTGCATTATATGTGCAGGACTGCTCGGCGAGTTGATAACAGCAACTGCTTTTACAGAAGGAATTTTTGCGGCTGCAAATATTGCAGCCGCGCCACCCAGTGAATGCCCGATTAATAATGTGGGCGCCCCGTAGTTTTTTTCTATGTATGCAGAGGCCGTTACCAGGTCTTCAACATTGCCTGAAAAATTGGTGTTTTCAAAATCACCATCGCTTTCGCCCAGTCCTGTAAAATCGAATCGCAACACCCCAAAGCCTGCATTGGTCAGAGCTTGCCCAATATTTCTAACGGCATTTAGATTTTTGTTGCAGGTAAAGCAGTGTGCAAATAGGGCGAAGTTATGTGGTTTACGATTTTTCGGAAGCTCCAAACGTCCGGCAAGAAGTTCTTCGTTTTTGTTTTTAAAGGACACTTTGAGAATATTCATATTTTGATAGTTTTATTTTATGTGTATCGTAAAACACTCTCGTGGAAGTTACATAAAAAGGAAGTAATAGCGATTGGACAGGTACGTCAGGATGCATCCCAATTAGTGAATATTTTTTCATAGTCGGTATTTTTTATGAAGAGATAAAATAATTTTATAAAGTTGGCAATCATTGTTCTTTTTATAACCGGGAAATACAAATAAAGAACCCTCCGAAGGAGCTGCTTACACTTTAATAACAACTGGTAAGTGTCGGAGCCCCACGATTATTATTCATACCCATCAGTAGCAAATTCTTTTAATAGCCAGTAATCTCTTTGAGCTTGTTAAAAAAACTTCTTTTTCTTTCCGAACTGATTTTCCAATCAACAGGGACACTTTGAAATCCGGATTCATAACCTTCGCCTTTTTGACGATAGTCAAAATATCCCCAGGAGGCATACGATTCTATGGACGACTTTAAATTATATTTCTCCCTATCAAAATTATAATGATCATCTTCATTGAAAAGAATTGGTTTCACGGTGTAGGCCTTAGAGTGCGTTACTTTTTCAACTAATTTTTTTATATCGTCCGGATTATTAATGCCATTGCCGTGTAACAAAATAAAATCGGAAACTTCTATAACATTATTTGAAGGGACTGTATTACCGCCAAAACTGGTACTTACCAAAAGCCTGTGATCGCTCATATCCTGTACCCTTTTTATTAATTCTGAAACATGACCCGGTTTTAATATTTCGTGATGGTAACTGATATTACATTCATTATTTATCTCAATTAAAATATTCCTGTATCCTTTTTTTAAGATCCAGTTGGTAATGTTATCAACGGCATTAATAACGGATTGCTCATTATCCAAATGTTGATCTTGTCCAAAATAAAAGTATCCGAGAATTACTATCATTCTTAGTTGATCCGCTTTGTTTAATATTTTTTCAAGACGATGCATGTAATCAGGCATTAGAATCCCATCACTTTCAAATGCCGTATTTACCCAGCCATGATTACCATATCCTAAAGGGCTGCCTCCTTGTAGATTTAATGTAAACGCAAGTAAGCCGTATGATTTCCAGTCGGACATTGCAGCTACAAATTCATCAGTATTTCTTTCAGGATCCCAGGTATTTGTATCGGGGTATTTAAAGCTACCCTGTGTTTTAGGATTGGAATCGTCAAATATTCCCTGAACCATCCTGGAATTAAATAAGAGCCCTTCTATTTTGTTTCCTTTCCAATACCTATGTTTATAGGTTAATTGTTTGTTGATATAGAATTGATCTTTCTTGATGGAAACAGTTGTCCTCGTATGATTTGTGTGAAATGAAGAGAGATAAATGATAAAAAGTAAACATCCCGGATAGAAAAAAAATGTATTTAATTTTCTGTTCATTAAAATTACTATTATATAAATTGACAACGATTCGACTGTGTGCTATCTCTGTAATTTAATTAAACTGAAGCCATGAAAACTTTTATCTATCAGACAAACCAACTTACCTACCGATAGGCAGGCAAATAACCACAATTTTTATTTTATGTATTTTTCTTCCGGGAAAGTTCTGCTTGTGGCAATTACTGTTCAATACATTTTATTCTTGTTCGCTGAAGCTTTTGGCACTTGCTGTATGGAATCCCAATGCTCAACTATTTTTCCATTGACATCAAATCTAAAAAAATCCATGGTTACATATTCATCATTATCAGGCCAGATTTGATGAGTATGCAATGCCACCAAATCATTTTCAGATACCGTTCTGATAAATTTAACTGACTTGTTTGGGTATTCTTTGTGCATACGTTCAAAATATTCAATAAAACCATCTGTCCCATTTTTTACGGCAGGATTATGTTGTATATATTCGCCACCAACATATAATTCGACTGCTTTTGCAGGGTTTCCTTCGAAGGCCATTTTGTAAAATTCTATGGCGTTTTTTTTCATTTTTTCATTCATCATGTAATTTTATAGAAATAGTATAAGGCTACTGGCGAAGCAGGAATTTGAAAAATGCGTGCACAAAAATTAGTACAAAGTTGGTATTATTTGATTTCTAAAATTGAATAATCGTTTTGCCTATTGTCTTACCGGATTCCTGCATTTGATGCGCCTTTTTGAGATTGTCCACCGTAAAACCTTCTATGGTGGTCGTCAAAGTTGTTCTTAGTATTCCTGCATCCATCAAATCAGCTATTTCATTTAGTATTTGATGCTGCCTGTCTATATCATTCGTAGTGAACATGGAACGGGTGAACATCAATTCCCAGGAAAAAGACACACTCTTGCTTTTTAATATATCCAGGTTCAATGGTTTACTGCTACCGGTAATAGAAACAATATGTCCCTGCGGTTTGATAAGTTCAGCAGCGGTTTTCCAATATCCTTCCAAGTCCACAAAGTCTAAAATATAGTCCACCTCGCTATGTCCTATTTTTTCTAATTCTTCTTTTAAATTGTGATGATTTACAACAAAATCTGCACCTAAATCTTTACACCATTTAATAGAATCTGGCCTTGAAGCCGTAGCAATGACAGTAAGATTCCCTATTTTTTTAGCCAATTGTATTGCCATGGAACCTACGCCACCGGCACCGGCTAAAACCAACACTGTTTTTCCTCTATCTGTTTCGGGATTCACTTTGATACGATCAAAAAGCGATTCATAAGCTGTTAACCCGGTTAATGGAATGGCAGCACTTTCAGCAATGCTTAAGTTTTTAGGCTTATGGCCAGCAATTCGCTCATCAATAAGCTGGTATTCTGCATTACTTCCACTTCGGGTAATGTCGCCGGCATAGTAAACTTCTTCGCCCACTTTAAATCTTGAAGTTTTATCACCTACAGCTTCTACTATTCCCACGGCATCCCATCCAATGATTTTTGGTATATCAAGTATAGTATCCTTAGCGGCACTTTGCCTTATTTTAAAATCAACGGGATTCACCGAAATTGCCGAAATTTTTACCAAAAGATCGTATCGTTCCGGATTAGGTTTTTCAGTTTCAAACTCAATAAAACTGTCTTTTTCTGTAATCGGTAATGATTGTCTGAATCCTATTGCTTTCATTAAAAATTTTTTTATTTAAATATTGATAATAATTGAAAGATAGCTATAAATAAGTTTGAGCACTGGCAATGAAACAGATAAAATGGAATATTGCCGTGCTAAATAAATTTTTCATTGAATAAATTTATTCATGAAATAGTAATATTGGTAATAAGGCGGATGAGGCAGAACATTCCTTGCGTGATAATGGATCGTAAAAGATTAATCCATTATAAAAAGAATAATGAGTCGAAATTGCAGTTTTAGACAGAAGCGCATTTATGAATTATTTTTTTGGATATCAGAGCATGTGAATGACGTCCGAAGCATTTGTCGGATAAGAAAAAATAGTTTTTTTCAAATCGCTGGCTTTTATTCCAGCATTCATAGCCAGCGTAAACAGGTTGATGATTTCTTCCGCATTAGGGCCTAACAGATGTGCACCAATGATCTGATCGGTTTCATTATTAACCAATATTTTAAAACCGGAAGCTGGTTCATTAAGCCGCCTCGAAGAATACCAATCTGTGGTTTCTTTAAAGTGTACGGTGTAATTTAAGTTCTTATCTTTTGCCTCCTCTTCTGTTAACCCAACAGCGCCCAGAGCGGGAATGCTAAAGACATTGGAAGGGATATGGCCATACTCAATTTTTTTATGATTTCCTTTTAGTAGATTGGCCGCAAGTACAATTCCTTCCTTTGCGGCAACCGGTGTTAATGGCAATCCTTTATCATTGGCATCACCGCACGCATATACATTACCGTTAGATACACTTTGCATATATTCATTTACTGCGATTCCTTTATTACTGAAAGAAATATTCATTTTTTCTAAACCCATATCAAATATATCAGGTGTTCTGCCAGCAGAGTGTACCACCAGAGAAGTTGAAATGATTAGTTCTTTATTTTCCTTTTCAGCATGAACAATAAAACGATTGTTTTCTTTAGTTATACTCGTTACCTCTGCATTTAAAATGATTTGAATACCCAACTCTTCACTGGCTTTTATTAAAAGTTTCACAAGGTCGGCATCAAAATTATTTAATGGTCTTTCGCCGCGATGAATAATCGTTGCTTTTACTCCAAAACGCGAAACAATATGAGCAAACTCAAAAGCAATGAATCCACCGCCGACAAATAAAATTTCATCTGGTAATTCTTCCAAATCTAAAAAAGCGGTACTATCAATCAGCAAATCTTCTCCGGTTATGGAAAGCTTGGTGGGCGCGGCTCCATTTGCCATTACAAACTTTTCTGCATATAAAATATGTTCATCAACCTGCAATGTATTTTCGGCAATAAACTTTGCTCTACCATGATATGATGCAACGCCGGATTCTTTTAATCCAGCTTCGGTTTTCGGTATTTTAGGCTCAGTAAAACTCTTTTTAAATTGCATCAGATCTTTCCAGGAAGATATGGCAACAGTTGCGATGCCTTTCCCCTGCAATTGTTTATTGAGCGCTAATACATGAGCAATGCCTACCAATACTTTTTTAGGATCACAGCCACGTAAAGCACAAGTGCCTCCAAACGGCTGGTAATCTATGATAGCAGTTTTTTTGCCAGCAGCAGCACAATGTTTAGCAACGCTGCTTCCTGAACCTGTTCCAATTACTATTACATCAAATTTTTTCATTTTCCATTGTTTATTTTTACTATACCCCAACAATCCTGCCATCCAAATCATATTATTGTATTCACCTAAAATGATAATCAGTATTGCCTTTTAAATTTGATTATTTGTTGCTTTGGAAAAAAAACGGAATGTTTTTATTATGCCTTTATTGCAAGAGATAGGGAACTGATTACTTTTCTTATGGTTTGAAAATATTATCTAATAATTACTGTAGAATGTTTGAAATATTATTTATTGATTTTTCTATTTTATTTTATCAAGTATTCTTTTTTTTAATTCTTCATTTTCAATAATCTGATCGTTTTTAACTTCGTCACTTTCTATATGAATATGCTTATTCAATAATTTATCAATGAGTTTACTTTGTTTTTCATAAGCAGTACAGGCATCGCAGAAGCCTTTATGCATCTTCAATTGCATCTTTTCCCTGAAAGAAAGGTTTATCAGTAATTTTTTTTCAATCAGCTCTGTCGCTTTTTTACAGGAAAGCATTAACCATTGCATCATCTTTTTCATTATACTAATTTTTAAACCAATTAATTTCCAGGCATCTTCTAAGTTGCAACCTTGCTCTGTGTAATATCTGCCAGAAATTAGTGGGTGTAATTTGTAATTCCTGACAAATTATTTCACCTTTCTTTTCTTCAATATACTTCAACTGAACTGCGTCATAGCAATCAGGTGATAATTTGCTCATACACGATTGTAATACTTTCACAAAGATGGTATTATCGAGCAGATGGGCATCTTCCTGGAGCCAGGCCAAGGGTCTCTGTTCTGTTTGCCAGCTACCGTCTGCCTTAAAATAGGTCTCAAAAAAAGATGCTTCAGACGGTTGGTTTATTTCGCTTTCGGTTACGATAGGATTACGGTACGACTTTCTAAAATGATCTGCAATCTTATTGTTGAGAATACTAAAAAGCCACGTTTTAGGATCACTTTTTCCTTCAAACTTGGTCATAGCCTGGAACGCTGCCATAAAAGTATCCTGAACCAGGTCTTCCGCAATTTCCTTGCTGTTGATTTTATACAAACACCAACTATATAATTTATCGGAATAAGAATTCACCCATGATTTAAATACAATAGCATGATCTTTTTGATATTTTTCAGCTTCCATTTTTATCTTTCATTTATTCTTCATTTTAAAGAATATAAAATAAGGAGCAATACACTTAAAATTCACATCTTAAACTTACTCAAAAAGAATATGATAAAAATATTTGAAGTTTTTTCTATTTTATTAAATCAATAATCTGAAAAAGATCTCTCATTCTTCATCGTTTTTATAGTGTAGTTGATATGGCTCTTTTATTTCATAGATTTTTTGTTCAAACATTTAGTCCGTCCCATCCACAAAACCTGACAATATCTTATAATTTCTTTTGTCAGATTTTTGTAATCGTTTAATAGGACTTTCTCAATTTAGAATAAAAAGGACCAGAAAGAAAAATAGCAATGCTGATTATTTTTTGTTAAGTAATAAAATTAATTGAATCCAAAATATTAAAGTTCAATCTGCGGCCTTCTGCTTATTACAGTTGATTTTCTAAAATATAATATCGACACTGAAATCAATAAGATTATCAATTGTGCTGCGTACGTTTCCAATGTGGGATAAATACCTAAAACATTGGAATGAAAATTTATCGCAATACTGGTAACAGGCAGCCAGCCACCTTCCTGGAATGCATGAACCCCCTGCCCGGTAAGCACTACAGCAAGTATCAGAATGACAAAGGAAGAATACTTAAATAGTTTTTGAATAGGAATCTTTACAGAGAATTGCAACAACAATTTAGAAAGAATAATCACAACTATTATGGCTGAAAGCGCCCCCATCCAAATTCCGTTTTTGCTTCCTTCATCCACCTGCAACTGAAGTGATGAGAGGAAGAGAACCGATTCAAATGCCTCGCGGAAAACTACGATGAACGAAATAAATGCAAGGCCAATCATTTTTTTGTTATCAAGCAATTTGGTAACCCGCACTTCCACAAACTGTTTCCATTTTTTCGCGTCCGTTTTATTATGCAACCAAAAGCCTAAGTATAGCAGGATAACCACCGCCATCAACGAACCAATGGCTTCCATTGCTTCGCGATATTGGGCGCCAAAAGAAATAAGCCATCCCGTAAGAAACCAGCTTGCAATACCTATAGCGACTGCGGTCACCCATCCGAAGTGAACCCACTTGATAGCGTTACTTGCTTTTAGTGATTTGAGTAAGCTGAGAATCGTAATAATGATGAGCATAGCTTCAAGTCCTTCGCGCAATAGAATTGACGAAGCAATCAGAAAAGAAAACCAGAATGAATAGGTCTGCCCATCCATCAACACCATTGCTTTATTAACAGATACTTTTGCATCACCAATTTTTTGTTCTACTTCAGTGAAAGGTTTGTTTGCTTTGATTGCGAAGCGTACAGCATTCATTCTACTTTCCAGTTCGGGCACTATGGAGGCATCAATCGCTATAAGCTGCTGTTCTACAGGCTCTACACCTTCCAGGTAGCCAAAAATTGCCTTTTGCTCCGCATCGGCATTATTATTTTTTTTATAGAAAGCAAGTGCATCATCAAGATAAGAAAGAGTAATGCTCAAAGAATTATTTTCTTTTTTCGAAGGACGATGCAAACGGATTGAAGCGAGTGCCAGCCCACTTTTATCGTTACCTAATTTTTCCTGCAGCTCCTTATCAGAGAGTTGTGAAATATCTGAAAGTGAAATACCCGGTTTAAATTTTTTGAATAAATTTTCAAGAGAATCGGTATTGCCGGAAAGCCTGTTTTGAAATGGTAATGATTTTATATAGAAAGCTATTTCCCAGAGTTGTTTATCAGATAGCTCATCGAAAGAGCTCATACCAGTACCTGTCACCCCGAGTCTCGCCGTATTGAATACCTGCATGGGTGAAATAAATTGCATTAAAGAATCATTGAGAAAACTTACCGGGCGCGGTGTAAAAGAAGCTGAAAGTGATCCGTCGCCTGCGCCACCTGCTCCATGACAAGATTGACAACTTACACTATAAAGTTTTCTTCCTTCGTTGATGTCGGGATACTGTTGCGGGCTTAGATCAACCAGGTTTAATGCAAGAAGCTGTTTTTTTATTTGCTGTGCATTCAACGCGACCAATTGCTTATCTTTTTTTTGTTTTATAAATATCAGTACCTGTGATAATTGTTTTGCAATGGAGTCTTTATTGACTATCTCTGCCTCACGGGAAACAGAATCGAAAAGATTGATCGCCTGCCCTGTAAAATCAAGCATCTCACTGTACTCGTTTGAATTAATTATTTTACCATCTTCAACAGCATTTACATAATCCTGCGAGACATAATCCAGTAAATTGATAAGTGTTCTCGCATTACGATCGAGTGATTTCTCACTGATCTGCGCTACCGATTTTATGGTACAGCTAAATAAAATAAGAACACATAAAAAGTATCTCATCCAATCTTTGATTTTAACTCATGGTCAGAAGGTGCCTGGAAAAGACAAAATTGAAATAATATCCTTCTTCTACAGAATGAACCGAATTCGCAAGAACAAAACTGCATCAGGCAAATGCTTTATTCCTGTTTACAACAGGAATAAAGCATTGTAAAGTTCACATAAAGAAAACCAATACGTTTATGCTATTGGGAAAATAATTTCGGAGATACTTTTTTATATTTTTCTATTATCCGGCTTTTGCAATTACATATTGATTTTGCCTTTAGCATAATCTGAACTCTCTGCTCATAGTGCTGTCACAACTTAAAACTCTGAATAACAAAGCCTAAAATTTTCAATATTTTTTAAAATTTTGCAGTAACTCCCACATAGAAACTTCTTCCAATAGAAGGAATAATTCCTGGGCCGGGGTACTCATCGGCACGTGATGTAAAATACTCTTTCCCGGTAATATTATTCATACCGGCTTTTATTGAATATCGGCTAATCCTGTACGTTGCACTTGCATCAAATACAGTATAAGCCGGAATATATCCTGCAACGGGATCTGAACTTAACCGGGCATTGGAAGCATCTCCATAAGCGTCACCCACATTACTCATTTCGAAAGTGCCTGAAAATTTAGTATCGGCATAAGTTAATCCAAGCCTGTTGATATATTTTGTGGAGGCTTCTACTCTGTTACCTTTAAATTCACCACTTGTATATTTTGCATCAATCAAGGCAAGAGAATTAAAAATGCTCAATCCCTTTTTGGAATGATTCCTCAGATATTTTAATAAATTAAATTCTATATAACTCTCCAGCCCTTTGTGAACACTGTTAGCCACATTGGTACGCAGGGTATATTGTTCTGTGGAACCGGCGTTTTTTAGTACGGTTCCAATCCTGTCATTGTATGCCAGGTAAAATAAACCCACATCAAAATTTAAATAATTTTTTATCGTACCGCGATATCCAAAATCCGAATTAAACCCACTGGCATCTTTCAGGTTAACATCAATTTTGGAAGTAACGCCAATTGGTGTTAGTTGCGAATAAGATATTGGCCTGTAAGCCTGGCTGATATTGGCATAAAGATTAGTATAAGCCGTTGCTTTATACTCTAATCCTGCACCGAATAATGGTTTGTATCTGTTTCTGTTCTCATCAGTAAATAGCTTTACACCACTTTTCTTTTTATACCCATCGCTGGTACTTCTAATATATTCAAAACGAAATCCGGGAATGATACTGAAATTATCATTTATTCTGAAAATATTTTCCACAAACGGAGCGATATTGGTAGTAGTAAAATCAATATTTTTTCCAAATTCTCCTGTGATGGACAAATCAAAATCGGTACCTGTAGTGCCTTCGCCCCCGCTCATTTTTTTAAACCAGGCATAAGAATATCTTATACCTCCTGCAAGAGTATTATCCATTTTGCCAACACTATACTTTTGTAACAATCTTATTTCCGTAGTAGAATTATTCATGTCTTCTATTCCCACCTCGCGATTGCTGTATTTTCCTGTTGCCGGATCTATTTCATCCAATGCGCCTGCACCCCCATCCTCATTGCGCCATACTAATGAGCGGTTACTAAACATTAAAGAACTTTTTATAGTTAATGATGTCTTTGGTGAAAAAGTATAATCAGCATGAGCGGCTATAATATTCCATGGGCTTTTCAGCCAGTTCCTGCTTCTGAAGGAGGCCCTTGGATTATCGTCAAACATTTTGTCGGTAAGGCCTCCCGGCATCTTAATTCTATTTCGAAGAATCGAGTATTCAACCCCAACATTGAATTTTTGAGATGCCTGGTATTGTATTTTCCCAAAACCGGAAAATTGCTGTGAGCGGCTGTTGGGCCTCCATCCGTTTAAATATCTGTATTGCACGAAGCCATAATAGCTGATTTTATTGATCGTTCCGCCAACGGAATTAAATGTATTGACCAAACCAAAGCTGCCAGCCGTTTCAGAAGAATAAAATTCAAATTTTTTATCTTTTGGCGGTTCATTGATCACATAATTTACCATACCACCAAACTGTGGCCCAAACTGTAAGGAAGCAGCACCTCTTACCATTTCTATGCGGCTCACAGCTTCCATAGGAGGAAGGTAATAAGACTCATTATAGCCAAAAACATCTCCGCTGATATTATAACCATTCTGTCGGGTGTTCATCTCGATACTCTGAATAGGATTCAATCCACGTGTGGCAATACCATCAGCCGTAAATCCACCTGTTTCGGTTTCCACAGTATTCAACCCTGGGATTCTCCCTAAAATCTGCCGGGTGTTATTAATGGCTTTATTGGCATCTAAACTATCAACCAATATCACTTCATTTTTTTTACCGGCATATACGATTCCGTTTTTCTGCTCTGGCATGTGGCCTGTTCCGTTAACCGTTTTAAAGGGCACAATGATTTCTTTCAGTGAAATGATTTTAGCCGTATCTTTTTTTTGTTGTGCTAACAGGTACGCAGGAAATAGAATTATTGATAATAATATAATTTGTTTCATTCTTTAAATAAATTTTTCCAAAACTCATTTAAAGAATATCTTTTTATTTGTGTAATAGGGAAAACGATTTACGAAATCGGGAATCATTGTGACGTTTTGTATCTCATACTTTGTGCTTTAAAAAAACTGTATGTAGAATCATGGAGTTTAATTCAACTTAAAAAAGGCTGCCTTTTGCAGTGACCATATTATGCGGGCGTTGCCAGATCTTTATAAATAATGTGAGCAGGAAGATCTAAAGAAATGTTTGTTCGATTGTTTAGTAAAGAGAGATATGTAGCCTGTATTTTTACCGCCTTCGTAATCGGTGGTTGTTGGACGGTTTATTTATATTTTAAGAATGGAAGCATGGATTTGCTTTTCATTTTCCCATACGCATATTACATGATCTTTATCCAAGGCTTTTATAACAGGTTGGGTACCCTTACCCAGTACTTTTTTTGCTCCATCTGATTTGATAAATACTACATCTTCTTTCTCGGTCCAGGCATAGACATTTTTATTATCAATGGTTTCGATAGTACAGCTTCTGCCTCTGCCAATTTTGATTTCAGGAATGCCGGGGATGGCAGTAAAAATGTTGCCCTCTCTTTTCCATATTGTTTGAACTTTTCCATTTTGGCTTATTACCAACCCTCCGCCATCCATAGGACAAGCGTTTAATTTCCAGCTACCTGTGCCTAATTTTTGTGCTTGTCCGAATGAAGCGCCACCGTCAGATGATTGTATTAAATACAAGTCCCTATTGCCATCAAGCCGGTTACGGAACATTACATAAATATTACTGCCTTTCATTACAACTGAAGGTTTACAACACTCGCATACGCTGGTATCTGGTGACGTATAAACCATTAAATTTTCAGACCATGTTTTTCCACCATTCGTTGATTGGGCACCATATATTTTATTTCTTTTATTCCCTCTTAAATCAAGCCATACAGCAAAAGCATTTTCTCCGTCTGCGCACAGAGCCATCAAACCTTCCTTAGCCACCGTATCCACATCATTTACCCTGGCTCCTTCTCTCCAGTTCCCATTTTCTTTATAGTATGAGTAGATATTTCCTTCAGAAGTACACGCCGTGACAATAAGATCATGAACAGTTGCTGCAACCTGTGGGCCCCGCATAGCAGAAGAAAATAATTCCGGCAATACCACTACTACCGAGGGCGTTGAAAAAGAACTGCCATTGTCTGAAGAAGAAGTGTACATAATACTATCTCCCATACCATACACCAGTTGAAGATTATCCTTTTTATCTTTAGTAATGTTGGGCATTTGGCCATTGGCTATTACATAATCAGTTTTGGAATCAACTTTCTTTTCATTGCATGAAAACAACATGCAAATGGCAATTGTTACTGATAAAGATATTTGGATTGTGTTGCACATTTTATTTTCGGATTAATAATGTTTTCTTTTTAATACCTGTGGTGAATAAAAACAGATACAAAAGCTATCATGTTACAGTTTGATAAAGTTATTAAAATAAAATAATAATGGTAATATCCCTACATTTTCATACCGCCCAGCTTCATTCCCCCATTGAAATCGAATCGTGTTCAAAATCGTACTGACTGTTCAGCGGGTATGAGCCGCTTGTTACCCCCTCCTGTTTTTACCATTCAAATTTCTTAAATACCGGGGTTGGTTTGTATCCACACAGTGACTCCTTTACTGTCTCTCAAAACTGCGTCAGAAGGAAGAATAGGGAACTTAAATCTTACAACCCGGCCATTTTTACAATTGATAGTTTTTACTATATACTCGCTACTTCTTTTGTCAAACCTTATATATTGGGTTTTTTAAACCAAGAGTTTTTGCCATATTTTATTTGTTACCAATCTTCTTTCTAAGCAATTGCGCATTGATGGCTACGATAATCGTGCTCAAGCTCATTAATACCGCCCCAACTGCCGGGCCTAAAACAAAGCCGGCGCTGTACAACACACCTGCAGCCAGTGGGATTGCTACCACATTATAACCGGTTGCCCAAACCAGGTTCTGTATCATTTTATTGTAAGTAGCTTTACCGAAAAGAATAAGATTGGCTATATCCTGCGGATTGCTGTTCACCAAAATAATATCGGCTGTTTCCGCGGCCACATCTGTACCGGAACCAACAGCAATACCCACATCAGATTGAGCGAGGGCAGGCGCATCATTTACGCCATCACCGGTCATGGCAACAAATTCTCCTTTGCTTTGCAGATCCTTTACAATCTTCACTTTTTGATCGGGAAGCACTTCTGCAAAATACCCATCTAACCCTAACTGATCACTTACCGCTTTGGCTACTTTATCATTATCTCCTGTAGCCATCAACACCTTTATACCATTCTTCTTAAAAACTTTTATGGCATCGGCACTTTCGGGCCTTATCTCATCAGCCAGAGCAATATATCCGGCTAATTTTTCATCTATAATAATAAACACTACCGTCTCTGCTTCACTGCTATATGCATCTGTAGGTACCTCTATGTTTTTATCTTTCAGATAGCCGGGGCTAACTACTTTGATATCCTTTCCTTCTACATTTGCTTCTACTCCTTTTCCGGTTATTGCATTAAATTTTTCGGGCTTAGGAATCGTGATTTTTTTATCTTTCGCTTTACGTACAATGCCTACTGCTATTGGATGTTCAGAGCTTAGCTCCAAAGCGGATGACAGCCGCAGCAACTCATCTTCAGAAAATTGTTTGTCAAGCGACATAATGCGGGTAACTCCAAAATCCCCTTTGGTAAGGGTGCCCGTTTTATCAAATAAAAGCGTCGTTATTTTTCGTGCATTTTCAAAGGCAGTACGATTTCTTATTAAAAGCCCGTTTTGTGCAGATACGGCAGTAGAGATGGCAACTACCA
>JBDTJI010000268.1:0-4471 GCA_039935935.1 Ginsengibacter sp. | reverse complement strand
AATATCAATGTCTAAAGAAGAAATTAAATATGAAATAAGTAAAGTTTTGGATCAATTTTCGGATAAACCCTGGGTGAAATTTTAAATTTTTTGAAGCAATTAGACAATATGAATAAAGCCAAAAAACCAATTGATACAATACTGAATAAAATACTTTCAGAAGATAACGATCTGTTGGTCAAACTTGCTCAATGATATCCTTAAACAGAGTTGAAGAGGTTCATAAAACACTTATTGAGGCGTTTGGCGGAATTGATGGGATCAGGGACTTATCCGCACTCAAGTCTGCTTTGGCCAGGCCATTTCAAACATTTGATGCTAAAGATCTCCATCTCACACCCGTTCATAAAGCTGCGTCGTTAATTGAGACTATGCTTATTAATCATCCATTTCTCGATGGAAATAAACGAACAGGCTACGTAATTATGAGAATTTTCCTTATTCACAATGGATTAGATGTTAATGCAACACAAGATTAAAATATGAGTTCGTAATTAATATTGCGTCAGGTAAAATCAAAATTAAAGAAATCATAGAATGGTTATCTAACCACGTGAAAGAAAAAATATCACGTATTAGTTCATTTAGTATGATGATCAAAGATAAAATGGATCCCTGCCTGATTGGTACTAAAACGAAAAGATACTGTTGCTGCCAAATCAGTAAGGCAAATATTTTTTGCTCAAGTAACTTTTCATGCTTTACTTTGCACCTTCAAATGCGAAAAAATAGTCACATACATCATCATCATATTTTACCTAACGGGTAAGCTTGATTGATCGTATATGTGCGAAACATAATTAAAAATAGGCTTACTGGAAGGTGAGCCTTTTTTTATAATAAGAATTTAAACATTAAACGATTATGCTGAAAATAGCAATTCAAAAATCAGGCAGGCTTCATGAAAGTTCAATGCAACTTTTAAAAGAATGTGGCATTGAAATTAATAATGGCAACAGACAGCTTAAGGTTACTGCGCTTGATTTTCCTTTGGAAGCCTATTTTTTTCGTGACGATGATATTCCTCAGTATGTATTTGACAATATCGCCGACATAGGCATTGTAGGTGAAAATGTGCTCTATGAAAAAAATAAGGATATTAATATAGTAAGTAAACTGGGCTTCGGCCGTTGCCGGTTAAGCATAGCTGTACCGAAGACCCTGGATTATTCAGAACCCAATGATTTAAGCGGGTTAAAAATTGCCACAACTTACAGTGGTTTATTACAAACCTTTTTAAACGAAAGAGGCATACAAGCCGACATTCATGAGATAAGTGGCTCTGTGGAAATAGCGCCTGGCATAGGTTTGGCAGATGCTATCTGCGATTTAGTAAGCAGTGGCAGTACACTTTTTACCAATGGCCTGAAAGAAGTAGAAGTTATTTTAAGGTCTGAAGCGGTATTAGTAGCTAATAAAGAATTGCCAGCGGATAAGAAGAAAATACTGGACAATTTGTTGTTGCGCATGAATGCTGTCAAGACAGCAAAACACAACAAGTACATTATGATGAACGCGCCCAACCATCAGTTGGAAAACATCACTTCTTTATTGCCAGGCATGAAGAGTCCTACCATAGTGCCTCTTTCCCAGAGTGGATGGAGTAGTGTACAAAGTGTGGTTAACGAAAATGATTTCTGGCAGGTAATTGAAAAATTAAAATCCTTCGAAGCGGAAGGAATATTGATTGTACCCATTGAAAAAATGATCTTATAAAATAAAAATATGAATTCAATTTTTATTAATCCACCTAAAGCTCAATGGCCTTCGCTCGTACAAAGGCCGCGGATTGATTCAAAAGATCTTGAAAAAACAGTAGATGACATTATTGAAACTGTCAAACAAAAAGGCGACGAGGCTATCAAAGAATACTCTTATAAATTTCATGGGATACGACCAAAGGACTTGTGGGTTTCCGGGGAAGAAATTGCGAGGTCTTCAAAGATGATTGGTAAAGATTTAATAAAGGCCATTACTATTGCGAAGAAAAATATAGAAAAGTTTCATCAGCATCAATTTGAAAAAGAGAAGAAAATTGAAACAATGTCTGGAGTAATTTGCTGGCGCAAAAATTTAGCGATAGAAAATGTGGGTTTGTATATTCCCGGGGGTAGTGCCCCTTTATTCTCGACCTTGTTGATGCTCGCGATCCCCGCGAAGATTGCCGGTTGCAAAAATATTTTAGTATGTACTCCTCCTGATGCAAAAGGAGGGGTGGATCCTGCTGTCTTATACGTGGCATCCTTACTTGGTATTAAACACATTTTCAAAAGTGGGGGAGCCCAGGCAATTGCGGCCATGGCCTACGGCACACAAACAGTGGAGAAAGTTGATAAAATTTTTGGCCCGGGCAATCAATATGTAACCTGTGCAAAAAAATTAGTGAATATGGATGGCGTTGCCATAGATATGCTGGCAGGGCCGAGTGAACTCGCAGTATATGCCGATAACAGCAGTGTGCCG
The DNA here is from genome assembly GCA_039935935.1 of Ginsengibacter sp. Lineage (GTDB taxonomy): Bacteria > Bacteroidota > Bacteroidia > Chitinophagales > Chitinophagaceae > Ginsengibacter. The sequence goes on along the minus strand of JBDTJI010000268.1, from coordinate 2,008 downwards.
CAGTTCGTTGCTGCAGATTTGCTAAGCCAGGCGGAACATGGGGATGATAGCCAGGTCGTGTTGGTTGCTTCAACGCAGGCAATTATTAAAAACGTAGTGAATGAAATTCATATACAACTTCCTTTGCTTTCAAGGAGGCAGATCGTTGAGAAAAGCCTGTCAAACCGCAGATTCATCGTATTCGAAAAATCCCAAAATGCTTTTGACTATCTGAATGAATATGCACCGGAGCATTTGATCATTGCTTCTGATAAGGCGGATGACCTTGCTAAGTTAGTAACGAACGCGGGCAGCGTGTTTCTCGGCAATTTTTCTCCTGAGAGTGTCGGAGACTATGCATCAGGAACCAATCATTCCCTCCCTACTAATGGCTGGGCTAAGACCCAGGCAGGAGTTTCGGTTGATAGTTTTGTAAAGAAAGTAACCTTCCAAAAACTTAGCAACAAGGGATTGAAAAATATTGCAGAAACTGTCGAAATTATGGCAGCCGCAGAAGGATTAAGCGCTCATAAAAACGCAGTAAATATCCGACTAAAAAAAATTAAAAATGGAAAAATTTGATACTGACAAAATTGTCAGGAAAAATATAGTGAAGTTAAAACCTTACTCCTCAGCAAGAAGTGAATACAGGGGAGATGCTGAGGTATTCCTGGATGCCAATGAAAATAGTTATGGGTCACCGTTAGATGAAAATTATAATCGCTACCCGGATCCCTTACAATGGGAATTAAAACAGAAGATTTCCAAAATTAAAGGAGTGCCTCCTCAGAATATCTTTATTGGTAATGGTAGTGATGAAGTAATAGATATCGCATTTCGTATTTTTTGTAACCCTGGTGAAGATAATGTAACCATCTGTCCTCCAACTTATGGGATGTATAAAGTGTGTGCGGATATTAATGACGTTGAAATTCGGGAAGTCTTGCTGACCGGGGATTTTCAATTAAATGTTGAAGGTATTCTGTCTGCTACCGATGCACACACAAAATTGCTTTTCATATGTTCACCTAATAATCCAACAGGGAATGATATGAACAGGATGGATATTGAACTATTGTTGAATAATTTTCCGGGCATTGTAATTATTGATGAAGCTTACATTAATTTTTCAAGGCAAAAAACTTTCATTCAGGAGCTTGTGGAATATGAAAACCTGTTGGTGATGCAAACGCTGTCAAAAGCCTGGGGCCTTGCTGCTTTGAGGCTGGGATTAGGTTTTGCTTCTGAAAAAATGATCGATCTTTTTAATAAAGTAAAACCTCCTTACAATGTAAATCTTGCATCACAGCAATTGGGAATAAAAGCGTTGGCTAATATTACAGAGGTAAATGCGCACATAATAGATATTCTTGAACAAAGGAGTTGGATTCACGATCAGTTACAACAGTTTAAATTTGTACAAATCATTTATTCTTCAGATGCTAATTTTATTTTAGTAAAAGTGGACGATGCTGATAAATTATATCAATATTTATTGTTGAATCGAATAATTGTCCGGAACAGAACTAAAGAACCTCTTTGTGAAAATTGTTTACGGATCACTATTGGAACTGCATCAGAAAATGAAACGCTAATAAATACTTTAAAAAATTATGAGTAAAAAAGTTTTATTTATAGACAGAGATGGCACTCTCATTTTAGAACCGCCAATTAGTAATCAACTGGATGCTTTTTCAAAGCTGGAGTTCTATCCAAACGTATTTGAATATCTTACTAAAATTGTAAAGGAGCTCGATTATGAGTTGGTAATGGTTACTAACCAGGATGGACTTGGTACAGACGTATTTCCTGAAGACGCCTTCTGGCCTCTTCAAAATTTGATCATCAAAACTTTTGAAAATGAAGGGATCATTTTTTCAGAGGTATTGATTGATAAGACTTTTCCTCATGAAAATAAATCAACCAGGAAACCTGGAGTAGGAATGTTGACACACTATTTCGATAAAGAAAAATATGACCTCGCTAATTCGTTAGTAATAGGCGACAGGCTTACCGACGTAGAGCTTGC
>JBDTJI010000267.1:0-5401 GCA_039935935.1 Ginsengibacter sp. | reverse complement strand
AGCATTATGTCAATCTTCTTGCTAAGACTTTAAAACGTGAATTAGGAAAGAATGCAAGGCTTGAATACAGGATAATGGTGGATAGTGGGAATAGTAAAAACAAGCCGGTGACAATGGATGTTCGTGGCCATGGTTACAAGTCTTATTTAAACAATGAAATGGATTTTCCCTTAGTCATAAATAATCCAGTAAAAAACCCTTTTGTAATACCGGGGCTTAGAAAGATGCAGATAGATTCGCAGCTAAACGCGTCCTATACCTTCGATTCTTATATAGAAGGCAATTGCAATCGCGTGGCCAGACGAGCGGGAAAGACTGTGTCAGAAAAGCCTGGCACCACTTCATTTAATCCTTTAGTAATATACGGAGGGGTCGGATTAGGTAAGACACATCTTGCACAGGCCATTGGTAATGAAACTAAAAGATTGCATAATAACAAAGTGGTATTGTATGTAAGCTCCGAAAAATTCATTAATCAGTTTATAGACCATAGCAGGAATAACGCTATCAATGATTTCATACACTTTTATCAGTTAATTGATTTATTGATTATTGACGACGTTCAATTTTTTAACCGGGCTGAAAAATCGCAGGATGCATTTTTTGCGATTTTTAATCATCTGCATCAGAGTGGAAAACAATTAGTACTTACTACCGATAAACCTCCGAAAGATCTGGAGGGAGTTCAGGAAAGGTTGCTTAGTAGATTTAGGTGGGGTTTAAGCGCTGATTTACAAATACCGGATTATGAAACTAAAATTGAGATCCTTGAAAGAAAGATGAAGAATGATGGCCTGGAAATGCCACGTGAAGTAATAAAATATATCGCCTATAATATCCAAAATAATATCAGGGAACTTGAAGGAGCCCTTATCTCACTGTTGGCACAATCTTCGCTTAATAAGAGGGAAATTGATTTAGATTTGGCCAAGAAAGTTCTTAGGAATTTTATTAAATCCTCATCAAGAGAGATAACTATTCATACCATTCAAAAAATGGTATGTGATTATTTTGATGTGCCTTACGATAAGCTTTTGGAAAAAACAAGAAAGCGGGAAATTGTACAAGCAAGGCAAATCACTATGTTTTTGGCCAAGGCATTTACCAAAAATTCACTAAAAACTATCGGGGAGCATTTTGGCGGAAGAGATCACACAACCGTTATCCACAGTTGTCAGACCGTAAAAGACCTTATGGATACTGACGTGTTGTTCAAAGAAAGCGTTATAGAACTTCAGCAAAAAGTGCAATTAGCTGCTATGTAATTTACTGGTAGCTTCTATAAGTCACTTCAATTATTCTCTTTTTATTTGACAGTGTAGTTATCTTAATTAATATGACTAACTATTAAGTATCTATGAAATTTTTAGAAATATTTCAGTTTGCGAAAGCAATTTTTATTTCAGATTGTGAAATCCAAATGTTACTTTTGCAACCCTTAATTAGATAGAGAAGGAGAGGTGCCTGAGTGGCCGAAAGGAACGGTTTGCTAAATCGTCGTACGGGTCAAACTGTACCGTGGGTTCGAATCCCACCCTCTCCGCAGTCTTTCTTGAAGGCTAACATACAAATATTTTTCGGGGCGTAGCGTAGCCCGGTCATCGCGCCACATTTGGGATGTGGAGGTCGCAAGTTCGAATCTTGCCGCCCCGACAAAAGTTAATTTCTTTCAAAATTAAACCCGTAAAATTCAGTTTTACGGGTTTTTCATGTTAAGCCATTCTCCAATTATAGCTGTATCTTATAGTTATATCGATTTTAATAAAATTATAGATTTAAGCGCATAGGCCTTAATGAACTAATGGCAAAGAATTAAAAATCATAATAAAGAAGCTTTATCATAGGCAATGTCGAAGAATCGCTCTCTACTCATTTGTCAAAATCCTCTACCGGTAGAACTTTAGGCAATTGTGAAAATAAATTTATTAAGATTTTTAAGTTTGGCTGACGTTTAATGAAAACACACGCTGCATTGGTGCGCCGCAAATCAGTATGATCCGATAACCATCGGATTGGAAATGCATCCGGAAATTTTTTGGATAATAGAGAGCTAAATATCTATCTGTAATCCATCCCAGGCTAACTGAATACCGGAAGGTAGCTCTTTACTTACATCATCATGTAAACCTAATTGGTGACTGATATGAGTAAAGAAGGCTTTTGGTATGTTTAATTCTTTTACCAGGTCAATAGCCTGCGCGAGGGTGAAATGAGAAATGTGTTCCTTTTTTCGCAAGGCATTCAAAACCAGAATTTTGCTTCCTTTTATTTTTTCTTTCTCCTTTTCTTCAATTCTATTGGCGTCTGTGATGTAGGTGAAATCCCCAAATCTAAAACCAAGTACAGGCATTTTTAAATGCCATACCTGTATCGGGATTACCGTAATATCGCCTATCACAAAGGGCTGGTCAGCAATAGTATGTAAATTTATGCTGGGTATTCCAGGATATTTATTTTCGGCAAAGATGTAACTGAATTCTCTGCGCAAAGCTTCCTGTGTAAGTTCATTCGCATAAACTTCCATGGGTTTTTGTTGAAAATAATTATACGCCTTGATGTCGTCAAGTCCTGCAACATGATCTTTATGTGGATGAGTAAAAAGTATAGCGTCTAATTTTTTTACATTTTCCCGCAGCATCTGTGTGCGAAAATCCGGGGTGGTATCTACTAACAAAGTGGTGCTTTCACTTTGTACTAAAATGCTGCTGCGTAATCTCTTATTTTTTTGATCGGTGGATATACATACTTCGCAGCCGCATGCAATCATAGGAATACCACTACTGGTGCCCGTTCCGAGGAAGGTAATTCTAATATGTGGGTAGTTCACTTTTCAAAGCTATCAAATTTATTTTAGAGGAGTAAGCAATTAGAAAATGTAGTAGGTAAAACTTTATTCTTTCGGGGTTTCTATTTTCGAAATCAATTCGTCATATAATTTTTGAGAAACCTGTGTCAACAGGTCATAATTGATATCCACGACGTTTATGATATCTGAAAGCGCATTGATTCTTCCTTCAGGAGTTAAAAATTTATTTAGCACCACTACTTTTTTATCTTCAAGAATGCAAAATCCGCTCTGGAAAGAACCCCGTTCGTATCGTACAATATATCCCGCCTCTTCCAGGATTTTTTCTAATTTACTTAAAGTGGCCTGGTTATACTTCAATACGGAAAATTTTATTTTATAAATACTTACAAATTTACGTCAAAGATTTAATTGAGGCTAAAATGGATAAACGAAATATGTTTAATTTTACCTGATAAATAAATATGAATTTGGCTGATATTATTAACCTCTTACCCGAAAATATTTCGAACCAGATTGCCGCCGGAGAAGTAATTCAACGGCCTGCGAGCGCTGTAAAAGAACTGTTGGAAAATGCAGTGGATGCCGGCGCTACGGAAATACAGCTCTTTGTCAATGATGCAGGCAAAGAGTTGATACAGGTAATTGATAACGGAAAAGGAATGAGTGAAACTGATGCCAGAATGAGCTTTGAGCGGCATGCAACTTCTAAAATTAAAATGATTGATGATCTTTTTCACATCAAAACCATGGGTTTCAGAGGCGAAGCTCTGGCAAGTATTGCCGGTGTAGCGCAGGTAGAATTGAAAACAAAAAAAACAGGGGAATCAGTAGGTACGTTTATTGAAATAGAAAACAGTGTGGTAAGAGCCCAGGAGCCGGTAGCAATGGGAGAAGGCACCAATATTTCAATGAAAAATTTATTTTTTATTGTGCCAGCCCGCAGAAATTTTTTAAAAAGCAATGCTTCTGAGTTACGCCATATCGTTGATGAGTTTATTCGGGTAGCAATGTCGTTTCCATCTATATTTTTTTCACTTACATCAAACGGACAAAAAGTATTTCACCTGGAAAAGAGCTCGTTAAAACAAAGGATCGTCCAAATACTGGGTAATAACTACACAGCGAAATTAGTAAGTGTGAAAGAAGACACAGATTACATGAATATCTACGGCTTTGTGGGAAAGCCCGAAATAGCAAAAAAGACCCGTGGTGATCAATACTTTTTTGTCAATAATCGCTTTATCAAAAGTCCCTATCTCAACCATGCAGTGGTGAATGCCTTTAGCGAAATGATTGCTAAGGATAGCTTTCCGATGTACACACTGTTCATTGATATTGATCCTTCCCGCCTTGACATTAATGTGCACCCCACCAAGCAGGAAATAAAATTTGAGGATGAGAAATTGATTTATGCTTTTGTACAATCTGCTGTAAAACATGCACTGGCGCAATATAGCGTAACACCCACTCTCGACTTTGACCTTGATGCAGCTATTCAGCAAACTGAAGCGGTAAGAAAACCATTTACTTCTGAGCAGCAGGCTTCGGCTACAGGGACCTCATTGTATCAAACTTTTACCCAAAAAAATCAGGCGCATTTTATTGAAAGCAAAAGTGACCTGGGTAGTTGGAAGGATAACTTATTAAAACAAAATACTAATGATTCCCCTGCCGGTAAGTCAGAATATATAGAACAAGTTAAAGAAAACCTTTACCCTTCCGCTCTTCAAAACAGAGAGTCGTCTGTAGTTTCTAAAAACCCGACCTCAGACGAATACATTCAGATACATAAAAGTTTTATTATCGCTCAGAATGAAAATGGATTTATTGTAATTAATCAGCAAAATGCCCATGAACGCATTTTGTACGAGAGATTCACTGATGCGATGCAAGGTAAACCTATTTCTATTCAAAGAAGCCTATTTCCCGAAGCCATTGAACTTACACCAACGGATTCTGTTCTTTTATCTGAGCTTTTGCCCGACCTTAAGATACTGGGCTACGAAGTAGAACATTTCGGCAACAACACATTTATCATACAAGGCTCACCTGCCGATGTTGCGGATGGCAATGAGAAGGATTCACTCGAAAAACTATTGGAACAGTATAAGCATTTTAATATGGAAGCCAGGTTTAGCAAAAGGGAGAAATTATTGCGGTCTTTGGCATGGCAACGTGCAATAAAAGGCGGCATTTATTTATCTGAAAAAGAACTGCAAGCGCTGGTTGATGATTTATTCAAGTGTCAAATCAATAATACTACTCCTAATGGTAAGCCTGTGTTTCTTGAATTTAAAAAGAACGAATTGGACAAGATGTTCGGTAGGTGATGGTTTACCTCTCATTTTATGAATATTCTGCACTCTATGATGTAACATTGCAATACGTTCATCGAATTTTTCTGCTATGAAAAAAAATTCAATAAAATTATCTTTAGCCATATTGTTGATCATTTCCGTGAATGCGCAGGCTCAAATAGATTATCCTGTTTTCAAAAATAAAACGATCATTAATCCTGTCGATAGTCAGCAACTTTCATTTAATTTATATAATCTCAATTATATCAATAACACGGAATGGTTTGGAAACATT
>JBDTJI010000266.1:0-3242 GCA_039935935.1 Ginsengibacter sp. | reverse complement strand
AAAGAAAACTAAATTTTATGGGTGGGGATATTGATAATGAAAGATTCGTAAATGATTCAGAAGCAAATGCAATGTTAACACGCATCTATCGTCCTCCATATGTAGTTCCTGATAAGGTTTAATTATTAAAAGAGCGTTCCGTATCATCCTTGTTGGCTTCAAACAAGAATTGTTTGTACTCAACCTTTTCAATCAACTGCCTTTGGATTCAATTCAGTTGTTTGTGGGTTAAACAATTTTCAGTTGAACTCAAGTTTACAGATACAAGAACGGTTAATAGACTCAACAATATAATAATCACAATACGCACACGGCTTACTTCCACTGTGCAGGGATATTTTAAATTTTTCGTAAAAGAATATACTCTTTGTTCTCAATCTCTAATGCTATTTCAACTGAATTTTGTCCGGCGATTAATGATGATGTGTCCGTTAAGATACGGCAGTCCGGTGCTTTTGTTCCCCTATATGGAACTAAAACAGAAACAAAAACAGAAGGTGCCTGCCCTTTATAAACTGCTGTTACGGATGTTCTTCGCTCTCTCTCGCGTGCAGGACGGCAAATATCGTGGCAGCAGTATTCTATTGAGTCGGATAGATCCGATGGGATAGCGAATGTGATTGTCAACGATATAAGTTTAATAGTATCTTGTAATCAACCGACAACAATAACAATTGCCGGCTCGCGGGTTAAGAGTTTAACAATGAAAATAAATGGGAGCAAAAGGCAATTAACTTTTTCTAAAACAGAAAAAGGCATCTCATTTAAAATATTGACTGTGATGAATTCAGCAATAGAAATAGATTGAACAATAATCTGTTGTCACTTTGAGGCTGTCAAAGGTTGTCGAAACGGACGAACGCTTAGCTTTATATTTACATGCATATACACATCAAATTCACATTTGGAAACAAAATATTTGTTTGCATGAACAATTAGCCTTTATATTTGTACTACAAAATTGTAATATATTTTCAATCTAAAAAAATGATAAAATAAAAAACCCCCACATGCCAAATTAGGGGGCTAAAATCTAAGGATCGTGAGTCCTTGTTTTTTACTTCTAAAAGATGGAGCATACCAGAATCGGACTGGCCTTCAAGGATGGTAAGCCGCCGAAGGTCCACCAGGAACATGCCCCGAATTACTTTATGCCGTCAACCAAAAGTTGGCGGTTTTTTGTTATTCTACAAACTTAGAAGATTCAAATCAATTAATAGATGAATGATTTGCACATGGTGTTGAAAAATGTAGCTATGTGAATTAAAATATCTCTCCGAAAAAAGGGTCGACGTTTTCCAAGTTGGGTTTTAGCCCCTACAAAATAGTGTCCCCGAGGTGTATAAATTTACTGTGCAATTCACTGTCTTCTACCTCCAATTTTCAAATTTGAATGCTATGGTCATCAAGAACCCCGTCGAATGGTGTCACTCTGAGCCTGTCGATGAAAAATTATTTTCAATTAATAAATTCTAACTCTATTTTTAATCAAAATGACTTGACATGAAAATATATACTTCTATCCGATTATCTTTTATCTTTTTTATTGGTATTTCTTTCTTCTATTTATCAGCATATATAAAACCTGCAAAAGCTGTAAATAGTAACTTAACTGAGATTCAAAACATTCCACGCCGAAAACTAACTAATGCCGATCTTGAAACCGTGAGAAAGCGCATTATAAAAGATCTCCTGCAACCAGACGTTAATACCGGTAAAATAAAACAATTGATTGAAACCATTCAACCCGATGGGAGCTGGCCTGGCATTAATTACAAGGACACCACCAAAACGGGTTTTCAACATAGCATTCATTTGGAAAATATGCTTGACCTGGCGAGAGCTTACAAAAAGCCGGGTAGCCCATATTATAAAAATGCAAACGTAAAGAAAACAGTTTCTGTAGCGTTGGATTTTTGGATTGTCCACGATTTTATTTGTGAAAACTGGTGGTGGAATGAAATGGGTACGCCCAACTGGATGATCAATACTTTACTGATCTTAGATACTGATCTGACCGGGAAACAGCGAACAGAAGGAGCGCGCATCGCAAGCAGGGCCAGCCTTACCGAGGGGGTAGGACCCAGGCCCGGCGGCGACTTTGTACCCATCGCAGGCATGGTATGTAAGCAAGCGCTTTTTAAGAGAGATGAAGCGATGTTGCAGCATGCCATAGATGTAATGGCGGCCCAGGTGGTAATAACAGATCGGAGAGGCATCAATCCCGATATGGGATTTCATCACCGTCTTGACAACGTGACTTCCATTCATACTTATGGTACGAGCTACGTAAGTTCGTGCGCCTATTGGGCGGTTAAATTGTCCGGAACACAATTTACTTTGCCTGACAGTGTTTTAAAATTGTTAATTGATTACTATCTCGATGGTATTTGCAAAGCAACTGCATTTGCCATTTATCCTGATCCGGGTGCAGAAAATCGTGACCTTAGCCGCAAAGGTGCTCTTCATGCGTCAGGCACTGAAATACCGCAGAACCTGATAATAGCTTCTGATTACCGGAAAAAAGAATTGCAAAATATCGTACAAATAAGAAAAGGTGAACATTCTCCTAACCTGGTATGGGATAAATATTTTTGGTATTCTTCTTATTTCGCTCATCAGCGAAAAAATTACTTTGCATCCGCTAGAATGTATTCTTCCCGGCAAAATAATGTGGAAGAACCTTATAATGAAGAAAGTCTAAAAATGCATCACCTTGCTGATGGTTCTAATTTCATTAGCCGCACGGGCAGGGAATATGACAATATATTTCCGGTGTGGGACTGGCAAAAAATACCGGGTGCTACGATAGTACAAAGGCCGTCTTTACCTTCGCCAAAAGAAATTGCAAAAAAAGGACTTACCGATTTTGTAGGCGGAGTTACCAATGGTGAGTTTGGCGCGGCTGCTTTCGACTTTAGGAGTGTTCATGACCCGCTTACTGCACGTAAAGCATGGTTTTTCTTTGATAAAGAATATGTTTGCCTCGGCGCTGACATCCATTCTGAAGCAGCCTACCCGGTTGTCACAACCTTAAACCAGAGTTTGCTGAAAAGTAAGGTAGTTTTAGAAACAAAAGATGGGTTGCAGACCCTTAAAAAAGACCATCACTTTCTGAATAACGTTTTGTGGGTATTACAGGATAGTGTTGCTTATTTATTTCCTCATCCAACAAGTGTACATCTTTCCAACATAACTACTACAGGCGAATGGAAAGAGATAACTCACCAGTCATGGGCTAT
>JBDTJI010000265.1:0-13845 GCA_039935935.1 Ginsengibacter sp. | reverse complement strand
AGGGATGGGCTTCCCGCACTGGTCTTGGCAGCTTTCAAAGAGTCTTTCACAACTTAAACGATTTATTCTATATTTTTTATAAAAGGAAACCTTTAGAAAGTTTGTTTATTTTGATTATTACTTATATCTCTTTACTGCAGTCTGATCTTCGGTGCCGACCTCTTTGCGTATTGCTTTTTGCACATTGCCTATTGCTCTTTGCTCTTTGCCTATTCTCTTCCACCGTTTCTATTCAAAGAAATATTTTGAGGCAACGATCTTTTCTTCTTTATCACTTTTTACGGAAAACACAAATCCTTTGAGGATGGAGTAAGCGCCGTATTCTCCATTTTTGTTGAGTGCCAGGAAACCTACCTGGAGTGTTTTTGCTTTCGCAGGATCGCGATTTACGATCCGCTCAACGGCTTTACGACAAGCCTCTTCAGGTGTGTTGCCCTGCCTCATAAATTCTACTACGAGATGGGTACCGCAAATTCGAATGACCTCTTCACCTACACCACTTGAAGTGGCTGCCCCGGCTTCGTTATCTACAAAAAGTCCGGCCCCGATGATACAGGAGTCACCTACACGGCCATGAATTTTAAAAGCCATTCCACTTGTGGTAACCGCGCCGCTCATGTTGCCTGCCGAGTCTAAAGCTACCAGGCCCATCGTGTCATGATTGGGAGTTCCGTCATCGAAAAATAATGGTGCAAAGGCACTACTGTTTTGCTTAAGCTCTATATTTATTTCCGGTTGATATTTGCTTTTTTTCAGCCATTTTTTATAAGCCTCTTTGGCCTCCGATGAAAGTTCTTTTGGGTCTTTTTTGAATCCATTTTCCAATGCAAATTGTTGAGCGCCGTCACCTGCAAGCAACACATGCGGTGTAGTTTCCATTATTTTTCTTGCTACGGAAACAGGGTGTTTAATTTGCTCTATTGCGGCTACCGCGCCAATATTTGCTTTTTCATCCATGATACAGGAATCGAGGGTAACTATGCCGTCCCTGTCAGGATAACCGCCAAGGCCCACGCAACAGTTGATGGTATCTTCTATCCACCTGGCACCGGATTCTACCGCATCCAGGGCACGGCCTTTTTTAGACAATATTTTCCAGACTTCTGCATTTACAGGCATACCACTATCCCAGGTAGATACTACGATTGGTTTCGTAACCGCCGGCTTGTTGGTTGGTTGATTTTTCATAGAGAGTAAAGGCGTTGCTAAAGTAGAAAGCTGTAGGAATTTTCTTCTGTTGAGCATAGGTTTATTTATTAATTGAGAGAACTAAACTACGGAAATTTGTGATTACCTACCTTGAAATGAATAGAAAAAGAGATGCCAGGTGTTAGCAAGCATTAATAAATTCAATAGTAATCAGATTATAAGGCGAATATTCATTCAGTAAGAATATGAACGGACTCTGCAAAAACATCAGTCTCTGTTACACTCACTACTCACTATTCACCACTCACTTCTCAACTTCTATTTTCCAAATTTCTTCTTCAGCAAATTCATTGCATCTTCCATACTTACATTCTCATTGGAAGATGATTGTTGCCTTTTTTGTGGAGGAGTCACTGCACGAACATGAGTTTGTGGCTTTCTTTCGTTGCGCGGTGCATCTTGTGTTTGCTTGATAGATAAGGCAATACGTTTACGATGTACATCTACTTCTACCACCTTAACTATCACTTTGTCATTTAGCTTTAAGACTTCGCCCGGATCACTAATATATTTATGAGCAATTTCTGAAACATGAACCAGTCCATCCTGCTTTACACCAATATCTACAAATGCACCAAAGCGGGTAAGATTGGTAACTTGACCCGGCACAATCATCCCGGCTTTTACATCATCAATAGAATAAATATTGGCAAACTCAAATGCCTGGGCTTCACTACGTGGATCAAGCCCGGGCTTTTTTAATTCTCTTAATATATCCTGTACGGTATGCAACCCGATATTTTCGTTTACGTATGACTGTGAGGATATTTTATTTACTATATTTTCATTACCTATTATTTCTTTTATAGTAATACCTGCATCTTTTGCCATTTGCTCAACTACCTTATAGGATTCGGGGTGCACACCACTTTCATCTAAAGGATTGTTCCCATTTTTTATTCTTAAAAAGCCGGCGCATTGTTCGTATGCCTTTTCACCCAATCTCGGAACTTGTTTTAATTGTTTGCGATCAGTAAAGCGTCCGTTTTCTTTACGATAGTTCACAATGTTTTCGGCAATGGAAGGTCCGATACCGCTTACATAACTCAGCAAATATTTGCCGGCTGTGTTTAAGTTCACACCTACTGTATTGACACAACTAACTACGGTTTGATCCAGTTTTTCCTTTAATCTTACCTGGTTCACGTCATGCTGGTATTGCCCTACGCCAATACTTTTCGGATCTATTTTAACGAGTTCAGCCAAAGGATCCATGAGCCTTCGTCCGATGCTCACCGAACCCCTCACCGTTATATCCTGGTCAGGAAATTCTTCCCGCGCGATTTCAGAAGCGGAATAGATAGAAGCGCCATCTTCATTCACTAAAAACACGGGCAGGCCTGTGTTTAATCCTTTTATGAATTGCTCGGTTTCGCGCCCGGCAGTACCATCTCCAATAGCAAATGCTTCAATCTGATAAGTTGCTACATGAGCCTTTATTTTTTGTTCAGCTTCTATTAATCTAAAATTCTTTTCATGTACATAAATTAAATCGGTCTTTTGCAATTCTCCTTTTTCATCCAGTATCACTACCTTACAACCCGTGCGATAGCCGGGATCAATAGCCAATATTCTTTTACTGCCTAATGGTGATGAAAGTAATAACTGGCGTAGGTTTTCAGCAAACACACTAATGGCCTCTTCATCTGCCTTAGTCTTTAAAGCCATCCTGAATTCGCTTTCCATGGCGGGTTGTAATAACCGGCGGTAAGCGTCTTTAATGGCTTTCTTTAAATGGTCAGTGGATTCGTTTTGAAACTTGATAAATTGGTCTTCTATTTTAAAAAGAGCGGTTTCCTCCTCCGGTGCAATCGTCATTCGTAAAAAGCCTTCCGTAAATCCGCGCATGATGGCTAAAATGCGATGAGAGGGGATCTTAGAAACCGGTTCCGAGAATTCAAAATAGTCTTTGTATTTAACTCCTTCTTCTTCTTTTCCGGTCAAGATCTTACTTTGGACAGTGGCGGTTTGTTCAAATAATTTTCTGGTGATTGCACGTATTCCGGCATCTTCACTTACCATTTCTGCAATGATATGACGAGCTCCCTGCAGTGCTGCTTCTTCATCCGGTACTTTTTCATTCATAAAATCTGCCGGGGCAGGATGCGAGTCTTTGTCTAATAACTGTAACGCTAAAGGCTCCAGGCCATTTTCCTTTGCAACCAGTGCTTTTGTTTTTCGTTTGGGTTTATACGGAAGATAAATGTCTTCAATCTCGTTAAGCGTGGTGGCTGCGTGTAGTTTTTCCTGCAACACGTCTGTCATCTTTCCCTGGTCAGTTATAGTTTTTTCAATAAAAATTTTTCTTTCAGCAAACTCTTGCTGGAACTTAGCTTCCTGTTGTATCTGCTGAATTTGCACTTCGTCCAATGCGCCGGTCTTATCTTTTCTATAGCGGGCGATAAAGGGGATAGTTGAGCCTTCGGCTAATAAATCCAATACGGCAATAACTTGTTTTTCAGGTATAGATAATTTACCTGAAACAGATGCGGAATAGGTTAACATGTACGGTACACTTCAGTCTTTTTTTGAAGGTGGCGAAGGTAAAAAAATTAGCGGGAAATAAATTTTTGAAATCCCGGATATTGGGTTATACTATTTTTAGAAGCCTAATTTTAAATATAGCTCGCAACGAACAAATTAGTGAATTTTTAAAAGCGTGTCTGAGGAAAAATGCAACGTAAGGAGTTTTTGTCATGCAAGCAATTAAAATTACTATTCCATTAAAGTATTTTGCAGAAATAATACTTTGACTGCCGTCCAGGCAGGTTTGTGTTTTTTGTGTCTTAGCGCGAAGAAAAAATCCCACAAAGTCACCAAGAGCACAAAGTAAAAATGCCTTGCATTTTTATAATAAATCAGTGAGTTTTTTCAAATTCGGGATTCGCAATTATGACCTTGCAAAGCATAGATAGGTTACAGGAAAATAAAAGTAATGATCCTGACAATATTTTTAATTGCAAAGCAAATGATTTTAGAAAAAAGAAGGATCATTTGTTCCATCAAATGCGATAAGAGAGTGATCGATTTATCCAGGAAATAATTGAGCTATAAACAGGTCTGATAATATGACCCGTAAACCCTAACACGATATAGATAGAAAGCGCTTGGTAAGCCTGAAGCTTTTTTTAGGCGCAGGGGATAGGGACGGAATTAGGTATTGAGAATTAAGAATTGAAATTTGAAAATTAGAATTTGAAATGGAAACAGACATCACCCACTCACTACTGACCACTCACCACTCACACATTCATCACTGACCACTCACTACTCACCACTCACTTATAATGTTCTATGGCTTTTTTTACACTATCATATTTGAGAAGTAAGGCTTGTGCTTCTGCTTCATCAGTGATACCTGTTTTTTCCATGATCATGTGTGTGCCCCTGCCCACGATCTTTTGGTTCGTAAGCTGCATGTTTACCATCTTATTATCTTCTACTCTGCCCAGTTGAATCATAGCAGTTGTAGAGATCATATTAAGTATCATCTTCTGTGCGGTTCCGCTTTTCATCCTCGTGCTTCCGGTTACAAATTCCGGCCCCACAATTACCTCTATCGGAAAATCAGCAACGGCACTTAAAGGAGAGTCGGGATTACACGCGATGCTGCCAGTAAGAATATTATTTTCCTGACATTTTTTGAGGGCGTTGATCACATAGGGCGTAGTACCGCTGGATGCAATTCCAATCACCACATCTCCTTCAGAAACATGATGACTTTTAAGATCTTTCCATCCCTGGGTAGTATTATCTTCTGCATTTTCAATGGAGTTGATTACGGCTTCTTTTCCTCCAGCTATTAGTCCGGTAACCAATTCTTTCGGAATTCCGAAAGTAGGGACACATTCACTGGCATCAAGAATACCTAACCTGCCGCTCGTACCAGCGCCGATATAAAACAAACGTCCACCAGCGATCATTTTTTCTGATAAGGCTTTTACTAATTTTTCTACCTGTGGCAACGCTTTTTGAACCGCAGCCGCTACCAGTGAATCTTCTTTATTAATATTGGTAAGAATCTCACCAATGGACATTTTTTCAAGATGGTGGTAATTAGAAGTTTGTTCCGTAACTTTTATAAATGCCATGACTGCTTTTTTACAAAATTATACTATTGAGCCTACTGTGAAAAGTAATTATTTCGCCAGAAGTTTGCAAATAAATTATTAATGTCATGTATAAGGCACTTATAATTATAAATTTGTAAAATAAAAGAATAGTGAATTACTTCAATTTTTCATTTTATTTGACGTCCTAAGTGGACTCACTATTTAAATTTTTTTGTAATAGAGGTGGTAACTAGGCTAATGATTATTTTGATGAGCAGATAACATATTTTGATAATGATATTCATAACGATGTTCTAAAAGAAAATTTTAGTTGGTACAGAAAGCTCCGTGGGAGCGTCATGTCAGTAGGAATGCAAATAGTATTATAGTGCAAAAAGCTCCGTAGGAGCGGCATGTAATAAAAATCAAAAGCATCAAAATTTGTATTAAATCAATTTGTTTTCCTTATACTATCCTTGCACGGGAACAGGCTTAATATGGCGCTCCTACGGAGCTGAAAGAAAAACTAACTCCGACATCTTCACCGACAAAATATCTCATTCGAATCCATGTCAGGTTTTGTGAGAAATACAATACTCACGAACGCTGCCCGTAAGGTAAGTAATTAGCGGCCGGTATCAGGACTGAGGTCAATGAGCTAAATAATTTTATAGAACGAAACGGGTCGTGATGAATGAATTGGAAATAATGTTTTAATGGGTGTGATAGCACAAGTTACATAAGACAGCACATTCCAATTTTGTTTGGAGTCATTTCATCCGTTATTATCTGTGGCTGTCATGTGCCGTAAGTACTACCTGTTTGTAGAAGAATATTTTT
This sequence comes from Ginsengibacter sp., assembly GCA_039935935.1. GTDB lineage: Bacteria > Bacteroidota > Bacteroidia > Chitinophagales > Chitinophagaceae > Ginsengibacter. The sequence continues at coordinate 7,744 of JBDTJI010000265.1, read as the reverse complement.
TAATTGTTTTTCGCCACATAGTGGCTACTCTTTATAGTTGCGTACCTACAGCACTATTCTATATTTTTATTTTTCTTCAGATATCGCTTATAAGAGAAAATTTTTGTGTTCTTATTTATCCCAGCAATAATATTGATGAGTGATGTGATGACAATTGCTAATTCACCACTCACCAAACTTTTCTGATACCTACTCAATAACACGTAGTACAACATACAAAAGGAATCTCTGTCAAGGGCGATGTTCTCAATATTCTATAGTTGCCGAGTTGATCGCTTAATGCTTGCTCATTCCGGCTTTTTCTTTCTTTAATTTGGTCTGCGAAACGCCCGAGTCCGAGTTGACTCATTTCTTTTTCCGACAAAGCGAGATAATCAAAGATGCTGGAGATATTTCCGAATACTTCCACAGCTATCACACTTACAGGCGAATCTTCAGGCAAGCCATAGCTTGCCAGCAAACTGCTTATTTCTTTGTTCGGCCACACACAAGTCGCGGTTTTAATTTTGTCTTTATAAATGGCAATTTTAGCACCATTGATTAAAGTAGCATCGGTAAAAGTTGCTTTTTGAATTACAGGTGGTATAATTTCCACTTTCTTTTTCCATTCTGAATAAGCTGCTATCAGTGAACGGGACGTTTCAATATCCGGATTTGCCATCACTCCAAGTGAGCGTTGCTGAAGAAGCGTTCTTATTTTTGAGTCGGTAGCTTTATCGAGTTTCAGATCTTTTACCTGGTCAAATAGAGTAAGTTTTGAAACGATATTTCCTGCAATCGCTTGTTCATTATCCTGTTCCAAAGGCCGGTATATTGAATCCTGAGATGCATTTAAAACACCGTAGGGATTTCTTCCCGGTTCTTCTTCTAATAATGGATTTGATAATACCATTAATTTTTCTTTCAACAGAATATTTCTATACTGTAATCCATCGGCCTGTTCTACCTGGGCAAATAACACGCAGTGCATTTGAGTTCGTGGAGGATCTGCGGTGATATTTTTACCATTAAATACTGCTTTTGCATAAGGAGCGCTAACATAAATGTTATCCTTATCCCGATCTACTGTACATAGCAGAGTAGGAGCAGGATGCTGCATTCCGGTAACTCTCAGCGGCCTTCCAAACCTTCCATTGGCGGTGCTCCATAAGTTATCTTTTCCTGCCGGAAGATTGCTCCAATGTCCATGCCCAATCCTGAATTCGTAAGTGAAGAACCCAAATAACTCAGGGCTTTCAGCATGTAATCCGGGTGGAAGTGGCAGCAGGTAATGAATGTTATCGTTGCCACTTGCTTTTTCCATTGCCTGCATAGCGCTCAGTCCCGCCATATCATCTGTCTGGTTGGGGGTGATGCTTCTTGTATATTCAGGATCAACCGGCAAAGGAGGATCAGTTAAGGTTTCATCAGGGAAAATGCGGTTATTAGCAAGTAATTGATCAGGTGCATATCTAAGGAGCCTGCAAAATAATGTATCATGTGGGTCCTGTACCGGCTCATCTAACTCTATCCACAAATACCGGTGCCGTGGTTCTGTGGCGCTATACTTTTCATTTTTCCGGTAGGGTGAAAATGCGATACCGACACTTACAATCTTCGGTACCTGCGCCGGGATAATGGTTGTAGGTAATGATATTTTCTCGATATTTATAACAGTCTTACTTCCATGGCCTGGCTTAAAATTAGGCGTAATGTTATAGTCAACCTCCAATTCGTCGGGGAAGCGTAATTGCCCGTCCGCTTTTTTCAGACTCGATTTTGGTTCAATGGCGTCTATAAATATCAGGGTCGTATAATCGCGGTTTACTATTCCAAAATCATCAGCTATCAACGATTCAAAAGAAGCATAATGTTTCATTTCGATATCACCCACTTTTATAGTTTCCATTTCCGCAGCACTGTCATGCTTAAATTTTTTATTGCGGGAAATAGAAAAGCTTACATTTTGTAATGCGTCCCAACTCCAATCCCGGTTGATGCGATATACGATAGCTCCGATCCAATGGTTACACAGGTCGCCCTTGGTTCCGAAGGTGATACTGCTCTGATCCGGAGCGAGGTGATGCTGTATTCTGTTACTACAGCCAAATACAACCCGCTCTCCCTTTTTACTTACCAAGGTTAATCCTTTTGAAACTACGCCTAATTGCTGTGCCAGTCTTTGAATGATGTCTGGTAAAGTATTATTGCTTTCAATATGAAAATGAACCTTGCTGTTTTTTTGTTCAATAATGTGAACAGGGTCTGGTTGGAGATAAATTCCTTTTACAGGTGCAACATTTTGCCTGGGTAATAATAGATCGTCTTCTATTTTAGATTCTTTATAAAAAAGAAGTTGCGTGGTAGTTCCGTAACGCGAATCAAGATCGTGATTGCTATCATTAGTAAATCCAAAATAATTGACCTGGTCGGCACAAACAGCTCTTACGGTTATCCTTATATTTCTCGCTGTTGGCAATGGAATTTCAGTCATTGCATCAATTGCTACGTTGGTCAGAGCCGCGTCATTAAATGGGTCCGCTTCATTACCAAGATTCAGTGCTTTCACATCTCTGAATTTTACGGGAACCGTTAATTGACCCTTAAAATCTCCCGGAAAGGCGCGGGTTGTACGATAAAGAGTAATATAATTTTCTTTACCACTATCACTTTGCAGGTTGTCTAAGCGTAATGTTTCTACTTCGACTTTTATTTCTACTGCGGTTACATCAGGATCAGATAAGGCAGGCGTGATACTATATTTTTTTTCGGGTGGGGACTGTGGAGTCTGTGAAGATTGTATTAGCAGATCAATCGGATCCAAACCTTTCGCCTGGTATTTACCGGTGAACACCACAGCCGGATAAGTCAATACAGGGCGATTAATTTTCAATACAGGGTTTTCACCAAATACACTTTTGCCATCTACAATGGTTTCATTAAAATGAGAAATCTTAGCTTGATTTAATGCGTCAGGTTTTTCCATCACACAAAGTCCGGGCGCAATGTATCTTTTGAACAGGCGTTTCGCAGAAGGGCAGGCAGCATTGTTGAACAAGTTTTCATTCATAGCAGGGCCACCTCCGCTGATATCCATCAGGCGTACTCTGAATTCGTAAGTGTTACCGTATAAAAGATTTGCTTTAGCAGCTACCTCGTCAAATTGATTATCAGCAGTTACATTTTTGGGGTTTTTTAACCGATCCAATTCTTCATTGTTACGATATATTTTCACAGCGTCTGTGTCTTTCAGCACGAGGCTTCTTCCTATCCAGCTTGTAAAATACATGGGCAACCAATAGGGACCTGTTTTATCATTGTCGGGTTGGGTTGGAAATACCTGGTAAGGTAGCTCTAATATATCGTTAGCTTCGTTGCCGACGCTTGCTCCGCCTATACTATATTGTTTTTTACTTTTGACAAGATTCAAACTATTCCATTCTGCCTCTCCGTCTTTTTTTACATCAATTTTATAACCGAATACCCCTAATGGAACGTCTATTCTTTTACCTGGTTCCTCCGGGTTATGAATAAGTTGCCGGATGTACCATATAAGAATTTGTTCATCATCCCACGCAAGACGGATGCCTGCATCATTTACAGGATGAGCACCATCCTGATGTTCGCTTAGGAGATTACTGCTTACGGGTTGTGCTGCGTGAACAATCTTGGCAAATCCATCGTTGTATTCGTTGATCTCGGCAAATATCTGATCCCATGGAGCTTTAGGAGGTTCAGGGTCTACCACATCTCCTGATTTCCGGTAAAGCACCGGAACCAGCAAAGGAGCAAATACCGGTCGCTTTTTATTTACTTCAAGCTTCGGAATTCTTGCTGCATACCTTTTTACAAAAGGGCCATCGCTATCTTCAAAAAGTCTCTGTTGAATAGGCCCATAATCTGCATTAACCAGATCCACAAATAAGTAGCAGCCTTTTTTGAACCAATCAGGATGGTCTGCTACAGAAATATCCACACTATAGATCATGCCACATGCTTTGGCCAGCATCGGCTGCCGTAGAATATGTGCAAATACCTGCCCCCAGCTAAGTCTATCATCATTAGCCCAGCCTGCCACTTTTTTTACATCTTTCCTGATAGCACAATGATAGCTGTCATCGGTCTTTGCATTTTTATGTCTTGGTGTGGTAAAGTTGAAAGAATCGCGATAGGTCTCGGGTAAATATTTATTGACCGTTATTTCTCCGCTCTCCGCCTTATCTGTTGTATTGTCAACATTAATTTTTGCACCAAAATCGGCAGCAATCCCCTGCAAAAGAGCTTTCTTATTTACAGCTTCATTCACATTAATTGCTATTTTCTGCGGAGCATTTGCAGGGGTGGTGGAGTTGCTGATGGGCCATTCATCAAGCCCTTTCATCAGACTGATCTCGAATTGTGGTTTTAAATCGGCAAAGGCTGTTGCTTTATTATCAGGTGCCGCCAGACCCGTGTTCTCATTAAAGGGATCCTGGTTGCGCGGAATCAATACAATGTTAAGGGACAGTTTTTGTCCATCAAATCCTTGCGGAAAAACCATTGTCGTATATCTTCTTTTACTTTCCATTTTGTAGTATTTGAAATTAGTTAAGAAAGGTAGTTTGATGTAATCAGGCAATCTGCCTGTCTTCACCCCATGTTTTAGAAAAACTGATATCAATGATGAGGAAGATGCTGATGTCTAAGGCAAAAGTTACCTGGGCTGAAGCCTGCGTTTCACCTCCCGATCTTTCAATAATTCCTTTCGCTTCAATAGTGATGGTAACACATACGAGGCCGCCTAATAATTCTGCATTTCCCTTGAACAACATCAAAGCTGTGATAATCACTTTGTCTTTATCGGCATACATGGTAATGCCCATCATGTAGGTAACACTTGCGTGGCCTACCACCGGCAGGCTTACAACAATTGATACCCCGAATCCAAAAGCGAGTGAAAGACTGGGACCAACTTTAGTATCGCAGGCGATCTTCACATCTACTGTTCCTACCGCATAAATGGAACCTACTCCCACCGACACACACATTACACTCAGTCCACCATGGAATTTAAGGAATGCACCTGCTGTGGGTAATAATTGTTTAGGATCTGTAGTTACTTTTAATGCAGCATTGAAGTAAACACCAAGGCCAAGGGAGGCTTCCAGTTTGAGTGGTGTTTGTGCACTGTTGTATAATTCATCAGTTGGTGGAAAACGCACCAGTGGAATATCTTTGGAAGCTTCAAATTTATATTCCCAGATTTCTCCACTATTGCTCATAGCGATCTTCAATCCTTTCTTCATTGCTTCTCCATAATTCCCCTGGCTCAATTGGGCAAGTACTTCCAAAATGTCTATAACCGGTTGAAGTGCTTCACTGAATTCTATTTCAGGAACCGGTAAACCGTTCTTGCCTGAATTATCTCCTCCTTCATAACCCGTTTCTTTACTCTTATTGGCATCAAAATTCCCTTTGATGGTCATCAATCTTTTCATATCTCCCAGGTCAACAACCATTGCCAGGTTATTCACCCTACTTTTCCATTGCTCACCCAGTTCTTCTGAAAACGAATCCACATCAAAATTCAGTTTACCATCTACCAGATCTTTAGGTGGATCGGTAGCATTCTTCGGTGTTTTTTGGGTTTTGTATTCTATATATATGCGTAAGGCTTCGGTGTCAACCAGAGGTACTTCAAAAGCAGGAATATCAAATTTTAATGCCTTATCCAATAATCCGTTAGCGCCTTTCTGCAATAATTTCATTCCCTGGTCCACAATGGCTTCACCTGCTTTTTTTGTCTGTATTTCCATTAATTCCAACACCTTTGTTCCTCCGTCTGTGAGTGCGTTAGTTACGAATGCTTTTACAACATTGCCTGCATTGTCTTTTCCATTTAACATAGGCATAGCTTTCCCAAAATTATCTATGGCGTTACCAATGTTGGGGAAGATGCTATTGCCCTCCATTAACCTGTAGGCATCTGCAAAGATGGGTGGGGTTTTGCTTAGAAGCTGTTTTATAGTATTTCCGTAAGACGGTGTAAGGAACAATGCCTTTTGTGTAGCAGTGGTTTGTAAGAAACCAAAGTTGATAGTTTGATCTGAAGCATCACGTAAAATTTCAAGCGGGTGTGCAATGCGCAAAAGTTGTGCAGCAACAACTGTGGGATCAACCACTTTGTCTTTTAGCCATTTACCCGTACGGATAAGAGGAACAGTAATACCTTCCGGTAATGGTGTAATCTCGCCAGACCCTGAATTGTGCTGAACTACTGACCAACTGCCTGCTTTGGGCAGAGATACTGTGCCTCTAGATGCTACTACAAAAACAGGTTTGCCATTTTTATTTGTTGAATTATTTACGTCGAAGCGAGTCAGGCGCATCTGCTGATCACTGTTGTTAATATTAATTATGCAGTCAATGTCTCCCCCAATGCTATTATTCTGCGACGCTAATAATTGATTCAATTGGTCTGCTGATAATGGCTTTCCTGCAGGTGCAACCTGTACATAGCCAAGTATTTTTTTTGATACAACCCTTTTATTCGTATGTCCCTGTACTACATTTTCAATTTCTATATCAGCATCAAAATAAACTCCACCACATTTGACAGGTTCATTACTATCTTTTGGAGCTTTTATTTCCTGGCCTTTGATACCATTAACCACAATATCATCTTTCTTTATCTCATTGAAGGAAGTGTATTCTTTTACGTCGGGGGCATCTTTGATATTCCGCACATTGAATAAACCTTTTATAATGCCCGGATGATATTCAAACGGCTCAGTTTCTACCTTAAAATCTGCGGCAGTAAGGTTAGGATCAAAAGGGTCCTTACCCAGCTTTAAATACCTGTAAGAAAAATCAAACTTGCCATCGCTTTCTGCTTTCCATCCGCTGTCAGTACGATAAATATATCCTGAACCGGAACGAAATACAGTAATAGTTCTTACTACTCTTATTCCCCAGGGATATAATATGCTTTTCACCTGGATAACCTCGTGGGCGGTTCTTCCCATCATTACGTCAAACCTGGCCTGGCTTGTCTGTGCCATAGCCGCAGTAGGGCTTAACCAATTACTGAAAATATTAGCACCATAACCCGTAATATCCATACGCGAAACGGGAACTCCTCTTGAATCTTTTAGTTGGTTTGATGTGCTTAGCACGCCAATTAAAAATTCATTGTTGAATATCTCTGTTACCCGGTGGCCAAGATTGCTGGCACCTGATTTATTACCCACCATATCCAGCAGATTATTTTGCTGAATAATATAACCGGGAAACATCGGACTGTCTTTTTCAGCGGGTGTAGGAACAGGTTTGCCGAAATCGCCGGCAGTGAGGCTTAATTGAATGCCGCCTTCAAATTGATCAGTTCCATCAGTATTTCTTCTAAACTTAGGGCGGAGGTTGGTAATATTGGGTTTGGTGGGCTCTACAAAATTCTTCGAAATATAACTTATGGCCTTCAATCCGAAAGGAAGAGTAAACGCCGATATGGTATAGTTTTGCGGGTTAGATTTGAAATCTTCTATCAGAGAATTGATAACAGGTACAGGAGCCAGCGCTACGAGATTTTGATTGTTATTCCATATTCTTGTCGGGCCGCCATCATCTTCATAAAAAAGATAACCTGCTTCAGGATCCATTGGTAGTTTGTTGGAAGCCGGAGGATCGGACCTGTCAGGGGCAGTGAGATTTATCATCGGTTCCCATGCAATTTGAGGCAATGTAAATGACCTCACCATTTGGCCTTTTGTCTTTACCTGCATTCCTT
>JBDTJI010000264.1:0-3559 GCA_039935935.1 Ginsengibacter sp. | reverse complement strand
GACGCAGGGGATGGTTAGTGGATCTGAAAGATAAACCCCAGGCACAAAAGGCCTTTAAGAATGGTGAGTGGAACCATTATAAGGTCTATGCCAATGCAGATACAATTAAAACATGGCTCAACAATATCCCTATCGCTACACTCGTTGATTCACTGGATTCTAATGGATTCATAGGCCTCCAGGTACATCAAAGTGCCAGTAATGAGTCTTTGAAAGTTAGGTTCCGTAACATCCGGATTAGGGTGCTGTAATAACAAATAAAGACTTTGAGAAAAGATCTTAACTTTACGGAAATAAGTGGAACTACTTTTTAGGTACCGAAATATGCCGGAAGAAAATTTTTCTCTGGAACTGTTCACCAATTGCAAAATGAGAGATTATCTATCATATAATTACGAAACACTTTTAGAATTACTTAGTCTGGGTGATGAGTTGGCATTTACTGAAATATATGACCGTTTTGGTAAAAAGTTATTTGCGATAGCCTATAATAGATTAAAGGAAGTACAGGAATCAGAAGATATCGTGCATGATGTATTTGCGAGTCTTTGGGCAAACAGGAACAAAGTGGATGTAAAATCTTTGGAAAACTATTTGGCTACAGCTACCAAATACACTGTGTTTGCCAGGATCAAAAGGAAAGAAAGAGAAAGGCTTTATAATGAAACTTCTCAACATTCACCCATAATTGAACTAAATATTGAAACCTCACTGCATTATAAATACATTTTGGAAGCTGTACAAAATGAGATAGAGAGGTTACCTGAAAAATGCAAATTGGTTTTCAAATACAGTCGTAAAGACCAATTGCCTGTAAAAGAAATTGCAGAAAAGCTCTGCATCTCTCCTAAGACTGTTGAAAACCAGTTAAACAAAGCGCTCAGGCAATTAAAGTTAGTTGCCAAAACATTTCTTATCTCGTTATTTTCATTATTTTATTAGTTTTTAAACTACTGAAAAAAATATTTTTTCTTTTGCGTAGGTGCTCCAGCCCTTTGAGCACACTATGTAATACAACATGCAGCATCCGGAAAATATATTGGCGTTACTAGAAAAGTACTTTGCAGGGACGCTCACTCCATCGGAATTAGATCATCTGAATCAGTGGTATCATTCATTTAATGACGATGAGATTGAGTTGACATTGGATGATCATGAAAAAGAAGACCGATTATTTGAAAGAATTAAGGAACGGCTTCTTGAAACGGTTCGTGAAGATCAACACAAAACAGCGAGGAAAATTAATCGTAAGTGGCAAATACCCGTTGCTGCCGCAATAGCATTGTTGATTTTTATTTCTGTTGGATATTTAGTGTTTTCATCAAAATCATCTACTTCACCAGTTGCACAAAAAACACCTGACGATAAACGATCATTCAATGACATTGCTCCTGGAAGCAACAGGGCGATACTTACATTGGCTGACGGATCACCTATTATTTTAGATAGTGTTTCAAACGGAATAATTAGCCATCAGGGAAATATTAAAGTCCGGAAATTAAGTAGCGGCTTGCTGGTTTACGTCATAAATGACCATCATATAACTGAAAATGATGAAGCTTTTTATAATAAGATAACTACACCACGAGGTGGACAATACCAGGTTACATTTACTGATGGTACAAAAGTTTGGTTAAACGCCGCATCTTCTATTCGTTTTCCTGTTGTGTTTACCGGTAAATATAGAGAAGTTGACATAACAGGCGAAGCCTATTTTGAGGTATCGAAAAATCGGGCAATGCCTTTTAAAGTGAAAGCTAATAATTCAGAAATAGAAGTATTAGGTACCCATTTTAATGTCAATGCCTACGATGATGAAGCGGCGGAAAAGACCACTCTGCTTGAGGGCAAGGTAAAAGTATATGCACTGGATTCACAGAAGCAATCATCTCAATTTTTAAAACCAGGCGCGCAGGCAACCATCAATAAGGATGGGAAAATTATTATAAAAGACCATGCCGATACAGAAGAAGCTGTGGCATGGATGAATGGCTTTTTCCAATTTAAAAGCGCAGATTTAAAAACTATCCTGCGGCAGATTTCAAGATGGTACGATGTAAGTATTGAGTATAAAGAAAACTCAGATATGCGTTTTACCGGCCAGCTTACAAGGAATGAAAATGTCTCGCAAGTATTAAAGGAATTGGCTTTGACTTTAGAAGTACATTTTAAAATAGATGGGAGAAAAATAATTGTGTCACATTAAATCAACTGGTATAGGAATGGCTTTACAATTTATAACATTCTCCTTAATCAGAGATGGATAATTATCTGAAAAGTAACCAAATAAAAGCCGGATTCCGTTTGCGGCGAAAACCGGCTAAAGTTTGAATATCGTAATAAACTAAATCTATCTAAGACCGCTTATTATTAATCCAAAAACAATACAAATTTATGTATTTATCTTCTCTTTTTAAATCCGGTTTCAGCGAAAACGGGTTTTTAACCAAAGCAATCAGAATTATGAAACTTACTATCGTTTTATTAATTACTTTCTGCCTTCAGGTTAGTGCTAAAAGTTTTTCACAAAAAATTACTCTGAATGCAGATAATATTTCAGTACAAAAGGTATTTGAAGAAATAAGAAAGCAGACTGGTTATCGGTTTCTATATGCAGACGAAGTTATTAACACTGCAAAAAAAGTATCTATCAATATACAACAAGGAAGTATTCAAGACGTGCTTGATTTTTGTTTTAAAGATCAACAACTTAACTATATTATTTCAGGCAATATCATTATTGTACAAAGAAAAATACTTGCTCCAAAAGTTAATACATCATTAGCATCTCCTTCCGCTCTTTACTCTCCCGCATTTATCAACGCAGGCAATGAATTTATTGATGCAAATGAAATAAGAGCGAAGATTATTAATAACGCCGTTCAAATAAAAGGAAGAGTTACTAATTCAAATGGAGAACCATTGATAGGAGTAAGTATTACTGTTAAAGAAACTACTATTGGTACTTCGACTGATTCAAAAGGAATGTATTCTGTAACAGTTCCTGATGAAAATCGAACACTTGTATTTTCTTACGTGGGATTTACTACGAAAGAATTCCTGGTTAGCGGTCGCTCTGAAATAGATGTGATTATGGAAGAGAGTATTTCTTCATTGGAACAGGTGGTTGTAGGTTATGGAGTAGAAAAGAAAGTGAACTTAACCGGATCGGTATCTACTATTAATTTTGAGTCAAAAGAAATTGAATCCAGACCGTTGCTAAATGTTTCTACTGCATTATCAGGCCTGGCTGCGGGGGTATTTGTAAATCAAAATAATGGGGCACCTCAAAATAACGCGGCAACCATAAAGATCAGGGGTACCGGGACTCTAAACGCGGGGGCTAATGCTTTAGTTATCATCGATGGAACTCCGGGAGATATGAATATCATAAATCCAAATGATATTGCTTCTATTTCTATTCTGAAAGACGCTTCTTCGGCAGCTATCTATGGATCCAGGGCATCTAATGGAGTAATTTTAATTACGACAAAGTCTGGAAGCAGCAATGGTAAAGTCGTTTTTGATTACAATGGCTATGTTGGAAGAACAACACATA
>JBDTJI010000263.1:0-5510 GCA_039935935.1 Ginsengibacter sp. | reverse complement strand
TTTTACAGCTTCTTCTGCCTGGTCTTTTTTATAAAGCGCATTGCCTAAATTATAATTCGCGATAACATTCTCTCCTGATTTTTTTAAAGCGTCCCGATATTCATTTTCTGCTGCATCATAATTATTTTCTGTATAAGATTTGTTCCCTTTTATGATGAAACTTTTTGCATTTTGGGGAAAAGAGGATATGCTTATGCACATAAAAACAGACATAAGCATCGCTCCTTTAATTTTATGCTTCTTTTTTTCTGAAACGAAAAATTCAATTAATAAAAGAATCAAGCCAACCAACAGAAAGTATTGAAAAAACTGTTGGAACAATGTATAGGATGTATCACTTACGGATGCTTCTTTTCCGATATTAGACAACTGCTTTTTTATATTTTGGGAAACGGCATCCGTATTGGTGTATAACTGGTAAGTTCCGTTACCAGCCTTAGAAATGTCAGTCAATTCCTTTTGATTCAGTTTCGTGATCACAGTCTGGCCCTTACTGTCGGTTTTATACTGGCCTGTCGCAGGGTCTATTATAGGCGCACCTTCGGGAGAGCCTATACCAATTGTATTTATCATGATGCCTTGTTTGGCCAGTTCCTTAGCAGCCTTTATTGCTTCGTTATCATGGTCTTCGCCATCACTTATGAGTAAGATGGATTTAAACGTTTTCTCTTTTGGATTAAAAGCGGCGAAGCTCATTTTAAGAGCATCTTTTATAACGGTGCCCTGGGTAGGTATATCATCTGGAGAAACAGCAGCCAAATACATTTTTGCTGCTTCATGATCTACAGTTAATGGCATCTGGAGGTATGCGCGTCCTGCAAAAATCACAAGGCCAACTTTATCATCGGGGGAATTATCAATGATCTTTAAAATTACCTGTTTTGCCCGTTCAAGCCTGCTGGGCTTTATATCCTGTGCCAGCATGCTTTTACTTACATCCAGTGCAATCATCAGGTCTGTGCCTTTGCGGCTTATCTTCTGGGTTCGATCGGGCATTACAAGGCCGGCAACTGCAAAGGCGCAAAATGCAAATGCCGTAACAAAAAGAATAAACTTAGCCAGGAATTTTTTTGACGAGTATTGTTCAGTTAAGGCCTTCACCAGAGAAGCATCACCAATTTTTTTTGCGGTTTTAACTTTCCATTTTACAATATTCAAATAAAGAAGTATCATCAAGGGAATAGCAACCAAAGCAATTAGATATTCTATATATTGAAAATGGAGCATCAGCTAAATTAAAAATGATTAGGTAAACGCTTTACTGTTGTATTGTTAAATTGTTGTCTTGATTATTGCATCGATAGCTAATCGTTAACTCTACTTCTCGCCCTTGAAAAATCCCATTTCTGTTAGAATTTTTTTAGTAATATTTATTCCCGTCATATCAATGTTCGTGTTTTTATCAGGAGATCTTACGAAGGTTATAAAAAAGTAAACATGCCGGTTTTCTTCTATCCATCCTGCCACCCAACCGATAGGCTTATCGTTTTCATCGCTGCCTGTGCCGGTAGCATAACTCAAATGATACAAAGTATTGTCCTCCCGTAACATCGCATTGCGTGTCATCTGTTGTGCATATTTCTGAAAAGGTAGCTGGTCAAAATATAGTTTTGTAACAAGGCCTAATTGTTCATCGGGTGAAATTTTTAATTCATTGTTAAGCCAGAAGGAATCAACAGCACCATCGACATGCTTATTACCATATCCCAGCGAGTCTATCCACAGTTTCAGAGTGTCTTTGCCTATTTGCCTGGCTACTGACTGAAAGTAATTGACATTGGGAGAATTGAAAATTTCATTCAAAGTCATCTCTTTCGTTTTGCCGCTATCTGTTGTTACCGGAATACTATTTTCGTTGATGATCTTTCCTGTCTGCACACCTACCAGCGTAAGAAGAATTTTAAAAGAAGAAGCCGGTGATATTCTTTGAGTGTCGAGTTGCATATTATATATGGTGATGTCACCCATTTGGTTATTCAGGAAGGCAAAACTTCCTTCTACATGAGCCGAATCAAAATATTTTTTCAGATCATTATTAATTTTGGATTTATTCAATGTGCAGGAAGCAAATGCAATAAGAAACGAGGCAAATAAAAAAATTTTAATTTTATTCATGAGAATGATATAAGTGAAAGTAAATGTAATTATAGGTTAGCCTCGTAATGTTTAGCTGTTGCGGCGAGCACGTTATAAAAGTCATTGCCGTATTTGCGAATGATAGCGTCTTTAACAAATTGATATACTGGTATTTTCAATCTTTTGCCCAGCAGGCAGGCAGCGCTGCATAGATCTTCGCGGGGTTCGTAATTTACCAGGTCACCTTTTAAAGTCTTTTTTATTCTGATCGGGTAAAGATGACAGCTTATTGGTTTTTTCCAGCTTATTTTTTCATCATAGAAGGCTTGTTCAATTCCACATTTTACAATGCCGCTTTTATCTACTACGCCATACACGCACATTCCATTATTAAGGGTAGGAGTGACCCAGCCGAACTCCTGGTCGTAGATGTATTTGCCTTCCGTTTCTATTTTTTTCCTGGCTTCTTTTGAAAGATAGGGAGCTACCATGCTATAGACTTCGTTCAACTGTTGTAGCTCGTCATTTTCAAGAGGCGCTCCTGCATCACCATCCACACAACATCCTCCTTTGCATTTATTTAGATCGCACACAAACTGTTCCTGCACAATTTCGTCACTTAGAAGAACATTATCTATTTCAATCATACTGCAAAAGTAGGCAGAAAAATGAGGAATAAGTGGGGGGAGTTGTGAGTTGTCAGTAGTGAGTAGTGAGGAGTGAGTGTCTGTTGTCCGTTTCCATTTCATGAAGTTAATTCTTGAAATGAATCAAACTAAAATAATTATAATTCCTATCTTCATTTTTTTTTAAATAAACGGTAGATGAACATCGCACCTTATATCGATCATACTTTATTAAAACAGACAACTACTGTTTCTGAAATTGAACACTTGTGTAAAGAAGCGCTTGAATATGGCTTTGCAGCAGTGTGTGTGCCACCTCTTTTTGTAAGAAAGGTCAAAGAAATTTTAGGAGAATCCCCTGTTAAAGCAGCCACTGTCATTGGATTTCCATTTGGTTATTGTGCCATTGAAGCCAAAGTTGCAGAAATAGTATTGGCAATAGTAGATGGAGCAGATGAACTGGATATGGTGGTAAATGTATCTGCCATAAAAAATGGGGATTGGACTTTTATCGCAAATGAAATTAATACGGTTATTCCGATCGTAAGGAATAAGGGAAAAGTGATAAAGGTAATCATTGAGAGTGGAGTGTTAACGGAGGATGAAATCATTAAATGTTGCGACATATACGGGGCTGCCGGCGTGGATTATGTAAAAACTTCCACCGGATTTGCTGAAAAAGGAGCATCTATACACGATGTACAATTAATAAGAAGACATCTAGCCGATACTATTAAGATTAAAGCCAGTGGCGGTATCAGGTCTTATTCTTTTGCAAAGGAGTTGATTAACGCCGGAGCGAACAGGCTGGGATGCAGTGCGAGCGTTCAAATTGTGAATGAAGGCAACGGGGTGGTGGAGAGAGCGTAGAAGTTGATCGTAAATAGTAATGCTGATGCTGATGCACAACTTCTATCGTCGACATAAATAAAAACAACTATAACCATGATCAGGCCGTTATTAATTTTAACCTGTATTTGTTTCTTTAAAAGTTCTTTTGCCCAAAATAGTTATGTGCAGGCAGAAAATAAAGTGGTAGTGTTTAAAGATTTTCGTCTTGATATACTGGCAAGAAAACAAGCAGAGCTCAATACCGCTCTATTAAAAACACAGGCGAGGAGCATGCAGGGCTTTAGATTAATGATCTTAAATACAAGTGATAAAGATTATGCATTTAAAATACGGGCACAACTTTTAAAAAAGTTTCCTGAACAGAAACCTTATATGTGGTTTGCTAATCCCTATATCCGTATAAAATTCGGCAATTTCAGAACCAAAGAAGAAGCAGACGTTTATAAAAGGCAAATAAGCCAAATGCTTGGTGGCGCTTCTATTTACTACATACCCGAGACTATAGAATTGAACCCGGGAGATGATTTCGACCCGGATAGTATGAGGTAGCTGCACGCTTTATACTCTGATAAATTTTTCAATTCATCCATTACCCGGGAAGAATCATTTATGGTAGGTACCTGCAACCAGATTTACACTTTGAAAAATCTTACCTGCTTTAAACCATCTCAAAAATACCAACAGACTTCATCGTAAATTCTTAATCTAAAAAAAAAATTGAATCAGTCTTGTGTCTTTACAAAGTCTGATTCTTCAAGTATATAATCATAAACGCCGGATTAAAAATCCGGCGTTTATGATTGAATGACTTAGTTTTTATTATTTCCCGTTAGGAGCTGCGGGTGGTTTTTGCTGCTGTTGCTGTCTTTGCATCTCTTGTTGCATCATTTCTCTTTGCTTCTGCATTTCCTCCTGCTGTTCCGCCATCTTTTTTTGATACACGTCCTGGCCAACTATATCAGTTACTTCAATATCAAAAATAAGGTTAGAATTAGGAGCGATTTTAGGCGGCATTCCATTTTTGCCATACCCTAAATAAGAAGGAATAATAATCTTTCCTTTGCTTCCTTTTTTCATTAGTTTAAGGCCGTCGATCCATCCTGGAATAACACGGAACTCACTCATGTCAACATACAGAGGTTCCATATGATTGAAGTTTTTATCAGTGTTGGAATCAAAAGTACTGTCATTAAAAGTGCGGCCTGTATAGTTTACCTCTGCTACATCGTTCTGATTAATATTTGCACCGGTGCCTGGTGTTTCAATTACCACATAAGTGCCCCATGCGGTCTTGGTTCCCTTGAGATTATTTTTAGCCATAAAATCGGTGATAATTTTATCATCAGCCTTTACCAGCGAATCATTAGCCGCTATTTCTTTTTCAATACTTTCCACAGCCTTCTTATAAGAAACGCCTTTGGCGCCGGCTTCAAACGGCTTTGCTGCGCTGTCTGCAGCTTCTTTTGTGGGGAACAGTTTTACAATTTTAAATGATTGATAAATGTACTGTCCCTTCTCCATAAAAGGTGCACCTCCACCACTTTTCATAATTGAATCAGTGGATTGCCTGATCACCAGGCTATCTCCTTCGTGCACTTCTTTGAAATAGGGAGGCAACTGCATGGTATCATAAGGAATAAAGCGTGGGGCACTGCTTTCCACACTGCTGAAGAGAACGCTGTCCTTATATTTTGCAAGAATGTTTACCTGCATAAATTCTCCTGCAACGGCAAGTTTGCCTTTGCCATCGCGGATAATCATATATTCAGAACCATCCTTTTCTTTGATAAACCTTTGCCCATTGCATCCTGCGGCAGCAAAAAGTACTACAGAGGCTGCCAGGATAATTAATCTGTTCATGTTTTGATTTTTTATAATTGTTAATTGTTTAATTGTTCTTTGTTCTCTTCAATAGCTACCATGAATTTTTTTACAACTTCTTCAAGAGGTTCCTTA
>JBDTJI010000262.1:0-2773 GCA_039935935.1 Ginsengibacter sp. | reverse complement strand
GTGATCGTGATGGGTTCACCAGCCTGTGGTTTTTCGGGAGTAAAAGTGAAGTTTCTCTGGCCATAACTGCTGACGGTAACAAACAACAGAAGGGTGATGAGGATTTTATTAAGTTTCATCGTGGAGGATTTAGGTATTAAAATTACTTTTTTATTGACAGATAGTTTTGGCTTTATTATCAAAAGACGATCCATCTCAATTCCGGGGATACTTATTTCTTCTATTATCTTTACACCTAATTTTAGATGTAATATGGTAAAGATTGGTGAATACAATATGATGAAAGTGATCAAGGAAAAGTCAATGGGGGTTTTTCTGGATGACGGTGATGTGGGCATACTATTGCCTAAGCGTTTTGTTCCTTCCGGCACTAAAGTGGGCGATGAGATTAAAGTTTTTTTGTACCACGATGGGGAGGACAGGCCTATTGCTACTACACAAAAACCTTATGGAGTTTTGGGAGACATTGTGAAATTAAAAGCGGTAAGTGTTACCCACCAGGGTGCCTTTTTAGATTGGGGCTTAATGAAAGACCTTTTTATACCTAAGTCTAAAATTAAAAATTATATGGTGCCCGACGGCGAGTACTTAGTGAAGATAGTGATGGATGATAAAACAGGAAGGCTTGCAGCCACCGAAAAATTAGAGCCTTATTTATCTAATGAAAATCTTACCGTAAAAGAAAAAGATATGGTGGACTTATTGGTTTACCGACAAACAGATTTAGGTTATGAAATGATCATCAATAATATTCATAAAGGCATTTTGCATTCTAATGAAATTTACAGGAATATTTCTATTGGAGATAAATTTACAGGATTTATCAAAAAGATTATAATGGATGATAAATCGGATGGCCCTCTCATTGACGTTGCAGCCGGAAAACCCGGATATCAAAGAGTTGAAGATGAAACAGAGAAAATATTGCGTTTACTAAAAGAGAATGGTGGCTTTCTTCCTTACCATGATAAGTCTTCTCCCGAAGAAATTTATGCCTATTTCGGGATGAGTAAAAAGACTTTTAAAATGACTACCGGTAATTTGTACAAGCAACATAAAATTGCTTTTGCTAAAGCGGGAATTCAGCTTTTGTAAGGCGGCATCTTATCTCATCGGATTGGGATGAACTTTTTAATCATAGAACCGGAACACAGATTTACCGGACGGTGATATTAAAAAAAATTCCATTTGAGACAGACAGCTCCGTGGGAGCGCCATGTCAGTAGAAATACAAAAGAATATCGTAGCAATACAGAAAAGCTCCATAGGAGCGCCATGTAATAAAAATCAGTAGTATCAAAATTTAAATTAAATCAATTTGTTTTTTTACTATCATTTTACTGCTCAGGGCTTAATATGCCGCTCCTACGGAGCTAAAAGAAAGCAGGAACGTTTATCATGTACTACTTACATTTCGCACCTGTCGGAGTTGAAAGATGAATTAACTCCGGCAATGTTACGGACAATAGATTTCATTCGGAGCCTCTGCGAAATCTCGTGTGAAGCACAATATTTCCATGCCAGGGAGTGGTCAGGTTTCAGAAATTAAAATATTTTTATCTCAACAAAAAAAGAGTCCAATAAATACACTGTTTTATCTGCATATCACAATATTAATTGGCTAAGATTTGGCTATCAATTATAAAATATATTTTTACAAGCTAAAAATCAAAACATTGAATTATATCAAAATTAGTTTTCTTGCTGCCTACCTGCTGATGTGCACCGCTATCTCAGCTCAAAAAAAGCAAATCAATATCGCTTGTGTTGGTAACAGTATTACTTATGGAGCAACGGTTAAAGACAGGGAAAAAAATTCTTATCCTGCCCAACTCCAGGCTATGTTGGGGGATGGCTATAGCGTGACCAATTTTGGGGTAAGCGCGAGAACGCTATTACGCAATGGAAACTATCCTTACTGGACGGAAGAAGCCTTCCATAATGCACTCAATAGTAAGCCTGATGTAGTATTTATATTGTTGGGCACCAATGACAGCAAAGGGATGAACCGGCCTTTCTATAATGAATTTGAAAAGGACTATAGTGATTTGATTGATTCATTCAGGAATTTATCATCTCATCCCAGGGTCATCATGTTATTGCCAACAGCAGTTTTTACCAATGATGCCAACAGCATTTATGATTCAGTTGTTGTGAATAATATCATCCCCATGAGCAGGGAGGTTGCCTACAATAAGAAATGCGAAGTGCTTGATTTACATCCTTTGTTTCTGGGTAAGGAACATCTTTTATCCGATGGAGTTCATCCTGGCGCGGAAGGGCAAACATTGATTGCAGAACGTTTGTATGAACAACTACAGTTGAATGAGAGTAAAGTGAACTTATTTTCTAAAATAAAAAATCCTTTGACAAATTCTGATTTTTATGGTTTTGACTGCGCGGATTTTAAATTTGAAAACCGTGATTGTAAGATCGTAAAGCCGCGTACAGCCGGCAAAGGAATGCCCTGGATATGGCGTGCAAGATTCTGGGGGCATGAACCACAAACAGATATTGCCTTATTGGAAAGAGGGTTTTATTTAGTTTATTGTGATGTGGCAGAGTTGTATGGAAACAAACAAGCCATTAGCATCTGGGATGGGTTTTACAAAAGAATGCGTAGCCTTGGGTTGAACAAAAAAGCTGCTATGGAGGGTATGAGCAGAGGCGGGGCTTATGTATATAATTGGGCGGCAGCAAATCCGAGCAAAGTAGCTTGTGTATATGCAGATGCGCCGGTTCTTGATTTTAAAAGTTGGCCTGGTGGAAAAGG
>JBDTJI010000261.1:0-13906 GCA_039935935.1 Ginsengibacter sp. | reverse complement strand
ACCCGATGGGTGTGCATACCGGCGATTCCATTACGGTAGCACCCGCTATGACATTAAGTGATACCGCTTATCAGAAAATGAGGAATACCGCTATTTCGATGATGAGAAACCTGGGAAATTTTGCAGGCGGGTGTAATGTGCAGTTTGCATTAAATCCTCATACAGAAGATATTATAGCTATCGAAATTAATCCGAGAGTGAGCAGGTCTTCTGCTCTGGCAAGTAAAGCAACCGGTTATCCCATTGCAAAGATAGCCGCTAAGCTGGCCGTGGGCTTTACTTTGGATGAGTTAAAAAATCAGATCACTAAAACCACTTCTGCATATTTTGAACCGGCTTTGGATTATGTAATTGTAAAAATTCCGCGCTGGAATTTTGATAAATTTAAGGGTGCTGATGATACTCTCGGTTTTCAGATGAAATCAGTGGGCGAAGTAATGGCTATTGGAAGAAGTTTTGCCGAAGCCGTTCAAAAGGCCTGTCAGAGTTTGGAAAACGATGCTGTTGGCCTGGGTTACTACGGAAAAAGCCTGATGCATGCTGAGGAAATAGTGGAGTATTTAAAAATTCCTAAGTGGGATAGAATATTCAGAATAAAGGATGCACTGATGATTGGGGTAAGTGTGAAGCGGATCTGTGAATCTACGGGAATAGACCGTTGGTTTATCTACCAGATACAAAAAATATGCACTTGTGAGAAAGCAATAGCCGAGGTTACGTTAGAAACCATTTCGTCCGAACTTTTGAGAGATGCTAAACAGCTTGGTTTCAGTGATGAGCAAATAGCAAAGATCATGAAAGACGGCAGCACGGATGAAGATATTTATGAAAAAAGAAAATCGCTGGGAATAACCAGGGTTTATAAAATGGTAGATACGTGCAGCGCCGAGTTTGAAGCAAAGACACCTTATTTTTATAGTACCTTTGAAGTAAAGGGTTTGTAAAATAAAAAAGCATTAGATGCCGTCCGAACGATGTCAAAGATTTTAAATATTGGAATCCGGCATGAAAAATAATAAAGGATAGGAATGGTTTAAAATAGTTAAAGAAGTAAAGATCATTAACGTCTTTGATGAAGAAACTGTTCTTAATGATATTGAACTATCTGAAAAGCATGCAATTACTTTTAAAACAAAACAAAAAACAATGCTATGTTAGTTCTAGAGGATGAATTTGTGAAAAACATAAATATGTCGGAGCAGCAAATTAAATTGGAATTTGGTGTTTGGCTTTATGGAATAGATAAGTTTCTTTAAGAAAAGCTCCGAGAATCGCCTCACTTCATTCGCTGGATTTTGTGAATTTTTAGCCGAAAGAAATTATACCTACGGTGAAAATGAGCAAAGAAGATTTTGAAACAGAAGTCAGAACGGTTAATAGTTTACGTAAATGATTCCTGACAATTTATTTATTAGTAATCTTGCCGGAATTGATTTTCTGAAATTTTGGGAAGAGTTATCAAATAGGGGTATAGACTTAATTTCAGAAAAAACATATATTAATGAATCGGGCGAATTCAATTTTTAAGAATGGTTGTCGTAAGTGATACTTCGCCTATTGCATATTTATCGCATTTGAATAAATTAAAGTTATTGGAAGAATTATTTGAATTAGTATTTATTCCGCGTTCTGTTTTTGATGAATTATACAATTCCCAAATCGTAAAAAAAGATTTTCTGCTCAAAAATTTATTTTTAAAAATTAACCAGCCTTCCGATACAGCCTTAGTAAAAAAATCAAGAAAGCAATTGGATATTGGAGAATCCGAAGCAATTGCATTATCCATAGAAGAAAAACCCGAATTCCTTCTTATTAATGAATCGCCGGGCAGAGAAATTGCTTTACTTTATCATTTATCTATAAAAGGAACTTTAGGTATTTTACTTTTAGCAAAAGAAAGAAATTTGATAGGTGAAATTAAACCTCTGATTTATAAATTACAAGAGGAAATAAATTATAGAATTAACCATTCACTTTTACAATTGGTATTACAAAAAGCAAATGAACAATAACATTATCTACAACGAATCCACACCTTCTTCAAAGAAAAAAATTATTGTATTGGGCAGTGGCCCAAACCGCATAGGTCAGGGAATTGAATTTGATTATTGCTGCGTACATGGTTTGCTTGCCATTAAAGAATGTGGCATGGAAGCCATTATGATCAATTGCAATCCTGAAACGGTTTCTACCGATTTTGACATTGCCGATAAACTATATTTCGAACCTGTCTTTTGGGAGCACATTTGGGAAATAATAGAATTGGAAAAACCGGATGGTGTGATCGTTCAGCTTGGGGGTCAAACGGCTTTGAAACTTGCAAAAAGACTGGATGAAAAAGGAATCAAAATAATCGGAACTTCTTATGATAATATGGATATAGCGGAAGACCGTGGACGTTTTAGCGATATGCTGAAAGAGTTGGAAATACCTTATCCAAAATACGGCACTGCCCATGATGCGGATGAAGCGATTGAAATTGCACACCAGGTGGGCTATCCCGTGCTTGTAAGACCAAGCTATGTCTTAGGCGGTCAGCGGATGCGTATTGTTTTGAATGATGAAGAATTGGAAAATGGTGTTTTAAGTTTATTAAAACATTTACCAGGAAATAAAATCCTGATTGACGAGTTTTTGGATCGTTGCCAGGAGGCGGAAATCGATGCCATATTTGACGGAGACACTTTTCATGTGATGGGAGTAATGGAACATATTGAGCCGGCAGGCATTCACAGTGGAGATAGCAATGCAGTTTTACCTCAATTCAACCTGTCTCCCCTAATCGTGCAAACGATGGAGGAATACGCTGAAAAAATTGCGCGGGCTTTGAATATAAAAGGACTGATTAATATTCAATTTGCCATCAAGGATGGTACTGTATTTGTAATTGAAGCTAACCCACGCGCATCCAGAACAACACCTTTCATAGCAAAAGCGTATCAGATACCTTATCTTAATATTGCTACTAAAATTATGCTTGGCGCGGCGAAACTGAAAGATTTCACTTTTGAGAAAAAGCTTAAAGGTTTTGCAATTAAAGAACCTGTATTTTCTTTTAATAAATTTCCCGGAGTAAACAAGGAACTCGGTCCCGAGATGAAAAGCACCGGCGAAGCCATTCGATTCATAAAAGATTTACGGGATCCTTACTTCAGGCAGTTATATCGAGAGAGAAGCATGCATTTAAGCAAGTAAATTCCTTAACTTCGTTCTGGTTCCGCACAACATAGCTATTATAGTAGTTGCATGTTGTGTTATCTTTTCTTATTACAAAACCTTACACTTATAAATTTTCTGCCTGGCTTAAGAGCCTCAGATTATCCATAGTATAAAAAGAAGCCATTTTGTAATTCTCAATTCATTTATCTAAAAAATATAGACTAATAAAATATACTTCACAATAAAAAAGAATAACATGAAAAGCGAACAATTATTTCCGAACCCAACGAGAGAAAATGCAGAGTCAAGAGCCAATGCGGCTCCTGAAATAATAGATGCCTGGCGCAACTTTAGCAGAACCGTTTTTAAAGCCGGGGCGCTGGATGAAAAAACAAAACAATTAATTGCGGTAGCCGTGGCACATGTTACACAATGTCCCTACTGTATCCACAGCCATTCTGAAACAGCCTTGAAAAAAGGAGCGACCAAAGAAGAAGTAATGGAAGCCGTTTGGATTGCCGCTGAAATGCGAGCCGGTGCTGCCTATGCGCATTCTGCTCTGGCGATGGACGAAATGGAAGCGGTAGAGAAAGCGAAGGTGGGTTAGTTCTTTATTTGAGTGTTTCATGATCTATTTTTCTTAATTCATTGATGAATCGAATAATGCAAAGAGCGTAATACGTGATTTTTGGGAAAAGTACCTGATTCAGAACAATATCTGAAAACATGGTACGACACCACGAGAAATTCAAAATGGAACTCGCCTAATTATGTTAAACAAAGATTTGGTAATAAGATTTGTCGGTGAAAAAGGCCGGGTATCTGAAGTTCTGAACAGAAAAAAAAGATTAACCGTTGATATGATTAGGGAAACTGGAACCGCTTCTGAATATTTCAGCTTCGATTCTTGTTAATAGTTACCCATTTGCAAAATAATTGATTTTTTGGGTAAAAAAATATAAGCAGCATCTTTGATTTGTCTGATACAATAGAACGGGCATAGATCCGTCATAATAAAGAGCACAATATACATTCGATCATTTACGCTCGTCAAAAAGTTTTGCCGCTATTCTGGCATCGCTAAACCTTAGGTAATTACTGGATCGGCGAATTTTAAATATCAGAATCGCGTGAAAAGATTTATATTTTATTACAACCGTTTCTGTGCCGCAACAGAATTGCCCAACCATTTTCTTTTCTTAAGAAATTTTATAAATCCTTCACTGATTGAAAGATACACGCCATCAATCAAATAAATTTTCTATGCCAAAAAATATCACACAGGAACAAAATAGATTAAACGAAAATTACACCAAAAATAAAAAATGGCTGAAGTGGGGGCCCTATTTATCCGAAAGGCAATGGGGTACTGTAAGGGAGGACTATAGTGCAAATGGGGATGCATGGAATTATATTACACACGATATGTCGCGCTCAAAGGCATACCGATGGGGGGAAGATGGTATTGCCGGAATTTCTGATGACAAGCAACGAATCTGTTTCGCTATCGCTTTATGGAATGGAAAAGATGAAATTTTAAAAGAAAGGCTTTTTGGGCTTACACCTAAACATGGTAATCATGGAGAAGATGTAAAGGAATTGTATTACTATTTAGATAATACGCCTACTCATTCCTACATGAAATACTTGTATAAATATCCGCAGGTAACATTCCCTTATAATGAATTGGAACAGAAGAATAAAAATCGCGGTAAGAATGAGGGTGAATACGAAATTAATGATACCGGCATATTTGATGATGGCCGTTATTTTGATGTTTTTATTGAATACGCAAAAAATAATGAAGAAGATATTTGTATTAAAATCTCTATTCACAACAGGTCACAAGAAAATGCGCCCTTTACTATATTGCCCACATTATGGATGAGAAATCTCTGGTCTTATGGACTAATAGAAGAAAAACCGGTTATAGAATTGATAGAACAGAATATTACTATCGGTGAAGCAAAAGTCACCGACAGCAAAATGGGAGAATATACATTTTACTTTCAAACTCCTGAAAGAGTTTTATTTACCGAAAATGAAACTAATAACCGACGGTTACACAATATCTCTAATAAAGACCTCTATGTAAAAGACGCTTTTCATGAAGCTGTTACTACTAACAATTTTAAGATATTTGACGATAAAAAAAGCGGTACCAAATGTGCACCGGTTTATTATTTTGATGTGGAAGCGCAGAGTTTCGTTACACTTAAATTGCGCCTGACCAAACAACAGTTGGCAGATCCGCTTGGTAATAGTTTTGATGAAATAGTTGCCCAACGTTTACAGGAAGCCGACGAATTTTATGATCAGTTAATTACCTGTCAAAATAAAGACTTAAAAAATATTCAACGCCAGGCTTATGCAGGCATGTTGTGGAATAAGCAGTTTTATTATATTGATATTCCCGATTGGCTGAAAGGCGACTCTGGCCAGCCGCCACCACCCGAACAAAGAAAACATGGTCGAAACAGTGAATGGAAAACTCTGAATAATGAAGATATTATTTCCATGCCCGATAAATGGGAATATCCCTGGTATGCTGCCTGGGATCTGCCATTTCATTGTATTCCCTTAGCATATCTGGATGTGCAGTTTGCCAAAGATCAATTGATATTGTTATTAAGAGAATGGTATATGAATCCTTATGGCCAGTTACCCGCTTATGAATGGTCCTTCAGTGATGTAAACCCTCCGGTACACGCATGGGCCTGCATGCAGGTATATAAAATGGATAAAGAGAATACCGGTGTTGGCGATACTTTATTTTTAGAAAGAACTTTTCAAAAACTACTTATCAATTTTACCTGGTGGGTAAACCGCAAAGACAGGCTGAACAATAATGTTTTCGAAGGAGGCTTTTTAGGGCTTGATAACATTGGATGCTTTGACAGAAACAGCGTACCGGCAGGAGGACACCTGGAGCAGGCTGATGGTACGGCATGGATGGGCATGTATTGTTTAGACATGCTGGAAACGGCGCTGGAACTGGCGCAAACCAATAAAGCATATGAAGACCTTGCAACGAAATTTTTTGAACATTTTACTTATATAGCAAGTTCAATCAATCATATCAGGGAAGATTTTAAAGGGGCATGGGATGAGGAGGAAGGGTTTTTTTATGATGTTTTAAAAATGCCTGACAAAAGCTTTATACCTGTGAAGGTGAGGTCTTTAGTTGGACTTACTTCCTTATTTGCAGTGCATGTAATTGATAAATCATTGTTGAAAAAATTACCCGACTTCCATCGCCGCCTGAAATGGTTTATAAATTATCATCAAAAAAATGACCAATACCAGGTGATAGAAGATACTGGTAAAAAAGATAAAATACTGCTTTCCTTAGCTCCTTATAAAAGACTAAAAAAAATCTTATGTGCTTTGCTTGATGAAAATGAATTTTTGTCACCAGTGGGAATCCGGTCACTTTCAAAAATTCATGAAACGCCGTACCATATTAATATTGGAGGTAAAGAATTTGGATTAGATTACCAGCCCGGCGATTCCACTTCTTCACTTTTTGGTGGAAACTCCAATTGGCGCGGCCCGGTATGGATGCCGATGAACTACCTGATGATAGTGGCTTTGGAAAAGTATTATCAATATTTTAAAGAAGAATTAAAGGTGGAGCTTCCATCTCATTCCGGGAATATCGCAAACCTGGAAAAAGTAGCTGATGAATTGCGCAAACGCCTTACCGGAATTTTCACAAAAGACAGCGAAGGAAAAAGAAAAATAAACGGCCAAATAGATCTGTTTAATAACGATAACTTTTTCAAAGATTTGGTTTTATTTTATGAATGTTTTCATGGCGATAATGGAAAAGGAGTAGGTGCCTCGCATCAAACCGGATGGACGGGTATTATTGCAGAGATAATAAGGGGTAGTGAGGAGTAGTGAGCTATCATCTGAACAATTACCACCGTTTGGTCACACGACCAACGGCTTTTGAAAATATTGAAATTGAAAGAAACAAGAAATAATGCCCGTTAGATTCGTTAAAGATATAAAAAACAAAAAAAAATAAGAAAGAACGAAATGGCAAACACTAAATTCGTAGCTCCGTGAAACTTGAAGATGTACTTCTATCACCTCCTCCTTGCTACCTTTTTATTTAATTCCTGTTGCCTGTATTTTAATTATTATCTTTTTTAAAAACTTATAAATATCAGGTGTCGGCCTTCAACCATCTGTCAAACCAGTCGAATGCGTCTGCCTGCATTGCCTTGTCAAATTTATGAGGGCCAGGATAAAAAGAACATTTATAGTGATCTTCAGCACCGGCCTTCTTATAAACTTCGTTTAAAATTTTGTCAGCACCCTGCATTCCTTCAGGAGTATATAGACCATCCTCTTTATCATTTAAAATCATGGTCGGCAGGGGTGCACGCAATCCAAGAATTTCAGGAAAATCCAACTCATTGGGCAACAGAGGAACATAAGTCATCCAGGTATGTGTAAACGATTTGTTTAATAAAAAATCTTTCCAGGTGGTCATAAATCCTACACAAACTGCACACTTTATTCGTGCATCCAGTCCACCCATAAATACGGTGCGCATTCCACCTCCGGAAAGTCCGCCGCATCCGATCCGGTTTGCATCTACATCTGCACGGGCACACAAGATATCCAGTGCTTTCCGGTCTTCAGCAAAAAAAACTCCAGGCCAGGTAGTTCCTGCACTGAATAATGATTTAGCCATGATGTCTTCATGCTCAGAGGCCCAACTATTATACGCCTTGACGTTTTTAGGATTTTCAGGATCTGAGTCATCAAGTCCTTTGCGGATACTATCAGGTACATCCTGTAGCATAACCCTCCTGCTTGCAAACGGAAACGCATCAGAGACCAAAACCACATATCCCCGTTTCGCCATCTCATTGGCCCAGGCCATATTCTCATAATACTCCTTTTGATGAGCTACCATTAACGGATGCATATCCTTCGTTGTCCTTGTGATCTTACGCTTGCCAAAGTATTTATTGCCTCCGTGATCATGAAATGCAAGGATACCCGGTAACCTTCCTTTTGTATTCCGAGGTTTTAGAAGGATCGCTTCAGTGGGATGACCGTAAGGCAATTGCCAACTCAACTCTTCTATATGCAGGCCGTCATACAAATATTGCTTTTTGATAGTTACCTCTGGCATATCACCTACGTCTGGTATGGCTAAACGTTCGATTAGCCTGTTACGGGCTGTTTCCCTCCAGTGTGGTAAATCTGTAAATTCTTTTCTGCGGAATGAAAGGGAAGGTAATTTATTGTCAGTTAATTCGCTTGCCCATTTCCCATATATTCCAATCATGCTGATACTTTGGTCATTCATACCTTTATCGTCTTTATTATTTTCTGGATGTATTTCTGGTAAAGTATTGCCGGTCGTTGAAAAACCTTGCAAGCCCACTTGCGTAGCGCCGAGTAAAGTAAGACCGGAAAGTTTGATGAAATTTCTGCGACTTTTCTTCATAAATTCCTGGGTTATTATTTAGAACTTGAAGATAATTGATTTTACAATACTAAAAGGCTTATCTCAATATCCATGTGGCTTCTTGACGGTATTGATGAAGGACAGGGACTTATTTGTCAGTTTTATACTGCGTTGAAGTGAGCTTTATGATCCTTGACTGGCTTAGTAAGCGGGGTAAAACAGTAACCACAAATTTTTGCGGTCCGGAAACAACCGTGTTCTTTCCTTTTAAGAAAGCCTTAATGCCAACCTTTACTGAATTCTCCGGGGTATCATAAGTCCGAGACTCATAATTCTTAAACGGACTGTTAGCGCTCTTTGCAAAATTAGTTTTTGTCCTGCTG
The DNA here is from genome assembly GCA_039935935.1 of Ginsengibacter sp. Classification (GTDB taxonomy): domain Bacteria; phylum Bacteroidota; class Bacteroidia; order Chitinophagales; family Chitinophagaceae; genus Ginsengibacter. The sequence continues at coordinate 4,930 of JBDTJI010000261.1, read as the reverse complement.
GGGCACAGGCAGGTGACCGTAACATTAGTGCCCAAAAGCTCACCAAACAATGATTATGAAAAACTGAGCACATAGCTTTTGGAAGCTGCATACACCGCGGAGTAAGGAATAGGTAAAAATGAAGCCAGTGAGGCTAAATTAATAATTCCACCAAAATTTTTCTTTCTCATAGTAGGCAGATATAACCAGCATAGTTCAGTCAAAGAATTAATGTTTAACTGCAACATGGAATGATATCTTGCCAAATCATAATCGCCAAATTTTCCAATAGCACCCACACCGGCATTATTTACTAAAACATCAACATCCAGGTTTAATGAACTTATTTTCCCGAATAATTCCTGTGCAGCATTTTCTTTTGCGAGGTCTAAAACAATTGAATAACAATTCACCTTATATTTCTCCTATACAGTATCCGATACTCTTTGTAGCTCGTTCTCTGAACGGGCAACCATAATTGTATTTGCTCCAAGCCCGGCAATCTGGTGTGAAAAGGCTTCACCTAAACCGGAAGAAGCGCCTGTTACAAGGACATTTTTTGATTTTAAATCTTTCATTATTTTTTTGGTTTTTTTGGTACTCGATTTGAGAACGGCTGACTTTAGATATTATATCTGAAAATCTACGGCGAAATTAATAAATTAACGAAAACAGTCTTTCCGCTGATCTTTTAAAAAAAAATAGCAGGAGCAGAGCTTAATAAATTAATAAAATAATCTTTTAGTTTCTTCTGGATTTTGTTAATTTAGTGGATACCTAAGACGCTGTTTCTTTATTGTATGGTTGCCTCCTGGGACTAAGTTCATTCTTTCATGCTAAAGAAAACAATTACGAGTAAGAAGGCAATAAACAAAATCGCATAGATTCTTTTTCCTTAGCAGTGTCTGGAAAAATCACCTGCTTTTCCCGTTATCTTTTTATCCTGTATTTTTTCTTTATCTCGTCACTGAGTGGGCGAAGGTATTGATCTCCAAATATCTTCAGCCATTCCTGTATTTCTTCAAAACTATAGTTAAGCGATTCTGCATCGCCATAACTAAAAAAATTTCCTTTTTGCGTTTTAAGATCCATTTTAATGACGGCTTTGCCTGCTGCTACAAAGAGCCATTGATCAGATAATATTTTTACAACAGACGGCTCTTTATTCACCCATAATCTTTCAATCGCTATTCCTGTATTTATATCCCAGCTCGTGACTTTATGTCCTGAGAAAGTTATCATCCATTTGCTGTCGGGTGAAAAATATATGGAGTTAATATTTTTTTCATTCTTTAAAAAACCGGGTTGTTTTCCGCCAGGTAGTTCCCATACTTTGAAAGTGTAATTTTTGTTTCTTGTTACCATCCATTTGCTGTCGGGTGAAAAATATATGAATCTAATATTTTTTTCATCCTTTAAAAAATCGGATTGTTTTCCGCCCGGTATTTCCCATAATTTAGTCGTGTAATCGCTGTTTTTTGTTATCATCCATTTGCTGTCCGGTGAAAAAGATATATAGTTAATATTTTTTTCATCTTTTAAAAAATCGTGTTGTCTTCCGCCGGGTAGTTCCCATAATTTGGAAGTGTCATCGATGTTTGTTGTTACGATCCATTTGTTGTCCGGTGAAAAATATATAGAGCTACTATTTTTTTCATCCTTTAAAAAATCGGGTTGCTTTCCGTCCGGTAGTTCCCATACTTTGGCAGTGGTATCGCGGTTCGTTGTTACCATCCATTTGCTATCCGGCGATATATATATATTTCCAATCTTTTTTTCATCCTTTAAAAAATCGGGTTGTTTCTCCCCCGGGAGTTCCCAGACTTTGGCAGTGGCATCCATGTTTCCTGTTACCATCCATTTGCTGTCCGGTGAAAAATATATAGAGCTAACATTTTTTTCATCCTTTAAAAAATCGGGTTGCTTTCCGCTCGGTAGTTCCCATACTTTGGCTACAGTATAATCTTTGTTTATTGTTACCATCCAATTGCTGTCGAGTGAAAAATATATAGAGCTAATATTTTTTTCATCCTTTAAAAAACCGGGTTGCTTTCCGCCCGGGAGTTCCCATACTTTGGAAGTGGCATCGCTGTTTCTTGTTACCATCCATTTGGTGTCCGGTGAAAAATATATAAAAAAAATATTTTTTTCATCCTTTAAAAAAACGCGTTGCTTTCCGTCCGGGAGTTCCCATACTTTGGAAGTGGCATCCATGTTTCTTGTTACCATCCAATTGCTGTATGGTGAAAAATAAATAGATATAATAATATCTTTTTCATCCTTTAAAAAATCGGGTTGCTTTCCGCCCGGGAGTTCCCATACTTTGGGAGTACTACCGAAGTAGCTTGTTACCATCCATTTGCTGTCCGGTGAAAAATATATATAGCTAATTTTTTTTTCATCCTTTAAAAAATCAGGTTGCTTTCCTCCCGGTAGTTCCCATACTTTAACAATTAAATCTTTGTTTGTTGTAACCATCCATTTGCTGTCCGGTGAAAAATATATTTTGCTAATATTGTTTTCATCCTTTAAAAAATCGTGTTGCATTCCGTCCGGGAGTTCCCATACTTTGGCTATGCCACCGGGGAAGTCTCCTGTTACCATCCATTTGCTGTCCGGTGAAAAAACTATAGAGCTAATATTTTTTTCATCCTTTAAAAAATCGTGTGGCTTTCCGCCCGGTAGTTCCCATAATTTGGAAGTGGCATCCATGTTTCTTGTTACCATCCATTTGCTGTCCGGTGAAAAGGATATATCGCTAATATTTTTCTCCTCCTCTAAAAAATCAGGTTGCTTTCCCCCTGGGAGTTCCCATACTTTGGAAGTGGCATCGCGGTTCCTTATTACCATCCATTTGTTGTCCGGTGAAAAATATATATAGCTAATTTTTTTTTCATCCTTTAAAAAATCAGGTTGCTTTCCGCCCGGAATCTCCCATACTTTGGTTACAGTATAATCTTTGTTTGTTGTAACCATCCATTTACTGTCAGGTGAAAAATATATATAACTAATATTTTTTTCATCCTTTAAAAATCGGGTTGCTTTTCGCCTGGTAGTTCCCATACTTTAGCAGTGTTACCGGTGTTACTTGTTACCATCCATTTGCTGTCCGATGAAAAATCTATACGGTTAAAATTTTTTTCATCCTTTAAAAAATCGTGTTGTTTTCCGCCTGGTAGTTCCCATACTTTGACTACAGTATAATCTTGATTTCTTGTTACCATCCACTTGCTGTCCGGTGAAAAGGATATATCGCTAATATTTTTTTCATCCTTTAAAAAATCGTGTTGTTTTCCGCCTGGTAGTTCCCATACTTTAGCAGTACTATCGAAGTTGCCTGTTACCATCCATTTGCCATTCGGTGAAAAGTTAACGTTATCCACATTTTGAAGTAAAAATTTTGCGAGGTATTGATGGGTAGTGCTGCCGTTAAAGTTATTTTCTGTTTTTTCTTTTATAGTACGCACTGCATTTGTATCCTTAGTATTTGCATAAGCTTTCTCCAACAGCCGCATACCCTGCACGGGAATTAATTTCTCAGATTCAGAAGCCCAGTATAAAGAAGTTACATCATTGGTTTTTTGTTCCGCTAATTTCAACGCTGCATTTGCCCTGTTACGTTGTTTAAATGCATCATCCCTTTGTGCCTGTAAACCTTTGAATACTTCTTTTAATTTAATTGCCGGATCATTTGCAGAATCTTTAATTACAATATTACATTCCCGTGCTGCAATCTGTGCTGTTTGAAATTTTATCAGTGCTATATCATAATTTGGGGTTGGCTTGATAGACATGTAATAATTGCCGGAATCCATAGCCATTCTAAACTTTGGACAGTCTGGTTCCTGTGCCAGGGAGTTCAGGCATAGAATTGCAAAAAGGAGTGTCAATTTTATTCGCATTTTAGTTTGCGTTTTAAGTCGGTAAGATCTTTAAAAATAGGAAGTGTATCTTTTGAATATTTAGCTAAAGAATCTAAACCTTTTTTATAGCTGTCACAGGCAAATGCGGTGTCCCCTAAAGCAAGATAACTGTCTCCAAAAGCTTTTAATTCACTGGCTTTAGAAATAGCATGTTGTTTTTTATTTTCTTCCAAAGCTGACTGAGCTCTTTCTTCGTTTTGCGCAGCTCTTGTTGCATTTACATTGGCAGCTTGTTTCTGATTAAAAGCCCATATCGCTAACCCAATCATCAAGACAAGTGCCGCAGCTATCCATCGTATAAACCGCTTTTGTGTTCGCTGGTTTTTTTCCAATAGTTGTTGTCTCTCTAACAAGCGTTGTTTCTCCGCTTCCTGCTGTTCTTTTTCGGCGGCTTTTTGTTTTGCCGTGGCTTCATGGCTTTGTTGTATCAATGCCTGCTCTTCCGGGGCCAGGTTTATTTTCGCGAGGAAAGGATCAATAAAATTCAATTGCCTTTCAGTAAATAATTCTCTTGCATTTGCTTTTAAAGCAGTTTGGCTTTTAATCAATCTTTTAATTTCAAGCAATGCAATTTCTTCATCGCTTCTCTTTTCCGCAATCCGTTTAGCCAAAGAGTCATGGGCAATTTCATAAATATTCGTCTCATCGGAATATCTTAAAATGCGGCTGTTAATAAAGGCTTCCACGGTAGCATCAATCATTGGCTTATCCAATCTGGGCAATTTGTCGTATAAATTTTCTTTGGTAATGGGTTCTTTGGTTCCTTCCAGTGTAGCAAATGGGGATAATATTTTCCAAACCGTTTCAATGGTAAGGTCGGGATAACTCACACCTAGTTCTTGGCTGATGCCTGCCACCTGCTCTTCAAGAAAAGTCCGGAGTACATCGCCAATATCACCAATTTTGTTCAGTGCTTCTATTGTGAAAGTTGCTTCCGCGTGGCGGCTTTCATCTTTCGTAATGTCCAAATAAAACTTATCTAAAAAAACCTGCAGGTAAGGTAATTGTATAGTAAGCGTTTTATCTGC
>JBDTJI010000260.1:0-6768 GCA_039935935.1 Ginsengibacter sp. | reverse complement strand
GTTATATTATTTTCAATTCCATTTATTTCAAACAAAGGAGAAAGAAGCCCCTTAAAAAGGCCGTGGGCGGTATATGGAGTTATTTGTGTTACCGTATTTGTGATCAGTTTATTGGTCATAGGATTGAAAGCGCCGTGGTCGCCTCATTTTAATACAAAGCCGGTGCCGTTAAGCGCCATTAAATCTAAAAATCCAGATTCAACAATTATACAGGGTGTGCATTTGTTTTATTCAAAAGGCTGCAACTATTGCCACAGGGTGAATAACTACGGAGGTATGGACGGACCGGATCTTACTACTATCGGAAGTCGTTTATCTTTAAGAGAATTAAAAATAAGGATCGTGAACGGAGGGAAAAATATGCCTGCTTATGGCGGAATTCTAACGAAAGAAGAGATGAATAATATCGTGGCTTTTTTAAAATCGCAGAACTAACTTATAAAAATTTTAAAACTAATTTGGACCAATGCAAATTGTGAAGATAACTTTTGAAAAATGAATCCTTTTAAATATGTTATCTCAGCTTTTGTTACTGCGAGGCTTTTATCTGAATATATATTTGATAATTATCCTACCAATAGATGACACCTTTCAAAGGCGTCACATCCTGACCGTCAACATTAGACTGTGTCATTTTATCCGGCATTTCATTTGATATATTCTAAAAAAAATTTTATGCAAGATGGAACAATGATTCAATATTTTCATTGGTATTTACCCAATGATGGTAATTTATGGAAACAAATAAAGGAAGATGCACCACATCTTAAAGACCTGGGCTTTTCTACAATATGGTTTCCACCGGCTTTTAAAGGAGCAAACGGAGGATACGGTGTGGGATACGGCGTTTATGATTTGTATGATCTTGGAGAATTTGATCAGAAAGGATCGGTACGAACAAAATACGGTACACGTCAGGAATACACAGCAGCCATTGACGCGGTACATGCATCAGGGATGCGTGCAATGGTGGATATTGTTCTTAATCATAAAGCGGGCGGGGATGAAAAAGAAAGAATAAAAGTGGTAAAAGTAGATCCCGAAAACCGTGATAAAGTCATTTCCACCCCATTCGAAATTGAGGCTTACACTAAATTCACTTTCCCCGGAAGACAGAAAAAGTATTCAGACTTTGAATGGAATTATACGTGTTTTACCGGCGTGGATTATGCTGCAGATATTAATGAAACCGGGATATTCAGAATTCTGAACAGTTATGGGGATTCGTGGGAAAAAATGATCAGTGATGAGAAAGGAAATTATGATTACCTTATGTTCAACGACATAGATTTTAGAAATCCGGCTGTGCTGGAAGAATTGCACCGTTGGGGAAGATGGTACTGGGACCAGGTACATTTCGATGCGGTCCGCCTGGACGCGGTAAAACATATTACGCCTTCATTCTATCTCGATTGGCTGCATAAAATAAGGGGAAGCACAAAAAATGAAATTTTTGCAGTGGGAGAGTATTGGGCGCCGGGTCAGTTGAACGTGCTCCTGGAATATATTAAAGAGACGAACAATGAGATGAGTCTTTTTGATTCTTCGCTGCATAGAAATTTACACATCGCTTCGAGAGAAGGAATTAGGTATGATCTGCGAAGGATCTTTGATGAAACATTGGTAAAGGCATTTCCTGAAAAGGCGGTGACCGTAGTTGACAATCATGATACACAACCATTGCAGGCACTGGAAGCGCCGGTAGAAGCATGGTTCAAGCCTATAGCCTACGCGCTGATCCTGCTTAGGGATCAAGGTTATCCATGCGTCTTCTATCCTGATCTTTATGGCGCTCATTACAAAGACAAGGGAAAGGATGGCAACGAATACGAAATATGGTTAGCCAAAGTTGATGATTTAGAAAACTTATTACATGCGCGTGGCAACTATGCTTTCGGGGTGCAAAGAGATTATTTCGATCATGCCAATTGCATCGGATGGACAAGAGAAGGGGATAATGACCATAGCGGTTGTGCCGTCGTCTTATCAAACGGTGATAGTGAAAATAAAAATATGGAAATAGGAAGGCGTTATGCTGGGAAAAAGTTTATTGACATGTTGGGAAAAATACCGGATGAAGTGGAAATCAATAATGATGGATGGGGGAATTTTTTTGCCCCTGCAGGATCTGTTTCTGTGTGGATAGAAAAAGTTTAAGAGATACTGAGTTAAAAATGAAAAGAAGGCTCCTTTTAAAACATTTCCGCGACTCGTTGCCTGAGAAGCCTGATTGGCTTTAACCAAAAGGACTACTGTGAGATAAAAAACTATTTAATGTTTTTAATGAAAATAGTTGGACAATTTATTTAGCTGATGCATACAGACTTTTCATCCTGTTCATATTTTGCTTTCAGCGAAAAATTTATCCTTTATCCACTGCCAGGCTGATTAGTGATTTTATTCCTTTGTGGTAAAAAAACTTTTTCGAAGCAAGAGAAGAAAAACTAGCTACTAAGAGCACTAAATTAGTTTGTAAAATTATTCTTATATTATTTCGGCTTTAATTGCCTGAATGGAAAGAAAGTTTTTCATCAACGAAACCCAATCACTAATTTGTTCCTTGCGAATTATAGATATGATTTTTAAAAGGAATGTGTGTCCATTGGATTTCCACAACTCCCTTATTAACGGGGATTTTGTTACTCAATTGTTTACGACGATTACGCCAGCCGAATGGGTTGTTAGGCTAAAGGATCAATGAAACGAAACGATTTCGTTTGTAAATCTCATTATGGCAGCAAATTTGCTTTGTGTTTAATACCTTATCTAAAGAAATTTTGATATTGACATGGGTCTTGTCGAAATATCTTAATTAATCTTAATCCTTAAAAATACCCCAATGCTTTATCTACATCCAACATCAAAATCTTTGCTTCAAAAGGTTAGACAATTATCCAAACTTGAATCAGAAGGAGATCTGAATAAACAACACAAAATGAGAGGGATACCCTATGCGGCGACTGCTTTAATTATAAGGGGTTTTATAGGATTAAAAAGAAATGTGTTTAAAAACGAATTGCGCTCTAAAAGTCTGGCAAACGCAGATTTGGATTATTTAGAAAAATTGAAAAACTTAAGAAAATATTTTTTAGGGACTTTTCCCGGTTAAGGAGTAGTCAGATATTAAGACACATATGATTTAATAAAAACAGTTTGTATTTACAGATTTGTATTTTGTTCAAGCCTTGGTTAAATAAAGCTTTTTTGTGTGTCTTGTTGCCTTTTATCAAATAAATTCTGCCTATGGCTTTTTATTTTTTCGTGTTCAAGATCGTCTTTCCCTGCTTTGGTATCTTTACCATAAACTCTTATACATGGTCCATGAGAATGGATTTTTTGGATTCACGACCTTAAAAGATAACTATGTAACATAAATGCCAGTTATGGAACATAAAATGACATTTAAATAAAAAAAGGCCACCTCTGTTAAGAGGTAGCCTCAAATAAAAATATTGGACACTATTTTTTTAATTCCAATACCGGAGCTTGCGGTACTTCAGTTTTCATCTTTTTCATCCAGGTATCACGCAGATCCGGACTGTCCCACATTGCGCTGGTGCTTATCACCTGTCCATTGGTAGCTTTCAGGTTAAAAAAATGTTTTCCGTTTCCAGCCGTTTTCATTTCATATTTATCAGGTGAAGTAATATTCTTTTTTACGGATTCAATACCATTCAGAAGATTGGTTTTTTGAGTGTATCCTTCACTGGATAAAAGAACTTTCCCTTCTTCGTTTGTCAATCTGAAATAATGTTCATCGTTCTTTCCCACAAAGGTTTCAAACTTAGTCATAATATCTTTTGGTTTTAAAGGTTAATAAAATTGTTATACTAATAATGTAAGGAAAAAATGTTGGAAAACCAAATCCTTAATTCTGAAGACTCGACTCTGAAAACTCAATACCGATAAAACAATTTTGTCGCAGAGGTCTTGTTTTACAGTGAAGCAAGTTTATTGTAAATTCACTGTTCCGGATATTTTGAAGTGTCTATTTAATTTTTAAGGTATGAATGACCGAATTATAAAATGGTTGCGCAACAACTATATTAAGACAGTACACAGCATTGCATTTATCCTGCGATAATCGCTATCGGGTTTTTGGTCCTTTCAGCTTTGATGCTGCACTTCGATTATTCCAAAACCGGTAAACAGATTAAAGCCAGCATGAACTGGCTTACTCTCAAAGACGCCGAAACCGCCCGTTCTATTCTTTCCACCATAGCGGGAGGTATTATCTCTCTTACCGTATTTAGTTTTTCGATGGTAATGATTGTGCTAAACCAGGCTGCTTCGCAAATGACCAATCGGATGTTAGAAAGTATGATTGGCAACCGTTTTCAGCAGTTTGTTCTCGGAATATATATTGGTAGTATTGTGTATGCCTTATTCTTATTAAGTAACATTCGCGATATTAATTCAGGAAAATATATACCTGCTTTATGTATATACCTATTACTCTTGCTAACCGTAGCAGATATACTTATCTTTATTTATTTCCTGCATTATGTAACACAATCTGTAAAGTTTGAAACCATTATTGATCGTGTTATTTCCTGATACTGTTGCCGATATTTTCCATTGAAACTTCCAGCAGGCCCTCCGCTTCCAACCGGTGTAATAAAGGATACAGTGCGCTTCTATATTCTGTAATTCATTAATACGGGTATCTACTCAAGTGATCAGTATTCGCACTATTATATGATAGTCAGCTTCGTTTCAAATCCCGATCCTTCAGCAGCTAAATACTACGGCATAAACGATGCTATTGATAATGATCTCTCAAAATACACTGTGAATATCACTTCGATTACGCCCACGCAAATTAAGGGAACATTTACGGGCAATTATTTGTATTCTATTTCTAATAGTTATGATCCTGATGGCGGTATTGTTCATATTACTGACGGAGAATTCCAGGCAAAAAGAGTGAGGTAAGGAGATACTAAAATTTATCAAAAGCCCATTTAAAACCAAAAGCCGTAGCAATTCCCACTATTGCCGTACCAATCCATAGTGTGGAAAATCCAAAATGTTCTGCAACAAAAGTGCCTATCAATGGTGAAAGAACAAAAGCCGAGGAAACCGAAAGTGCATTTAATCCCATGTAAGCCCCCTTCCTGTCTGTTGAACCACGCTTAACCGTTACCGTTGCCATAAATGGCATCGCCAGAATCTCTGACAGGCTCATTATAAACATTGCCAAAAACAGAACCCACATACCGGAAGGAATCAAGAGAATCAAAAAAGAGATGGCTCCTAAAAATACACCCGCTATTATAACGCTTGTAGCTCGCATCCTTCTTTCTGCAACCTGTACTATCAGCATTTCAAAAACAAAAACAACCAACCCGTTTGATGCCAGTATCAAGCCGATATTTCCCTCACTGAGGTGGTGAACCTTTCTGTAAAAGAGAGGTAGGGTGCTCAACAACTGAAAGAAACAAATACTATACAAACAGCAAAACAAACTATAGATAAGGAAAGGTTTATCCTTCCACGGAGATATACCGGTCTTTGTTTTCTTTTCATCCTTTGCATGATGTAAGAGTTCCCTGTTTTTATTGACCGGAAGATCTTTAAAATAAAAATAAAACAGTAATCCCGCAAGTAAAGCTGTGATTCCATTGCCATAAAATAATAATTTAAAAGAGATGGCAGCTAATATCCCGCCCAATGCCGGCCCAATGGAAAATCCCAGGTTAATCGCCATTCTATTGAGCGAAAAAGAGCGGGTAATATTTTCCGGCCTGGCATACACGCTTATTGAAACAGAGTTCGCCGGCCTGAATGTTTCAGTAATAGTGCTTAACACAAAAACACCAATTGCCAAACTCCATACCTCTTTAAATAAGGGCAATAAAAAGAAGATGGGCACCGATAAAATAATGCTGGTCAGTTGTACCTTAAAGTGTCCGACTTTATCCGTAAGCCAACCGCCCAAAGCAGATCCGGTCATTGCGCCTAATCCAAAGCAACTCAATACCACGCCTGTTTGCGAAAGTGTGAATTTAAGTTCGGCAACCATATACACTCCCAGGAATGGCAATACCATAGCACCAATTCTGTTAATCAACATTACAGCTGATAACATCCATGATGGCCGGGATAAACCCCTGTACGAATCCAGGTAAAGGCGGATGTAACGCTTCATTTCACAACAATAGTATGCAAAAATAATGTGCAGGTCTTCGCCATAGCGTAAAAGACGTAAACAACTTTCATTTTGTAAATTTACCTAATGAAGATTCTTATTTACGGAGCGGGTGTTATCGGCAGTATTTATGCTGCCAAACTTTTTGCTGCAAAAAATGATGTTACGCTTTTAGCCCGGAGCAAACGTTTTGAAAGTTTACAACAAAACGGCGTAATCACGAGGGAACAATTAACGGGAAAGAAATTAACTGCCCGTATTCCTCTAATCCAACAATTAGAAACAAATGATTTTTATGATTTAATAATCGTAGCAGTAAGGCTCGACCAGCTTGAAAGTATAATGCCTGTTTTAAAAAATAATTCAGCCAGTCCTCTGATAATGTTTATGCTCAATAATCCTGAAAACCTTCAGGCAATTGAAGATGAATTAAAACCTAAGCATGTCATTTTTGGGTTTCCAGGTGCAGGTGGTATTATCAAAGAAAATGTGATTGACTTTATTCAAATAAAGCAACAAAAAACAACTATTGGGAAAAAAGACGGAGAAAAATCTGAAACGATAAAAACACTGAAATCACTTTTTGAAGCAGCAGGCTTTAGTGTTGATATAAGCAG
>JBDTJI010000259.1:0-4244 GCA_039935935.1 Ginsengibacter sp. | reverse complement strand
TAGAAGAAAAATATTTCAGGTCAATCATATCATTAGGTAAAGGCCTTTTATTCCAGGATTCATGGATGCAAAGCGCAGCTCCCATTGCAGTGGCCTGGGCCACAGAGGCGGCAAACACTTCAACTTCAGGAAATACAGACGCGAGAAGATTCATATAAATAACGTTTTTGCTGAAGCCCCCATCCACAAAAATTCTCTTAACTTCTGTTCCCTTTAAAACTAATTGGGTAGAAACATACTGCTGCGTTATAATATCAAGCATCAAGTGGTGATAAGCTTCTTCATCATTTGCAAATTCATGCAGGTCGAGATCGGCGAATAATGACCCTTTCAATATGTTTTTGTTTTGCACCACTTTCTCAAATGGTTCATTTCTTTTTTGAAGCATGGCAGTTATGTCAGGATTAAAGTCCATCGTGCGGTACTTATCAGGGTCTTGATTAAAATGTTCACTAATTCTTTTTACCTGCTGCTCATGCTCATTGCCTGCAAATAATCTTGAAGCCTTTACCGGCTCCGCTTTATAGGTCATGTAGCAAAGGCAATCACTTTCTAACTCTTCCTTCGTTAATGGCGAATGATTAAAAGGGTTCAGGGAAATACACCATGTACCTGTTGATATCAAAATAAAGGGTTCGTGAAAATTTACAAGATAAGGTATGAGGGCTGCCGAGCTATCATGAAGACCAATCCCTACTGAATAGTTAGCACCCGCAAAGGATGCAGAAACTACTTTAGTACAGGGAACTATTGGCGCAAGCTTTTCCAGAATTCCTTCCTGCTTCACCCAATGATGATATTCATTTTTAGTAAAATCCCAGAGGTTGGTATGACATCCAATACTGGTAATATCGCTGTACACCTTGTTGGAAATCAAAAAACTCAAATATTGCGGCAGATGCAACGCCCATTTTATTTCATTGAAGATATCCGGCTTTTCATATTTGATACGATACAGTTGCATTGCTGAATTCAGGCTACCTAAAATAGGAGATGCCGTGCGAAAAGAAAACTCTTCTTCGCCCCCATAAGTATTATAAAACTGCTTTCTTAAAGATTCAGGATATTCTTTTAAATAACTATATAGCGGTAAAAATGCATGGAATTCGCTGTTTAAATACACTAAACTGGCACCGTAGCCGGAAAAATTGATTGCCTTAATATCAAACTCTTCAAGCCTGGTTACTTCGCTAAAAGAATCCAAAACAAATGACCTGAGACTTTCAACATCTTCACAAACTTCTCCATCTTCATCAACGATTTCAGTAAGACGGGCAGAACGTTCAAAAACTATTTTATAATTCTCATCGAAGAGAAATAATTTTTTATTGGTCTTTCCTATATCGAATATGGCTATGACAGACTGTTTCATTGTGAGTGGTCTTGGTGAGTGGTGAGTTGTCAGTGGTGAGTTGTGAATTGTCAGTGAGCCCTATTTACTCACTATTCACTACTCACAATTCACTCTCTCTTTATCATTCCGCTTAGTAATTTAAAAGTTTTAATAATAGATTCCCCTAAATTCGTGATTTCTTCGATTTTTACATATTCAAGTTTGAACGCAATGCCTATTGCACTATCAATTTCAATCACAGAACCTCTTGATATTTCAAAGTACCTGTTTCTTTCTGCCTGTGATTTTCTCGAGCTACCCTCTGCGATGTTCAAATGAACCGAAATAGCGGCTCTTCTTATTTGCTGAGTCATAGCAAACCTTTCGTCTGGCGGAAATAGTTTGGTTAGCTTATAACATTCAAGCGCTAATTCCTGTGAAAATTGATAGACAGTTAATTTAGTGTGAGCAAGTTGCAGAAACATAATTTGAATTTTTATTGTGAGATGTGTCCAGATAGCTATCGGGATGTCAGTTGTGAATGATGTGATGGTATTTGAGAGTTGTGAGCTGCCAGTTGGTAGTAGGCACCATTTACTGTTCACTACTCACCATTCCCTACTCACCACTCACTACTCACTACTCACTACTCACAACCCCGTCGCCACAGTTTTCATTCCTCTTGCTTTAATCAGATTCTCTCTCACCTTTTCACTACGAAAAGCTGACAGGGGATTCAACGCACCGCCGGCACTTAATCTCGCTTCAGCAACAAGAGGCCGTACATCCGTATTGAAAGCCTGTTGTAATATTTCCTGTGCAGTGACAACGTCATTACTATTCTGAGCTGCTACTAACTTTTCCCTGTCGACCAATAATGCTTTTGCATAAGACAACATGATGGCTTCAAGTGATTGCAATAAATCTTCAAGCGGATCTTTTACATTATGTGAGGCATCAATCATCCAGGCCAGGTCTTTAGCATGGTTCATTTTTCTCGCATCCATACCTTCTACCAGTTCATTAAATATTAGAAACAACTGGTAGGGTTTTATGCTTCCGACGGTAAGGTCATCATCACCATATTTTGAATCATTAAAATGAAAGCCTCCCAGTTTTTCTTCCATTAATAATAAGGATACAATCTGTTCAATATTTGCATTGGCGAGATGATGCCCTAAATCAACTAAGGTATAAGCTTTGCTTCCGAGCTTTGACACATAAAGAAGTGATTGACCCCAATCAGCAACCGTTGTTGAATAAAAATTAGGTTCGAATGCCTTGTATTCTACAAACATTTTCCAGTCATCCGGTAATGCCTCATAAATTTCCTGCAAACTTTCGAGGGTGTTTTGAAATGCTTTCCTGAAATTCAATTGGCCAGGAAAACATGACCCGTCGCTGAGCCAGATGGAAAGGGACTTCGATCCCAACTCAACACCATATTTTATTACTTCTATATTATGCTTAACAGCCTGCTTCCTTACAGCTTTGTCGACATGCTGCATAGAACCAAATTTGTAACTCAGCTTTTGATCTGGCTGGTCCTGGAAAGTGTTGGAATTCATCGCATCGAAATGCAAACCATGTTGCGCAGCCAACGCTTTTATATTCTCAGGGTCAGAAGGGATATCCCATGGAATATGAAATGAAACGGAATCAGCAGAGCGGGTAAGTGCGTGTAACACTCCTATGTCTTCTATTTTTTCTTCAAGGCTTCTGGGCTCACCACCACCACCAAACCTACCAAATCTTGTCCCACCTGTGCCAAGTGCCCAACTGGGGATAGCGATCTGGAAGTCAATTAATTTTTTAATGATATTCTCTGAATCTTTTACCTCACTTTCAAACCAGCCAAATCTTTTTTTATGGTCGTCGAGATAATTTTTATTATTGTCCGCGATCAATTCTTTATTTAGTTCCATTTTTCTATATTTAAATTCGATGAATAAAGTTTGTATCTAAGGTAGATAAAAAACTTCTTTCAGAGGGATACTGATGGGAGAATTATCCTCCCGGGTCTCCATAATGTCTTTCATATAAGCCCACCATTTTTTCATGATTTCCTTGCCAGGCAATTCTTTCAAAAGTTTATCATCCTCTATCGTAAAACAGGCAAACAAAACATTTGTTTCTTCGTCCAAAAAAATGGAATAATCTACTATGCCGGATTCCTTTAAAAGTGATTTTAATTCAGGCCATATTTCATCATGACGCTTTTTATATTCGGCTTCACAGCCTTTAAGCAATTTCATTTTAGAAGCGATACGTTTCATAATAATAGCCTCACCTCAACTCCTCTTCTAGAGGGAAAGGCATGGAGTATAAGGCGTAATAATTTAATTTTTTGATCAATTTTTTTTCAATCTAATGTATATTATTTATTGTCGGCCCATCCGAACGGATTCATCCGGATGGGCTTCGGGGGATAGGGGTCCTTATCGTACAAAAGCCATAGCCACACCGCCATCCACATTCAACACATTACCAGTAGATTTATTTAATAATCCACTTACGTAGGCAAAGCAGGCATTGGCAATATCTTCCGGCAATATGATTTCATTAAGTAAAGTCCGTCCTGCATAATATTGAGGAAGTTCTTCTACTTTGATTCCATAAGCTTTCGCACGCCCTTCGGCCCAACCACCTTTCCAAATATTACTACCTGCGATTACCGCATCCGGGTTGACTACGTTCACCCTAATTTTATCCCTCCCTAATTCAGCAGCATTCAGTCTGCTTAGATGCAATTGGGCTGCCTTTGCAGAGCCATATCCCGCATTATTTGGCCCGCTTACCAATGCATTTTTACTCACTATGTTCAACACATCACCGCCCATCTTCTGCCTGCGCATCATTTCTATTCCTTTTTGCGTAACCAAAAACTGCCCTTTTACTAAAACATCATATA
>JBDTJI010000258.1:0-21371 GCA_039935935.1 Ginsengibacter sp. | reverse complement strand
AACCCTATAAATGGCTGATTGCTTTAGCATTGTTTCTTGCATCGATGAACCAGGTATTTTCTTTGTTTTCCCCCTGGATTGCAGGAAGAATCCTTGATCTGTTTGCGAATCATCCACATGTTTTTCCAGACAAAACTCCCAGGACGGAGCACCAGTTTTTCTTTGGCGAAGGGCAGTATCATGGATTGTTATTTTACCTAATGCTATTAATAGGTACTGCCATGGTAAGCCGCATTGCCAAAGCTTTCCAGGACTATTTTGGAAATGTGCTTGTACAAAAATTTGGTGCTACTATTTTCACCGACGGACTGAAACATAGTATGCGGCTGCCTTACCAGGATTTTGAAGACCAAAGCAGTGGCGAAACCTTATCTATATTGACCAAAGTACGCGCTGATACGGAAAAATTCATTACTAATTTTATCAACGTTTTCTTCGTCATCATAGTAAGCATTATATTTATTTCCATTTATGCCTTCAGGCTCAATTGGATTATAATGCCCGTATATGTAATTGGCATTTTAGCAATAGCTGTTGTTACAAGCCTGCTTAGTAAAAAAATTAAGGTTATTCAAAAAACGATTGTCGCACAAACCAATACCCTGGCAGGTACCACTACCGAATCTTTAAGAAATATCGAACTGATAAAAAGCCTGGGATTAACTAATCAGGAGGTAACACGGCTTAATAACAACACTTTTAAAATATTGAAACTGGAATTACGTAAAGTTAAGAGCATCCGCACACTTAGTTTCATACAAGGCACGATGGTTAACTTTCTGCAACAGATAATTACATTTACTTTGTTATGGCTCATATTCCAGGACTCTATATCGCCGGGCGAATATCTGTCACTAACTTTTTATGGATTTTTTCTTTTTGGTCCCATGCAGGAAATCGGAAATATTATTATATCGTATCGCGAGGCGGAAGCATCATTAAATAATTTTCACAATCTGATGGCCAAATCTCCTGAAACGAAGCCTGAAAAGCCACAAACCATTCAGCATATTGAATCTTTGGAATTTGTGAATGTAAAGTTTAAACACCAGTCTGCCCGGCAGCCTGCATTAATTGATATTAGTTTTGGTGTAAAAAAAGGAGAAACCATCGCTTTCGTAGGTCCTTCAGGTTCGGGGAAGACTACCTTGGTAAAGTTGTTGGTTGGTTTGTATATTCCCGGGAAAGGAAAAATTTTGTATAACAATATTGAAAGAAAAGACATTGATTTTGATGTATTGCGCGCCCAGATTGGTTTTGTAACGCAGGATACACAATTGTTTGCCGGAACCATTAGAGAAAATCTTCTTTTTGTAAATCCTGTAGCAACAGACGAAGATATCCTGGATGTATTAGAAAAAGCCGCTTGTACCTCATTGTTAGCTCGTGCCGATAATGGGCTTGATACCTTGATTGGAGAAAGTGGTGTGAAAGTTTCCGGTGGCGAAAAGCAACGTTTATCTATTGCCAGAGCATTGCTTCGGCATCCGCGGTTGTTGATCTTTGATGAAGCCACTTCCTCTCTTGATTCATTAACCGAAGAAGAAATTACCAATACCATCAAAAATGTATCGTCTAAAAAAGAGCAAATCACGATTTTAATAGCACATCGTTTAAGCACGATTATGCATGCTGATAGAATCTATGTTTTAGAAAAGGGAGATGTAGTGGAAACAGGCAATCATGAAGAATTGCTTAATCAAAAAGGATTGTATTTTGCCATGTGGCGCCAGCAAATTGGTGAAAGGAAAAAATCAAGCATAGAACCTGAACTTGTAAATTAAACGTAAATGGTGGCATACAGAAAACTTCAATTTCATATATGTCATGATCGGTTCTAAATCATCTTAAAGGTCAGTTGTGCAAACTCTTCGATACTCAATGTCTCAGCTCGGCGATCAAAAAGAGAATCTTCTAAATCTTCTTTGGCAATAAGGCTTTTAACGCCATTGCGCAATGTTTTGCGACGTTGATTGAACGCTGTCTTAACCAACACCCAAAAAGCTCTTTCACTTTTTACCGGCAAATAATTTTCACGTGCCGTTAAACGTATTATCCCACTCTGCACTTTAGGCTGAGGAGTAAAGCACTCATTACCGACAGAAAATAAATATTCCACGTGGTAATAATATTGCAAAAGCACACTTAATACTCCATATATCTTACTGCCTTCTCTTGACGCAGCCCTTTCTGCCACTTCCTTTTGAAACATACCGATCGCCACGGGAACATACTCTTTCCATTCTAAAATTTTAAAAAGGATCTGTGTGGAAATGTTATAAGGGAAATTGCCAATCACTGTAAAAGGTTCATCAAACGGGCGTCCTATTTTTAAAAAGCTTTCATGAATCAAATCGTTTTGCAATGAAGGAAATTGTTTCAAAAGGTAATTCACTTTTTCTTCATCCAGTTCGACCGCTTTGAAGTGAATTCCGGGAATAAGCACCAAATGCCTGGTAAGCGCTCCACCCCCCGGGCCTACCTCAAGCAAATTTTTAAAAGGCTGCTGTTTTAAAGCAGCAATAATTTTTTCTACTATTTTTTCATCTTTTAAAAAATGCTGTCCGAGTGATTTTTTGAGAGTATGCATAAGTTGCAAATTACCGATAAGTTTGTCAGGCAATATTAAAAAAGAAACGTATTTCGTTTTGGAAGAGAGTATTTTACAATCAGTTGCTTTTATTCTAATTGAAGGACAGCCTGAGACCAAAGGTGTGATACAAATCAGTAATTCATACGAGGAAAGTAATCTTCATTTTTTATGCTTATTTTTCATTTATTTTATGATCTATACCACTAAGGGAATCGTTTTAAGAACAATAAAATATGGTGAAACCAGTGTAATTGCATCTGTTTTTACTGAACGGTTCGGTGTGCAATCCTACATGGTAAATAATGTCCGTACATCCGGGAAAAGTTTAAAAGCACATTTTTTTCAACCTTCTTCTATTTTAGACTTGGAGGTGTACCATAATGAATTGAAAAATCTTCAAAGGATCAAAGATTTAAAATGGAGTTCTATTTATAAGAGCCTGTTAAGTGATGTTATTAAGAACAGTATTGCTTTATATATGGTAGAGGTGTTACAAAAAGCACTTAAGCAGCCTGAACCTAATGCAGATCTATTTTCTTTTTGTGAAGATGCTTTCCTTTTCCTTGATACGGCAACTAACGGAGTTGCTGCAAATTTCCCAATTTATTTTTCGCTGCAACTTGCACCTTTTTTAGGTATACGACTACATGATAATTATTCTGACACAAGTAATTTTTTTGATATTAGTGAAGGCAAATTTGCGGACGTCAACCCGATGAGCGAGCATCAGGTAGATGCAGATACCAGTTGTTATATTTCGGAATTGTTGAAAGTGATGCATCCTCATGATCTTGGAGAGATAAAAATAAATAGAAGCATTCGTTTTAAAATTTTACAATATTTAGAAGAATATTATACCTGGCATGTTCCAGAATTTGGTAGTCTTAAGACATTGCCGATCCTATCGGCAATTGTCAGCTAAAAAGGCGATCAAAGGTCAATTTTAAGAACTACCGAATCACATTGAAAAATTAACCGACCATTTTTCAGTAAAGCATGAAGAGTATTTAGATTAATTTTGCCCAGTACAAATACACAAGGGTAATATTTTCTACATAAAGTGGTGCACTATTTACCCATAAACCATAAATAATTTTTTATAATATAATGCTTGAAAAACTTGAAGCCATAAAAGCAAAATTTGAAGAGCTGGGTGTCGCATTATCTAACCCGGAAATTGTAAACAATAATAAAAGATACAAACAGTTAAGTAAAGAATACCGCGGCTTGGAGAAGATCGTAATAGTACGTGATCAATATGAAAAAATACTTGCTGATATTGATTTCAATAAGGAGGTGATGGGTAGCGACGATGAAGAGATGCGGGAGTTGGCCAAAGAAGAATTGCCTCAAATGGAAGCGCAGAAAGAAGAGTACGAGAAACTTATAAGAAATATGCTGATCCCTAAAGATCCGCAGGATGAAAAGAATTGCATATTAGAAATTCGGGCAGGCACCGGCGGCGATGAAGCTTCACTCTTTGCAGGCAATCTCATGAGGATGTATTTGAAATATTGTGAATCGAAGGGATGGAAAACGGCTCTTCTTAGTGAAAACGAAGGCACAGTAGGCGGCTACAAAGAAGTACAGATAGAAGTAACAGGCGACGATGTATATGGTACTTTAAAGTTTGAAAGCGGTGTACACCGCGTCCAACGGGTGCCTGACACTGAGGCCAGTGGCCGTGTTCATACCAGTGCGGCAACGGTAGCGGTGATGCCTGAAGCTGAAGAAGTGGATGTGGATCTTAAAGAAAGTGATGTAAAGATGGAAACGTCACGCAGTGGTGGAGCAGGTGGTCAAAATGTAAATAAGGTGGAAACTAAAGTAATGCTTACCCACCTTCCTACAGGGCTGGTAATTATTTGTCAAACGGAAAGAAGTCAGTTAGGAAACCGGGAAAAAGCAATGCAAATGCTACGTACGAAACTCTACGAAGAAGAAGTACGTAAGCAGGAAGAAGAAATATCACGACACAGAAAAAGCCTCGTAAGTTCGGGAGATCGTTCTGCTAAAATAAGGACTTACAATTACCCGCAGGGAAGGGTTACAGATCATCGCATTGGGTTAACTGTATATAATTTAGAAGACATACTGAATGGTGATTTGCAGGAATTTATAGATGCGCTACAGTTTGCAGAAAACTCTGAAAAGTTGATACAGGAACAATAAAACGGAACTAAATTAAGTAGGTTTAAAAAAAAGTCGAATTGTTATAGGTTTTTTAACAAAAGTATTCTTACTTTTGGCATGGCATTTGAAATATTCAAATCAACAAACATTAAATTTCAATTTTCTCATAAGCAGTTAGTTTTGGTAAACGGCCCCTGTTTCTACAGGGGCCTCTTTTTTTTACAGCATTAATCTCTGTATGTTAACCAGCTTTTATGAAATAAAAGTAAAAGTGAAATAATTAACCTGTATATCTTCGCGTAGGTATAGACTCTTCCCTATAATAGCCACAGCAAATATGAGTAAAAATACTCCCCAGATTTTTCAAACAAATAAGCCTACCCGGTGGAAAAGTGTCAAATGGACAGTGCGGGTCCTTTTATTGGTGACTATATTTTTTATTGCAGTGCTTGGAATTGCTTTGTACAGTGGTTCTCTGCCCAACATACCCAATATGGAGGCAAAAGCAAGACAATACCGAACAGCGCTGGATCCCTCAAATCCGTTGATTTTAAAAAATCATCAGAATACTAAATACAAAGGGTTTAAAGATTTTTTATTCAAGAAATTAAAAGCAGATTCTCTCAAAAGAATTAAAAACCACGGCGCTTCAAAAGCCAACTCTCTTTCTTTGATACGGGCAGCTTTTTACACACCATGGAATGCTTCTGTGTCATTACCCGACCTCAAAAAAAATGCAGATAAAATCAACACAATATTCCCGGAATGGTTTTTTATAGATACAGTAACTCATCACCTTCAAACCCGGATAGATAGTGCCGGGTTGGCTGTGATGCAGGAAAAGAAGCTTCGCATTATACCTATCCTCACCAATTTTAACAGCTCAAAAAATGATTTTGATGGAAAACTATTGCATCATATTTTAAAAGATACTGTTGCGCGTAATCAATTCATTCAACAGGTAGCTGATACGCTTTCATTTTACCATCTAAACGGCATTAATGTTGATTTTGAAGAGCTGACAGAAAAGACCAATGAACCGCTGACTGATTTTCAAAAAAAATTATACGAAACGTTACATGCAAAGAACATGCTGGTAACTATGGATGTAGCACCTAAAAATGACGACTACGATTACAAGAAATTATCCGCTTATAATGATTACATCATATTAATGGCTTATGACGAATATAATGGGTCTACCGGACCCGGCCCCATCAGCAGCCAAAAATGGATAGAAGATGCTGTTTCCTGGACTTCGGATAGAATAGATCCTTCAAAAATTATATTAGGTATTGCGGGTTTTGGGTATAGCTGGAGTGATGGCAAAATAGATTCGCTGCCTTTGACCTATAATGATGCCATTAATAAAGCTCAAACAGTTAATGCACCTATTATCTACGACAACGACTCCTACAATCTTCATTATAATTATATAACGGAAGACTCAGAAGATTCTACCGATAAGGTAAAGCATGAGGTTTGGTTCACTGACGCAGCTACTACGTTTAATATTTTAAGATTCAGCGATGAATTTGCGACCGCAGGAACCGTACTCTGGAGGCTTGGAAGCGAAGATCAGCGTATCTGGAAATTTTACAATCGTAGTTTAAGCAATGCTTCTCTGGAACAACATCCCTTTAACTTTGATTCGCTCAAAACAATTCCTATCCCTCAAAACAGTGTAGGTTTCCAGGGTGAAGGCGAGGTACTTGATATTCTTTATTCGCCTCAGCCGGGAAAGATCAGTTTTGAAATAGACAGTTCAGAACAATTAATATCAGAACAACACTATATACAGCTTCCTTCCGGATATGTAATACGAAAATTCGCTGAAGACACTACGGTGGGAAAAGGGCATAAATTGATCTTAACTTTTGATGATGGTCCCAGCGCAGAATGGACACCTCAAATACTTAACATACTGGAACGTGAAAAAGTGCCTGCAACTTTTTTTGTAATCGGCATCAACGCGGAGCAAAACATTCCTCTTTTAAGAAGAGAATATAAAGATGGCTTTGAAATAGGCAATCATACTTTCACCCATCACAATATAGCTGAGATGAGCTTGTCGAGAGCGGCACTGGAAATGAAGCTTACCCGCCTGCTAATAGAAAGTGTGACCGGTCATTCAACTATTTTATTCAGAGCGCACTACAATGCTGACTCTGAACCTCGGACCAATGATGAGCTGGCGCCTATACAAAGAAGCAGACAGGAAAATTATTTAACCATCAATGAAAGTATTGATCCAAATGATTGGGTGCCCGGAGTTTCGGCAGATAGTATATTTCAAAGAGTTATTAACCAGGAGGCATTAACCAACGCAAGTATTATTCTACTGCACGATGCAGGCGGAGAGACTCGCCAGGCTACGGTGGATGCTCTTCCGCGCATCATTGATTATTTTAAAAAAAAGGGATATGTGTTCGCTTCTGTTTCCGACCTTATGGACAAGACCCGAGATGAAGTAATGCCAAAGGTGGCCAACGCGAGGGATATGTGGACCAGAAAATTTAATTTTTTTCTTGCAGAAACCACTTATTGGAGCGGTCAGATCGTATTCACTTTATTCATCATTGGGATTTTATTGTCTGTTCTACGAATGATAGCAATGGCTATATTGGCAAGCATCCAAAAAAAGAAAGATAAAAAATCCGCATCTAAAGTCGTTCCGGCATTGCTTCTTTCCAATGGAAATGGATTCCCGCTCGTAAGTGTCATTGTTCCCGCATATAATGAAGAGGTAAATTCCATAAGAACGGTTAATAGCCTGCTGGCCCAGGATTACTCTAATGTGGAAATTATTTTTGTAGATGATGGAAGTAAAGATGATACTTATTTAAAAGTGAGTGATTTTTTTAAAGATAATCCATCCGTACACTCATTCACAAAACTAAATGGCGGCAAGGCTTCTGCGTTAAATTTTGGTATTCAAAAATCGGATGCTGAATATGTAGTATGCATAGATGCAGATACACAGCTCAAAGCTGACGCAATAACTCTCCTGATGAATAAATTTAACGAAGAAAATGTGGGGGCTGTGGCAGGGAATGTAAAAGTGGGTAATGAAGTAAATATGATTACCAGATGGCAAAGCATTGAATATATTACTTCGCAAAATTTTGATCGCAGAGCCTTCGATCTTTTAAATTGCATCACCGTAGTACCGGGGGCTATCGGGGCTTTCAAAAAAGATGCTATTTTGGTAGCGGGCGGATTTACCATTGATACTCTTGCAGAAGATTGTGACCTTACCATGCGCCTTTTACGCAGCGGCTATGTAGTACGAAACTGTATTGAAGCTATTTCATATACAGAAGCGCCTGAGACTTTCCGGCAATTCATGAAGCAGAGATTCCGTTGGAGTTTTGGGGTAATGCAATGTTTCTGGAAACATCGTGATACTATCTTCAATCCGAAATACAAAAATTTTGGAATGGTAGCCATGCCTAATATTTTTGTTTATCAAATCTTAATTCCAATCCTTGCGCCACTCGCAGATATTATCCTGGTGTTTAGTTTATTGATGGCTTCTCTCGGCATAGTGGTTGCCAGCCTACCTCACATCATACTTTATTACATCATTTTTACTTTAGTGGACATAGCCGGTGCAGCATTGGCTTTTGCTTACGAAAAAGAAAATCATTTAAAACTGGTATGGATGATTCCTCAAAGATTAGTTTACCGTCAAATGATGTATTATATTCTGATTAAGTCAATCAGTAAAGCAATTAAGGGGGAACTACAAGGCTGGGGCGCTTTGAAAAGGACAGGCAGCGTAAAAGAGGTGCTTGTTCAACCTAAGTAATGCAGTTTTATAGGAACTGCTTTTCATGTGTGTCGCTTATCTGAAATTTTGCATTAACATTAATCAGCCATTATTCTTTACATTTTTAATTTGTACCTGTTTCAATTATTGTCAAAGAATAAGGTGGCAGAGAAATGTTATCAAAGTAATTTATTTTTTTTATAACCGGCGGAAGGCAAATGGACGGATAGCTATTAATGCCTTTGTTAAGCCAGTGATACTGTTGCTTAGAATATTGAATCAGATTTGCGGGATGCAGCGCAGTCTTTTGTTTTGTAAATGTGTTCTCTACATCTACTGCCACTTCCCAGGTTTTGACAGGGTCTTTATTTATGAGCATCACAGACCATGTGCCGTCAACTCTCCAAAGAGGATATGTTGAAATAAGAGATTGTTTTTTCCTGTTGTGAATATTACAGGCAGCCGGATATAATTCTAACAGAGAATCCGATGGTTGCGCCCAGTATTGGGTGAGCATTTTCATCCCAAAATAAGCTGCTGTTTTGTATTTGATCTTTCCATCTGATCCTAAACCGAATAACATATTATTGCCGTAGCCACAATGATTGGTTTGTTGAAGATAGGCCGGTTCATAGCTATACAGAAAACTTTTGCTACCACCTAGTTGCATAAACTGTCCCAGAATATCTGCATACATCAGTGCGCCTTCTATTTCTACTTCGGGTTTGCCTTCGTAAGCAGAATAACCATATTCGGTAACATATAACGGAGTGTTTTCAGGCAAAACATTTTGAATGTTTTTTAATGCAATGGAAAGCTTATCAGGAGCCTCTGCAAGTTGTGGAGCAGTTGATGCACAAAGGTCATCAAATGGATACCATTCAAATGTAAAAAAATTAAACAGGTCAATACTGTTGTGGGATTTCAGATAATTTAAAAACAGGGTCGTCCATTTAGATTCTGTAAAAGTTGAATCCTCCTCCTCCGTAGGAGATAAGGTAGCAAAGCCCGGCCCGCCCATTCGTATACCAGGTTCTACCGCTCTTATCTTGCTTCCCCATTGATAGTAAAGCGCAGCATAGTCAACCGGAGAAATTAACTGGCCTTCCGGCTCTTCTCCCATTTCAAGCTCCTCTACGGCATAATGGTTTGCTCTACTATATTTTAACATAGCAAGCACATTATCCGGGGAGTCATACAGAAGTGCCGCGGGTAATAAAGCAGGTTGGCCTCCCGTAAGGCCGTGCGCAAAAAGCCGGTCTATTCCTGCTTGTTCCACATCTGGATCAATATCCTGCGCCCTGTGCCAGCAGTCGGTAGAGGATACATAAATAATGCTTTGTTCATGATCAGGAGAGTGACGCATCCAGTCATAGAATTTCCTGTTTTTATTCAAAAAACCCACACTCATTTCTTTGATTGCGAACCCGAGCTTGTCTCTTACATCGCTTGACTCACTGGGAGAGGTGTATGAGCTTTCAGTCATGGACACACGGAGGTAGCGAATTTTAAGCTGCTTACCGGTAATTTTTATTACTGTATTACTATCTGTTGAGACATTGGAGAAATTGGTTGAAAAAGAATGCCATATATCTGATTGATAAGGATCGAAATAATCAGGATCAACATCGGATGCATAGTCTATTTTAAAAGACAATGCATAAGGGGTTCCCCACTTTATCTGCATAGCATTTACTTTCTGAAAGTTGCCCAAATCTACGATCACCCATTGAGGATGAAGCTGATTCGATTCCTTAGTATAATAGGTATCGAGATAAGGATTACTTTTCCAAAAAGTGGCAGTATCTCCATCTGAAATACGCGAATAACCGTCATTATTTGCCTGATCGAATGTGTTGCCTCTTCTCGGTAGACGATAACCATTTGAAATTTCTATTGGGACGTTACTCACCGCATCAGATATCCAATAGCCTTGCTTTTTGGTTTTGTCACTCCAGGTGCCTTTTGGATTCCAATGCCAAACTTCTCCTGCTAATTCTGTTCTCAACCTATAGCTTACCGGCTTCAGGCCTACCGATTTCATCACCGTTATATTGTCCCGAGTAAGCATCTTATCGATATCCCCGTTCGAATGTCCGTCGAGCGCTGCCCCAATATTTTTTGCTGGAATAAAGGAATTAGCGGGATGGCCAGGTGTGTAGAGAATATGAACCTCCCCTTTGTTTGTATTTTGAGCAAGCGGGGTAGCGAAAAAACTAAACGTGATAAAAAGAAGTGCTATGGATTTCATAAACATGATTTACTATCAACATTGCATCATTTTTCTGCCATCCCGTTAATTATTTGCAAGCCATTTTTACACTTTTATCCAAAATTTTAAATACTCATTATAATCAGTATGAACGATTTCAAATCCCCTGGGCACCTCTTTACCAAAACTGTGATAAGTCACTAACCTGGTGCCTGCAGGTTTTTTGTCTAATTGCTTATACAAATAGCGGTTGTAATAATTATATAATTTCTCAGAATATATTACATCATCGTCTATTTTTTGAGCACTTGCGATATTTTCATAAAAAGAGTTGTAGAAATAAAAATGATCATAATCACTAAAATCAACTTTAGCAATGTTATCAAAGGTGAAAGAAACATTTTTTATCTGCAGTTGATCAGCTAACTCTTCGGAAAGTGAGACCAGCCCTTCCCGCTGTTCAATTCCATAGAAATTTGTTTTAGGATATAAGTGTGCAGCAACCAAACAAAACTTTCCACATCCACTTCCAATATCCAGTATTTTTACGTCGTTGCTAACCGCCAGAAAAGCTGCCGCTTTTTCAGCTACAGCAATTGGTGTCCAATGTTTCTCGGCTACATTTTTAATGGGTAACGGATATAGCGAATTAAAAATTTCGTCAGATTTAAACCAATTGTTTCCTCCCTGGTTTTTAGGCATTAGTTAATCAAAAATTTTGTAGTTTGAGATTGTTTTATAAATCTGCCTTCTCACTTAAATGTAGCCAGCGGGTTTCTTTTTTGTCAAGCAAAACGATAATGTCACTTATCCTTCCTGCTGTTTTCTGAATTTTTTCATAATCCATTGAGCCGTTATTCAATTTTACTTCCAGCAACTCTTTTTCTTTTTCCAAATCAGCGATCTCCTTTTCTAATTTTCCAAGTTCGGCTTTTTCCTTAAATGAGAGCTTTTCCTGAGCTTTTTGATGTCCGCCTTTACTTTTTTGCTTTTCATCTTCCGCTTTTGGAGAACCTCCTGTTGCCACCCGATGGCTTTCGGAATAGTTATTGCTTTGCAGCTTATTTTCTTCCAACTGTTTCCATCTTCTGTATTGAGAATAATTGCCGGGAAAATCTCTTATTTCTCCCTCCCCTTCAAAAGCAAAAAGATGATCTACCAGGCGATCCATAAAATACCGGTCATGGCTTACAATTAAAATACAGCCCGGGAAATCCTGTAAAAATTCTTCCAGAGTCCTCAGAGTTTGTAAGTCAAGATCATTAGTGGGTTCGTCGAGCACTAAAAAGTTGGGGTTGAGAAAAAGAATACTTAGCAATTGTAGTCTGCGTTTTTCGCCACCACTTAGTTTACTCAGAGGTGTGAATTGCTGGTGCGCTGTAAATCCAAACTTCTCCATAAACTGTGAAGCGCTGATCTTACTTCCATCTGCGAGAGGAAAAAATTCAGCAAAATCTTTTACATATTCAATGGCTCTTTTATCTTCCTTATACTGCAAGCTATCCTGCATAAAGTTCCCAAACACAATCGTATCACCATGATTGATTTTTCCACTATCGGGTGGAATCTGACCAAGAGCAATTTTTAAAAAGGTTGATTTGCCTGTTCCATTTTTTCCTACTATTCCAATTCTTTCTCCTTTTTTAAAAGTATAATCAAAACCTTTCATAATTACTTTATCACCATACGATTTATGGACTTTTTTCATTTCCAAAACTTTGCCACCCATGCGCGTCATCTTCACCTGCAAAGAAACTTCAGCCACATCTTTCCTTTGATTAACTCTCTCTTCCACTTCAACAAAAGCATCCTGCCTGCTTTTTGATTTAGTAGTACGCGCCCTGGGTTGTTTTCGCATCCACTCGAGCTCCTTTCTAAATATATTTTTGTCTTTCAATAATTCGCTTTGCACATTTTCCTGGCGCATGGATTTTTGCTCCAGGAAATAATCATAGTTTCCTTTATACATATACAGCTTCTCGTCCTCAAGCTCTATAATTTCATTGCAAACTGCATCCAAGAAATAACGATCGTGCGTAACTAACAGCAAAGTGCTTTTATTCGTTGCTAAAAATGCTTCGAGCCATTCTATCATATCTACATCAAGGTGGTTGGTTGGCTCATCCAGAATTAAAAGGCATTTGCCTTCATGCAACTGCGACTCTATCAGCGCTTGCGCAAGAGCTACTCTTTTTCGTTGTCCCCCGCTTAAGTTTTTTACAGGCTCATTGAGATGATGAAGATCTAATTTACCAAGGATTTGCTTCAGGTCACTTTCGAAGCTCCAAGCATTTGCTTCAGTTAACGAGGTAATTAATTCACTGATGCGTTCTTCATTTTCTTCTTCGTTATCAAAAAGCATTTCATATTCTTGTACCAACTGCACAACAGGATTATCGAGGTTTAAAATATTATCCCAGATAGTCCGGTCATTTTCAAAAGCAGTTTCCTGCTGGAGCATAATTACTTTCACATCTTTGTGCACCCAAACAGTTCCGGAATCCTGAGTTTCCTGCCCTGCAATTATTTTCAAAAGTGTGGACTTACCACTACCATTCCTGGCAACAAAAGCGATTTTATCTCCTTCTTCTATATGGAAACTGATGTTTTTAAAAAGTGTCCTTATCCCGAATGATTTACTTAAATTTTCTACTGACGCGTAATGCATAAGCTGCAAAGGTAAATCGTAAATTAGTTTATTGCTTGAGAAGTTAAAAAGTGAAGTATCTATAGAATATTTTTCTTTATGATTAATTTGCCGACTACCTACTTCTTATCTGTCGCAACGGTGAAAAATCTATTTCAATAAATATGGCTTACAGAAGCTTTTTTAGAAAATAATAAAGGGGTATTTATTAAATTTATCCATAAGAGTTTGAAACAATATAGCCATCGTTCTTATGTATATTTAAATATCAATATTTTTGCCACCACAAAATCATGTATTAAGTGGAAAATAAAATTTTAATTACAGGCGGAGCAGGTTTTATCGGATCTCATATTACGCGCTTATTTGTAACTAAATATCCCGGTTATACTATTGTAAACCTCGATAAGCTTACTTATGCCGGAAATCTGGAAAACCTAAAAGATATTGAAGGTAAAGCCAATTACACTTTTGTAAAAGGAGATATTGAAGATATGGCTCTGGTAAAAGAGCTTTTTGAAAAATGCGGTTTTACAGGAGTGATTCATTGCGCCGCAGAAAGCCATGTTGACCGATCAATTACTGATCCGTTGGCATTTGTAAAAACCAATGTTTTAGGAACTGCTTCTTTATTGCAGGTTGCTAAAGAAGCCTGGAAAAACGACTATAACGGAAAATTATTTTATCATATTTCTACCGATGAGGTATATGGTAGTTTGGGTGAGGATGGCTTATTTACAGAAAAAACTTCTTATGATCCGCGAAGCCCTTATTCCGCATCCAAAGCATCTTCCGACCATTTTGTACGCGCCTACTATCACACTTACCACTTACCAGTCATTATTTCAAATTGCTCTAACAATTATGGCCCATATCATTTCCCCGAAAAACTGATTCCGCTATGTATTCATAATATCATCCATAATAAACCGCTTCCTATATATGGCAAAGGATTAAATGTGCGTGATTGGCTGTATGTGGAAGATCATGTGCGGGCGATCGACACTATTTTTCATAATGGAGAAATCGGAGAAACTTATAACATCGGTGGACATAATGAATGGAAAAATATTGACATTATCAAGGAATTGTGTAAGCAGATGGATAAAAAATTAGGCAAAGCTGAGGGCACTTCCGAAAAACTTGTGACGTTCGTGAAAGATCGTGCCGGGCATGATTTACGCTATGCGATTGATGCTACGAAATTAAAAAATGAATTAGGTTGGAAACCCTCCCTACAGTTTGAAGAAGGCTTGTCCAAAACAATTGAGTGGTACCTGGCCAATGAAGAATGGCTAAATGAAGTAACGAGTGGCAATTACCAGAATTACTATGAGCAACAATACGAAAATCGATAAAAAATGAAAGGTATTATTCTCGCCGGAGGCTCGGGCACAAGATTGTATCCCATTACTATGGGAATTAGTAAGCAACTGATGCCTATTTACGATAAACCTATGATCTACTATCCGCTGTCAACATTAATGCTGGCGGGAATTAGGGAAATCCTTATCATTACTACACCCGACGATCAGCTACAATTCAAAAGATTGTTGGGAGATGGAAGCCAATGGGGTTGTCATATTCAATATGAGATACAGGAAAAACCTAATGGGTTGGCGCAGGCTTTTGTGATCGGAGCAGAATTTATTGGGAAAGATTCCGTGGCATTGGTTTTAGGGGATAATATTTTTTATGGAAGCCGCTTTTCACATTTGTTACAACAGTCTGCTGATCCTGAAGGTGCAGTGATATTCGCCTATCCTGTAAGCGACCCTGAAAGATATGGGGTAGTTGAGTTTGATAAGAATCATATAGCCATATCTATTGAAGAAAAGCCTGATGAACCCAAATCAAATTACGCCGTTCCAGGTTTATATTTTTATGATAATTCAGTGGTGGACATTGCTAAGAATATTTTGCCTTCCCCAAGAGGTGAATATGAAATAACAGATGTAAACAGGAAATACCTTGAAGAAAAGAAATTAAAAGTAGCCGTGCTTGACCGTGGTTTTGCCTGGCTCGACACCGGCACTTTTGAATCATTGCACGATGCCTCTGAGTTTGTAAGGGTAATTGAAAAAAGACAGGGATTTAAAATCGGATGCCTTGAAGAAATTGCCTATCGTATGCATTTCATTAATAAAGAACAACTGCTGGCGCTTGCAACGCAACTTGAGAAGAGCGGTTACGGAGAATATTTAAAAAGAATTGTAAAATAAAATAATTCATGGGGTATTACGTTCATTCTTCATCTATCATTGACGATGGTTGTGTTATCGGAGAAGGCACTAAAATCTGGCATTTTAGCCATGTAATGTCTGGCGCTGTGATTGGCAACAATTGTAACCTCGGTCAAAATGTTGTGGTTTCACCTAAAGTAGTTTTAGGCAATAATGTACGTGTGCAGAACAATGTAAGTATTTATGAAGGAGTTACATGCGAAGACGATGTATTCCTTGGGCCAAGTATGGTTCTTACCAATGTGATTAACCCTCGCAGCGCAGTCAGCCGTAAAGATCAATATAAAAAAACATTGATTAAAAAAGGTGCAAGTATCGGTGCTAATGCCACTGTAGTTTGTGGAAATACTATTGGAGAATTTGCCTTTGTCGGTGCTGGCGCTGTAGTTACCAAGGACGTGCCCCCGTTTGCGCTCATTGTTGGAAACCCCGGCAGGCAAAAGGGATGGATGAGTGAATACGGACATAAGCTCATTTTTAATTCAGAGAATACAGCTACTTGCCCAGAAAGCAAACAGGAATATTTATTGGAAAATAATTTGGTAAAAAGAATAAAGTAAAAATGAAAAATTTTGCGTTAGTAGGCGCTGGTGGCTACATAGCACCACGTCACATGAAAGCTATAAAGGATACCGGAAACAAATTGATTGCCGCTTTAGATAAAAATGATTCCGTAGGAATATTAGACAGTTACTTTCCTGAAGCTGATTTTTTTACTGAATTTGAGCGCTTCGACCGGCATATCGAAAAACAAAAACGTAAGGGAATTAAAACAGATTTTGTAAGCGTGTGCAGTCCTAATTATTTGCATGATGCTCATATCCGTTTTGGCTTAAGGATAGGTGCCGACGTAATATGTGAGAAGCCGGTCGTTCTCAATCCCTGGAACGTGGATGCCCTGGCAGAAATAGAAAAAGAAACCGGCAATAAAATATATACTATTTTACAATTGAGGTTACATCCCTCAATTATAGCCTTAAAAGAAAAAATTTCAGCAGAGCCAAAAGGTAAAAAGCATTATATAGAACTGGATTACATTACCAGTCGGGGTCATTGGTATTACGCAAGTTGGAAAGGAGACGTTCAAAAAAGTGGCGGAATAGCCACTAATATCGGCGTACATTTTTTTGATATGCTGATGTGGATCTTTGGCGATGTGAAAGAAAATAAAGTTACCGAACATTCGAGAGATACAGCCTCAGGTATTCTCGAATTGGAAAATGCCTCGGTAAAATGGAAATTAAGCATAGATTATAATAAGCTACCTGCAGATATCAAAGCCGCTGGTAAAAGAACTTACAGAACATTGAATATTGATGGTGAATTCTTTGAATTCAGCGAGGGCTTTACAGAATTACATACCAAATCTTATGAATATATTTTAGCAGGAAATGGTTTTCCTTTGATGGAAACGAAGAAAGCGATTGAGCTGGTGCATGAAATAAGAAACTACAAGATGTAAAATGGTTTATTCTGCAACTTTGTCTTTTACAATAATTCCCGGAAAACAAGTAAAATCTGGTGTCCGATCCAACGAAGGCATATTTGAAATAGTGTTTTTTTTAATTCTTACAGCACGGATAACCCCAGGGTATCATCGCAATAGATTAAACAATACGGCCTATCGCTGTAGCGTTTGAAAGCCATGAATTAGAACCGATATTGTAATCTCTGTACAGATTGTAAGTATTATCAGTTCACATAGGCAACCGATGCTTTCTGTTTATCATCTGTTGCCAGTATAATAAGATTACCTTTTTTATCATATCTCTTAGTAAGATTGATCGTGAGCTCTCCGGGTGGATTGTCCACATTATAAATTAACCTGGAATTACTAAAAACTTTTAAATTTTTAATATGCCCACTAAAAAATTTTACCAGCAAAGAGTTACTGGTTTTTGTGTATGTGTAATAGAATTCCTCATCTGCATCTTGTTCCTTGCGTTTAAAGTCTAACCCAATGTTTTTGCCCTTTACCCGAATCCCTGAATTACTTTTTTCAGCTTTGATTTTATTCTTCACTTCGATCACAAGTTTTGCTACTCCAGAGTCCACTTTATTTTTCCACCAATTGATATCCTCACTGTAAAACCATACATATTCATCAGTGGTTTTATAGGCATTGTACAAATTACAGGTTAACCATCTTTCTTTAGTCTCCTTATTAAATCCTTTGTCAAATCTGGGAAGCCTGGCATATAGCCCATCAAAATATACCGATTGAGCAAGCGATATATTTTTAAACTCAGGTTGTAAAGAGTTGGTAATAAGCTGACTGCCATTCTCCCTCAAATGTTCACCTGCCATTATAAAATCCTCTGGTTTCTGATACCAGTAAGAGGATTCATTTCCATCAATAATTTCGCTGGTTTTATTTTTTCCCTCCAACATTCCTTCTATAAAAAAAGGATACAAGGCCATTCCGGTCTCAGCAATTGGTAAAATCTTTGCTTGCATATCCACCAAGCCCAGGAGCCAGAAACACAATATTTTTACATCAGGTTTATCTGTTTGCAAAGCCTGTATAAACTGTATTCCTCTTTTTCGGACGTAATCACCCACGTCCTTATAAGAAAGATTATTGTACCAGGAAGGTCTATATACCCATGGATTTAGAGTAGAATCACTCAAATAATATTCTGGATCAAAGCCTATTCCTACCGCTTGTGAAACTGATAATGCTTTTGAAACTTTTTTAATATTAATTACAATTTTTAGCCATGCCATATCATCAAGCCACTGAGCACCCGAATAGCCGACCCCTCGCATGAGTATAAAATTATCTGTAAAGTTTTTCCAATCAATCTTGGACAGATCATCATATTGGAATTGTGAATCTTTATGCTGGGTCGTGTCAAAAGAATTATAGATGTCAAAATCAAATGAAAAGACCACTCCGTCAAAGGGAGCTTTTTGCATATCATGTATATGTGCTTTCAAATAACTGACGGTAGGATAATCCCATCCAAATTCAATTAATTTTTTTTGCTCTGGTTTTCTTTGTCCCATTAATAAAACTGGAAAAGAAATACCAAATAAAAGAGGGATAAAAAAAGAAAACCTGTTTTTCATATTGTCTGTTTTTATTTTTAGAAGTATTGAAACAATAAAACTCATTATCCATCTGCTTTAACAGCATACAATGAAGATCTGCGAAGATATCATAACCAAAAATAGTACTACCTTCGCAAACGATTTTTTCGTCCCTAATTCCCTTATTGCCAAAGAAAAATTTAAATTGAATCAATAAATGACAATAGCTAAAAAAGTACTATTTGCATTGTTCGTCCTACTTTTTTGTTCAACCCAACTGCATGCCCAAAACGGCTTATTTAATATGCAGGATCTAAGCCAGATCGATATAGATAATTACAGTAATAATGATCTTATTTCTTTTTATAATAAAGCTGTAGAAGCGGGAATCACTGAATCCCAATTATACAAAGTAGCTTCTGAAAGAGGACTGTCTGAATCAGAGATAATTAAATTACGTGAACGTCTGCAACAGATTAACCCTGGCAAAAAGCTGGTACAAAAAAACGAGTTGGAAGATGAAAGAGTTTCACACCAAGCTCATGTCTATGATACTACCGGGCAAAATTTGCCTCTGCAACAATTCAAAAATGACATTACTATTTTTGGGTCTGAGTTATTTACTACTAACAGTTTAGTTTTCGAACCCAATCTTCGCATCCCTGCCCCTGTGGGTTATCTACTTGGACCTGACGATCAATTAGTAGTTTCGGTTTACGGGTATAGCGAAAAAAAATACGAACTTACCATAAACGAACGGGGAGAAATTTATATTTCCAATGTAGGGCCTGTCTATGTAAACGGTTTGAGCATTGAAGATGCAACGGAAAAAATAAAATCAAAGTTAGCTTCTACTATTTATACAGCTATCAATACAGGAAAAACTAAAGTTCAGGTCTCTCTTGGTAAAATCAGAAGCATTCGCGTGACAGTGATCGGGCAGGCAAAAAAGCCCGGAACTTACACAGTATCATCTTTAACCACCTTATATAACATCCTGTATTTATGTGGGGGACCGACCGCAATGGGCAGCTACCGGCAAATAGAGACCATCAGGGGAAATGAAAAAAAGAAAACTACTGATCTTTATGATTTTTTAGTAGAAGGGAATCAAAAAAATAATGTAATTCTCCAGGAAGGTGATGTGATAAGGATACCTTACTATAGCAACCGCGTTACACTTTCCGGAAATGTAAAACGAGAAGGTAAATTTGAAATGCTGGATAATGAAACCTTTAACGACCTTCTTAAGTATTCCGGCGGATTTACAGATAATGCTTACAGGGGCTCTGTAACCGTTGTGAGGATTACCGATTCAGAGAAGAAAATTATAGATCTTGAAGCAAGCCAGTTCGGCTCTTTTAAATCCAATGGAAGCGATAAATATATTGTAAATAAGCTCCAGGACGAATTTGGCAACCGTATTGTAATTTCAGGTTCAGTTCTAAGGCCAGGTCCTTATGCACTGGTTCCCGGTGTCACTATTAAATCTCTTATTGAAAAAGCAGGGGGTTTTACCCGTGATGCATTTACTAAAAGAATAATTATTTTCAGGTATTTGAACAATAAGATGCCAACTACTGTTGCGGTGAACCTTGATTCTATTTCAGCATCCGGCCATGATATCTCCTTAGTTAAAGATGATTCGATAGCCGTACATTCTATTTTTGACTTTCAAGACATTAACTATGTAACTATAGAAGGTAATGTAAGAAAGCCGGGTAAGATTCCCTGGAGAGAAAATTTATCCCTTCGCGATCTGTTACTTTCTGCCGGTGGTATTTCAGACTCAGGCGACTCTTCGACGATAGAAATTTCAAGAAGAATCAAAAACGTGAATGTTGAGAAAACCAATCACAATGAAAGCCGGATATTCAATATTGATATTGCAGATAAGAATGACATTGCGAAGGATGTAGTATTGCACCCCAATGATATTGTGATTATAAAATCTTTGCCAGGCTATACAGTTCAAAGAACAGTATTGCTGCTTGGTGAAGTAAAAGGTCCCGGCCGTTATGGCTTGGAGAAAAGTGGTGATAGAATAAGTGATCTCTTTCAAAGAGTGGGTGGTTTTAAGGCATCTGCCGACAGTACTTCAATCACTATTCGCAGAAGCGTTAAATCGAGCCTTACCGTGACTGAAAGAGAAAAACTTTTTCAACGTATTTTAAATATCAATCCCGACAGTCTCTTACTTCATCCCAGGTTGCGTGATGAGTTATATAAATCGTATGATCTGATAAGTGTAGATCTCATCTCCGCGTTGTCAAATTCGAACAGCCCTGACAACCTGGTTTTGGAAGATGGGGATGTACTTACTATCGACAGAAACTCCAGCCTGGTGAGAATATCGGGCGAGGTTTATAATCCTACTATTATACCCTATAAAGAACATAAAAATTTGAAATATTACGTTCAGCAGGCAGGCAACTTTACACCTTACGCCAGGAAGGCCGGAGCATTAGTAATTTATCCAGATGGCAAGGCAGCATCGGTAAAGCATTTTTTATGGTTTAAATCGTATCCGGCTGTTTCCCCAAGATCTGAGATATTTGTTCCCCAAAAATCTGATAAAAATAAATCGAAAATATCAGTTGGTGAGTGGTCAGTAGTGTTATCATCTCTTGCTCTTTTAGCTAATGTGATCTTCAACATTACCAAATAAAGAATTATGGAGACAATAATAAACAAAGAAACTAATGGTAATGATTTTCAGTCTGAACCAGATTATAACT
>JBDTJI010000257.1:0-12795 GCA_039935935.1 Ginsengibacter sp. | reverse complement strand
GATGGACAGCAAACGTATGTTTTGGAGGGAAAGAAAAAGACATACTTTTTATTACCGCCTCGAAATCAATCTATACTTTACAGATGAATTTGAAGGGAGTTCAATAAAAATCCCCCAAGTGGCTTCTGTGCATATCTTCGGCATATCATTTGTTTATAGTTACTCAGGCTTTGTGTCTTTGGCATAGGCATAAAAAAGGCCTGCCCTAAAAAGGGCCGGCCGTTGCTAACCTATGAAAAACACCTTATACAAAAATAGGAGAATTTTTAGTTTCTCCAACTTTTAATTTATTATTTTACTAAGTTTTACCGGGATTTATTGTAATCGTTGCTGGCGTTGAGTCTTAAGCCTTTTAATAAGCACATTTCTAAATTCTTTTTCAGCAATGAAGAACTTATTCAATTTTTGAGGCCCTAAAATTTTCTCAAAACGGGGGCTATATTTTTTCTTAATATCTAATAATTTTTGCTCATTATCAAGAACATCTCCGGTTTTATTACTTATCCGTAGATTATTTATTTCAACTTCATATTCATTATATACCGGCCAGAATTTCTCGGCTTCTGCAGAGGTCAGTTCTAATCTTTGCGTAATAAAAGCAATCTTTAAAGCCTGTATTTTTTCACTATGTTGTCCATTCTGAGCGTTAGCCAGTAAAAAAGTAAAAATTGCAAATATGGAAAGTAAATATTTTTTCATTTCACTTGTTTATTTTCAGTTGATGTTGGATCGTCAATCTGTTTAAGAAAATTACTTAATGTATTCTCATTAATTAAATAGTCTGTAGCCTCAGGTAATTCTTTGGTGTCAACATCTTTTGTAAGCAAATAATCATCCATAATATTGCCATGGTGTTCCAGGTAAGAAGCAATTTCATCATCGCTTAACGAAGCAATTCCTCTGGTTAATTCATTAGGAGTATTATATCGGCCCGCATCCTGTATATAGGCAGGAACACTCTTAGCGTAAGTTGCTGAAAGTTGAATGTTGTCGTTATCGGCTCCTTTATTATTGAAGAATTGTAAGGCCCAGATACTAATGAACACTGCAATCATCGCTGCTGCAGCAAATTTCCACCAATTCTTTAAGGCATATAGTGAAATTATTTTTGCACGCTCAGGCTTTACTTTATTGACAACACGATAGCTGAGTAATTCAAAATAGGCGGAAGGGATGTTAAATACATTCTTCTCTTTTAGCGAATGGATGAGAGGAGAAATTTTTCTTATTTCTGTTTCTGCATCTGAGCTTGTAACGTTCTTTTTTATTTTAGTCAGAATTTTATTGCTTAAGTCATCAAAATATCCATCAGGGATATCATTCACCTGCGTTTTGGCGTTTTGATCAAAGAATATAGATGTTGAAACCGTTTGTGGCAGATCATTAAAATAGCCTTCTGGTACACTAAAGACATTTATTCTATCTATAGCTGCCAATGCAGGACTTACAGATTTTAATTCATTTAATATTTCATTTTTTTCTTTCGTCACGCCTTTCAGACTATTTTTAATGCAGTAAGTTTAATGATTCAGAATGTAATTCTCTATTTTTTTTGCAGCATGATGATAACTGGCTTTCAAAGCGCCTTCACTTGTTTCTAATACACGGCTCATTTCCTCATAGGGCATCTCATCATAGTATCGCAAATTAAAAACTAACCTTTGCTTTTCCGGTAGAGACTGAATTCCTAACTGAAGTTTCCATTCCAGTTTATTAGCATCAAAATGCGTATCACTCCTTAACTTATTACTTAAACCATTGTCTTCATCACTAAGTGAAATGATATTCCTTTTTTTCTGTTGAGCCAAAAAAGTAAGCGATTCGTTGGTCGCTATTCGATAAAGCCATGTATAAAGCTGGCTGTCTTCACGAAAATTTTCAAGGCCCTTCCACACTTTCATGAACATGTTTTGAAGTACATCATCTGCGTCATCGTGGTCAACCACCATCCTGCGTATATGCCAGTACAATTTTTCCTGGTACTTTTTTACGATACTGGTAAATGACTGTTCTTTGGTTGCAGCATTTTTAAACAAGTCTAAAAGTTCCTGGTCGTTCGGAAATTGGGTCATAATAATTTTTCTGCAACAAAAATATAAAAACTGTTTATATGAATATGGTTTTTAATCAAAAGGTCAATTTTGGTTGTTATCCCTTTCTTTACTGTAGAAAGTAGTAAAATAGGAGACACTTTTTCTGTGATAAATCGGACAAGTGCCTGATCAACCGGTTATAGTTTCTTCTTTCAGAGGAAGGGATTTAAACACTTTTAAACAAAGATTATTCTTAGCGAAGAAAATACCCCAGGCAGTCAGGAGAATAATTTTTGAATCTACAAGTAACGAGGCATTTTGCAGGTACCACAATTCCAGTTCTCCCTTGTAGGGGTAAATTGATGCATACATTTTTATGGGATCTTCGGCTTCTGAAAGAGTTTTTTCTTCATCCCGAAAAACGAGCGAGCCAATGCCGGTAATGCCCGGTTTTGAATTATAGACAACATTTTTGACTTTTTCGGGGTATAAATTAAAACTTACCTCCATCAAAGGTCTTGGTCCTACAATTGACATCTCACCTTTATACACGTTAATAATTTGGGGAAGTTCGTTTATTTTTGTCATCCTCAAAATCCTGCCAACTATGGTAACTCTTGGATCATTTCGTAATGTTATTTCTTTCGAACCTATGCCAGAGCTGTCTTTATACATAGTAGCAAATTTCCAGATTCTGAAAGGCCTATTTTTATAACCAATTCTTTTTTGTGAGTAAAATACTTCATGTTCTCCTGTTAGCATTAGAATGATCATTGCCACTACAAACACCGGTGACAATAATACCAGGGCTATAGTAGCTAATAAAAGATCTGTAAAACGTTTAATAAATTTGTACATGAGAGTAATTTGCAGTTTCCGGGGTCTGACATTGCGAATTTTTTTTATGGTAGAATTTATTTTTCTTAAAAGACATCCTTAATTTTATCTGATACGGCTTGTAATTGTTCATCAGTAATGTTTGTAGAACATGGAATACTTAGGCAATGTTTATATAAAAAATCTGAACGATCGTTGTGATTAAAATAGATATCGTTGGTAAACATATTAAGTTGGTTCATTGGCACCCAAAAAGGCCTGCTCTGCATTTTATTTTCATTAAGTACTTTTAATATCTTTCTTTGGTAAACAGTCTTTATCGTTGGTAGCCACCAATTGGGGATCACATCGTTGCTCACTTCCTGAAACTCTATGTCACCAATACCATTTAATGAAGTTTTGTAGAATTCAATGATTTCTCTTTTTCTTTTTATAAAATCGTGCAGTTGTTCCATTTGCGCTACTCCCATAGCTGCAGAAACGTTTACCAACCTATAATTATAGCCAATGGCATCGTGTATGTATTCAAAAGTGTGGCTTTTGGCCTGTGTAGTTAGATGTTTAGCTTTTTTGGCAAGAGCTTCGTCGTTGGTGACTATCATGCCACCGCCACCGGTAGTTATTATTTTATTCCCATTGTAACTAAATGTACCGAGCAAACCAATACTCCCGGCATGACGGCTCTTATAGTAGCTGCCAAGAGCTTCCGTACTGTCTTCGATAATTGTAAGGTGGTATTCGTGAGCCAGGGTTATCAGCCTGTCCATGTCACAAATGTTTCCAAGAACGTGTACCGGCATAATCACAGGTATTCTTTTTCCTGTTTTTTTATGATAGCAAATATTTTGTTTTTGTTCAGTTTCATTGGTTAGAAATTCTTCCAGCAAATCCAAATCCAATTGCCAACTTCTTTCGTTTGTATCTATTAATATTGGGGAAGCACCAGTATATTTGATAGCGTTAATTGTGGCTACGAATGTTATATTTGGAGCAATTACATAATCGTTCGCATTTACTCCCATCATTATCAGGCATATATGTAGGGCAGCAGTACCACTACTGGTTGCTACTGCATATTTAGTACCTGTAAATTCTGCACTCATTTTTTCAAAACGATCAACGTAGCTGCCTACACTACTTACCCAGCCGGTTTCTACGCATTCAGAAATATATTTTAATTCATTGCCGCCCATATTGGGGCCTGAAAGTAAAAGCATAATTTATTTTTGAATTAGCAGATATTTTATTCAAATCCTTTTGGTATTATACAAGAGATAAGAAAGTAAATTGAATATTTGCTAATTTAATTTGTGATTCGAAAATCTACACAAACCTATATAAAAATAACTTGCAGTCCTATACAACGACTTAATTAAATGGTTTATTCTTAATACAAAGCATTAGATATTTCGGAATTTTTGTGCAAATGAATCAGTCACAATCCCCGTCTTTAATAAAGTATAGATTTCTTTTATACCGTCAGGGACTTTTTTTGTAATTGTATAGCCGAGTTCATTTTTTATTTTATCGAAATTAACCCGGTAGTCTCTTGGGTCTTCATTTATTTCAATGTAATTCACTTTTACATCAGGTACCACTTTACAAACTTCGTCAATGATCATTCCTTTAGTATAATTCTCCTCAGTGGAGCCTACATTGAATACGTTAGACCTCACTTTTACTTTATCCGTTTCAAGTACCAATACCACTGATCTTGCCAGGTCGTCCACATGACAATAAGGACGCCAGAATTTAGCCCCCCAGATTTCCTGCTCACCATGAATGGTTGCATTTCGTGTAAATTCATTCACTGTCAAATCAAACCGAATGCGGGGCGAAAACCCATATACAGTGCTAAAACGAAGAGCTGTGCTGCATATATTGGAGTCTTTCCTTTTTTCTAATAAATAGTTCTCGAACTTTACTTTCAGTTCCGCATATAATGAAACGGGATTTAAACCTGATGTCTCTGTTACGAAAGAATCAGGATCAGACATTTTTCCATAATTACTACAGGTACTGGCAAATACAAAACGTTGAACTCCCGCTTTTTCTGCGGCTTCGAATAATGAGGTACTGCCAATCCAGTTTGTCTCATTGGCTTCGTCACTGAATTTTTTGCAAGCCGGATCTCCAACAATCGCAGCCAGATGAACAACAGCGTCAATATCTATTAAAGCATTTTCAACTTCTGTTGGGTTTCTTACATTCCCTTTTATAAATTCAAAATTGGGATGTAGCATTACTTCATACAATGCATCTCCCCCAAACTTTAAGCTGTCAAAAGCTCTTACATCATACCCTTTACTTAGCAACTGTCGAACTAAAACCGAGCCTATATAGCCTGCACCTCCCGTAATTAACACTTTCATAATCTTTTGTGTTTTCTAATTCCTGCCTACAATTCTCGCAGGATTACGATTTTTCGTGAGCAAATATAAATGTTTTCAATCTGATTGTTTAGAAACAAAAGAACGCCAATCTGAATGATTTGTTGCATTGTATCAAACGGGTAAATCAGTTTGCTCAATGTTTGAGATAGTTGGGTCTGATCTAAAAAGAATGTGGACAGCATCTTTCTGAAAACATGTAAGACTATTTTGCAGGGCACCCCATAATAGTAGAATTGTCTGGTACATTTTTTACTACTACAGATCCGGCACCTATAATTACATTACTGCCGATTATGATGCCTTGGCGTATCACTGCCCCAGCTCCAACAAAAGTCTTTTCACCAATATGTGTATTACCACAAAG
This sequence comes from Ginsengibacter sp., assembly GCA_039935935.1. Lineage (GTDB taxonomy): Bacteria > Bacteroidota > Bacteroidia > Chitinophagales > Chitinophagaceae > Ginsengibacter. Next base: position 7,168 of record JBDTJI010000257.1, on the reverse strand, counting down.
TACAGCTCCCGGACCAATATGTGAAAAATTTCCGATTACGCATTCATGCTCAATTATACAACCCGTATTACATATCACACCATCAGCTATTTTGGATAATGGATTTATGATAACACCTGCAGAAATCATCACCCCATTTGAAAACAAATGAGAATCTTTAGATACGATTGCAGATGGATGAATTGCATTTATGGGTAAACGTTGTTTGGATGCTAAGTAATCGTAAATGTTTTTCCTGATATTATTGTCTCCTACAGAAATAAAGAAGTCGTTTGTATTTAGGACTTTCAGAGCTGTTTCGGATTTTTCCGAACCCAAATATGATAGATTATATGGATTAAATTCTTTTTCTCTATTGTCATAATAGCCTGTAACGACTTGCCCCAAAGCATTTAAAATGCTGTAAACAACAAGTGCATGGCCACTATATCCTATTAGTATCATTTTGTATCTTATTAATTTGCCTAAATAACTAAATCAGCTTCTTATATTCTGAATGTATGGTTTGGCAAAATATTTACCGTCTGTAAGGTGTGGTAATAAGCTGGTGAAGCTGAATACCACATCTTTTTTATAGTCCTGTTCGCTCATCTCTTAGCTTAATAAGGACAAACTGTTTTGTTCCTTACCTGTATATGGTTTCCGTTACCATTGCTCATTGCTCATTGCTTATTTTAAGCTTTCACCTTGCAGAAGATCGTGACTTCAAGCTGTAAATCAGGGTTGCAGAGGGTATGTGTTGTTTTAAATACTCTACTGCAACCTTAGAACAAAAATCATCCTTTTTGCCAATATAAAGAATATTGGGGTATTGAATTACAATTCATGAATTTTTAAAATTAAGAATCAAAAATATCTAAGTTAATTTCTTATACTCAGCGAGTAAAATTTTCCAAAATGCTTCTCTTTCATAGAATGTTTTTATATATCCCTGCAATTGTTTGGCCATTGATATCATTTGAGCAGGCTGATTTAAAGCGCATTCTAATTTCATGTATAAATCATTTATATCCTTTTTTTTGAAAAGAATGCCAGTCTTATTGTGGGTCACAATATCTATATTACCTCCAATACGACTACAAATAATTGGCAATTGCATTGCTCCTGCCTCAAGTAACACATTGGGAAAACCTTCCCGATAAGAAGGAAAAACAAAATAATTTGCGACACTCATATAATATTCCACTTTATTGCTCCAGCTCACATGTATGATAGAAGGATTGTTAAGGATCTCTCTCAATGTTTTTTCCGGCAAAGAATCCAGGGCTGCTTCGTACACACCTACAAGAATAAGTTTTAAATTTGATTTTGTTTTTTGCAGAGCTGAAAAAGATTCTACCAGTTCTACGATTCCTTTGTCTTTTACAAGCCTTCCAATAAAAAGAAGGTAGGTATTTGAATCATTATAATTAATTTTCTTTTTTATAACCTCAACCAATTTTTCATCAAGCGTATCCCTATTAAACCGTTTACTACTTACCCCATTTGAAGAGCCGCTTCCAATAATTTTTAATTTCCTTTCATTTACGAGTTTATTATCTTTTATAAAATTATAAAGCGAATTACTGTTCGGCCACACATGATTAGCTGCTGAATAAGTAATTTTTTCTATTCTCTTTAGTAAGGCATACTTGAGCCCGGCTTCTTCCACCAAAGGAAGACCGGCTACCGTATGAATTCTGATTTTTATCCCGCTTATTTTTGCAGCCAGCATGCCAAGTAGCCCTGCTTTTGGCGTCTCAGTATGTACGATATCAGGTTTTTCTTTCCGAAATATTTTTATAAGTTGAAACAGGCATTTTAAGTCATGCCAGGGGGTAATTTTTCTTGTCATGGGCACAATTATATGCCTGCAATCTTCATTCTTAATTACCTCTTTCAGATCGTCCCCGTCAGCGCTTATCATCAGTACATTAAAACCATTTTCTTTCATAAATTTCAATTGGCCTGGAAGCAAGAAATGGAGTGCCATTGGAATTGTTGTAATACGGATTAGTTTTTTTGAAGAGATATTACTCATTGATAAATGTTTAAAGATTTGCGAAAAGTATTACTAAGCATCTGGAACCTTTGTTAGCTGCCCGAAAGATTAACACCGGCAATTATTTTTTCATAAGAATAACTCCAATTTAAAGCCCCCGCAATGCCACACATAAGTTAGATATTTTATACGCAAATTAACTGTATTATTCATTCAAATACGAACAATTGGATTTTACAGAAAATGTTTGGTGACTTACCAAAAGAGTCATCCATCTTTTCACCTCTGCGATCTTTTTTCGAAAAATTGTTGCTGTCCTGCCAGCAGCAGGAAAGAAAAAATAAATAGCTAACAAAACAAACCTGCATGCAAGTCAAATAGCCATGGGATTGGATCTAAAAGATTCCTATAAAAGGCAGGCTAATAAATACAAGAATTTTGTATATACCTTCGCGTTCTAATCTTAAAATAAGAATCCCGTTTCTGGCTATCTGAAAAATGTACAGGAAACTACTCAAATATCTTGCTCATATAAATCAGTGGAGAAAACAACGAATTTCTAATACCAATTTTTTAATCATTGCAGCAGCAGTAGTAGGTGCATTAGGTGGGTTAGCGTCATCGATATTAAAGAGGCTCACCCATTATGTAGCTAACTTTTTGCAAAACGATCTTCACTGGGAGTATAAATATTATCTCTATTTTTTCTTCCCGCTAATTGGTATTTTTCTCACAGTTTTCTATATACGCACCTTTATTCGCAGAAGCAAATTTCAACACGGTATTCCTGCGATACTATATAACATTTCACGTAATTCCAGCAAGCTGGATTTTCATAATATTTATAGTCAGATAATATCAAGCGCTCTTACTGTCGGGCTTGGTGGTTCTGCTGGTTTAGAAGCGCCTGCTGTGGCTAGCGGTTCTGCTATTGGATCTAACATAGGAAGGTTCTTTGGCCTGGATTACCGTGAGACTACTTTGCTTTTAGCGTGCGGGGCCGGGGCAGGCATTGCAGGCGCATTCAACAGCCCGGTAGCAGGGATGATCTTTGCCATAGAAGTAATCTTGCCTGAATTTTCTATACCCGCCGTCATCCCTTTACTAATAGCTTCTGCCATCTCATCTGTGGTTTCCCGATTTATTTATGATGAGCCGCTTTTTGCGTTAGTTACGGATGGTTGGGTCACAGAAGCCTTTTGGTATTATGTGGCACTTGGTATTCTGATGGGGTTTTATTCAATTTTTTATAGTCGGCTCAATAGTTATTTATTCAAAGTATTTGAAAAAATTAAATACAGGTATAATAAAGTGTTAATCGGCGGAATCATTTTAGGAATAATGATTGCTGTGTTTCCCGCTCTGTATGGCGAGGGCTATATTACCATCCAAAAATTACTGAATGGAGATTACCAAAGCCTGCTGGCCAACAGTTTCTTTTCCAGGTATCAAACTATAGGTTGGGCGCTACTCTTGTTTGGCTTTTTATCTATGGTAGGCAAAGCTTTTGCCAGCGTTATCACCATGGCCAGTGGTGGCAACGGGGGGATGTTTGGTCCAAGTGTGGTAGTGGGCGGACTTTTAGGTTTTGTTTTTTCTTTTGGATTAAACCTAACAGGAATGACACATCTAAATGTCACCAATTTTATAATTGCCGGGATGGCTGCGTCTATCAGTGGAGTAATGCATGCCCCACTTACCGGTGTTTTCCTGGCTGCAGAAATAACCGGAGGTTATGTGCTTATGGTACCCTTGATGTTAGTTTCGGCCATTTCTTATTTTATCAATAAAAGTATTTTGAAGTATTCCATTTATACAAAAGCTCTTGCGGAGCAGGGTAATTTATTGTCCCAGGAAAATAGAGACGACAGTATTTTGAGACGGCTTAAACTAAAATATCTGCTTGAAAAGGATTTCGTCATTCTTCATCCGGATGATACGGTGATAAGCAGGAGTATTGATATTGTTCATACCAGCCGGAATATTTTTCCGGTAGTAGGTGATGATGGGTTGTTAACGGGCATTTTATATAGTGACCGTTTGCTTGAGCTCCTGGTGAGTAAAAAAGAAGAAGATCAGAACAGGATGATAAAAGACATTGCACAGCCTGCCAAAAAAACCATTGAGGTGGATACACCTATGTTTGAAGTAATGCAAATTATGGACAGACAGGATACACGTATCCTGCCTGTGACAGATGCTAAAGGGATCTACCTGGGATTTGTAACTAAAAACAGGATCTTCAATAAATATAGAACCATACTTATGAGGCAGGGAGACTATATGCAGTAAAAAATACTTTCCTGTTGGAAACCATTGGCAACAATTAGTAACGATAATGAATTTCTCAATTAATTTTGCTTTTATTTGTCAAATGAAGAAATTATTATTTATAGTATCTATTGCTGCTTTGTTTTTATCCTGCGGTAGTAAAAAAAATATTCCTGATGTATCTTCTATAAAAATAAATGTTGATACTAAAAGGTTTGAACAGGATTTTTTTAAAATGGATACGGCAAGAATAGCAGAATCCATCAGCATCGTGCTGAAAAAGTATCCCGATTTTTTGCCTGATTTTATTGGCAATATATTAGGGTTGGACCTGGATAGCTTATTAATATCCGGCAATCCACAAAGTGAAGCAATTCGTAGCTTCCTACATGATTACCAACCTATCAAGGACTCTTCTGATTTACTCTATAAGGATTTTACTAAAGAAGCGGATGCAATAGTAAAAGGGTTACAGTTTGTAAAGTATTATTTTCCTCAATACAAAACTCCGGAATCCATTATCACTTTTATTGGCCCCATTAATGCCAACTTTGCGACTTCATTTGGCATACAGGGAGATGTAATTACTCCTTCAAGTTTTGGTATTGGCCTCCAACTTCACCTGGGCGGGAATTTTTCATTTTATCAAAGTCGCGAGGGATTAGAGCAATATCCTGAGTATATCTCTAATAACTTTGACGCTGCACACATTCCCGTAAATTGTATGAGAAATATTGTAGATGATCTTTTTCCAGACAAAAGTGTTGGCAGGGCATTAGTAGATCAAATGGTGGACAAAGGAAGAAGGCTCTACCTGCTTACTCAGTTCCTGCCTTATACTCCTGAATATGAATGTATCGGTTATACAAAACGACAAATGGAAGATTCATACAAGAACGAAGCGGTGATATGGGACTTCTTTCTGAATAATGACCTGTTGAATATATCTGATCAAAATATTGTAAAAAATTATATCGGGGAGAGCCCTAAAACACAAGAGCTGGGAGAAGATGCGCCGGGAAATATAGGCACCTTCGCCGGATTGCAAATAGTAAAAAAGTATGTGGAAAAAAATCCAGGAACCGAACTTGACGAATTGATGAAAATGGATCCCAGGGATATTTATAGCAGCTCTAAATATAAGCCACGCCCATAAATTAGTTAAGCTTAGAAGGGACAACCATTTCAAAGGCAGGGATGTTGATGAGGAAGGTTTGTTTATTATGGCAGTTCTCCATAAAATACATTCCGTGCATCCTGCCCATTTCACTTCTTAAATCACATCCGCTCACATACTGGTACTTCTCGCCCGGGTGAATAATTGGCTGAATTCCTATTACTCCTTCACCTTCCACTTCGCGATGTCCGGCATTGCTGTCAAAAATATACCAATGCCTTCTTAACAACTGCACAGGGAATGCGTTATTGTTTTCAAGCGTAATGCGATAAGTAAACATATACTCATTATTAACTGGATTGCTATAATCAGGCTGAAAAAAAGTTTCAACACTTACGGTAACTCCTTCAGATATTTTTGAAATCATAGCCTTTAGGTTGTTGATAAAGTTATTAAAACTGATGGATTAAAGAAATTAAATTTTTCTCGATTTGGAATAACCTTTCTTCACAAACCATTGAAGTATCTTCTCTCTGTGGTCGCCCTGGATAATGATTTCACTATTTTTTGCTGAGCCGCCACTGCCACAAAAAGTTTTTAATTCTTTTGCAAGCAATTCTATGTCACTATCTGCCATCGTAAAGCCTGTTATAATTGATACTACTTTTCCACCGCGGTGTTTTTTATCGAGGACAATTTTTAATAAATGTTCCCCGGGTGATAATGATTCAACAGGCTCCCTTTCATCCGGGAATTTAAAATCTGTTGCTGTTGAATAAACGATGCCTCCCGTATTATATAACTTTTTCTTTGCCATATTATTGTTGTACTTCTGCTTTTAAGCTTAAATCCAAACTCGTTGCCTGGTGAATAATTGCTCCGCTTGAAATGAAATCTACACCAGTGGCAGCATAAGCCGCAATATTCTCTAATGTAATTCCGCCACTCGCTTCAGTTTCGTATTTACCATCAATAATTTTCAATGCTTCTTTTATTTCGGCAGGCGAAAAATTATCAAGCATAATCCTTTTTACCTTTCCTATCCTTATTACTTTTTTTACATCCTCAATATTTCGGGTTTCCACCTCAATTTCTAATCCGTTCATTTTATTATGCACATATTGCCATGCACTTTCAATGGATTTTTCAATACCGCCACCATAATCAATGTGGTTGTCCTTGAGCATGATCATATCATATAGTCCAAAGCGGTGATTGATGCCTCCTCCAATTCTTACAGCTTCTTTTTCCAATAACCTGAAGTTGGGAGTTGTCTTTCTCGTATCTAATAATCTTGTGGAATAGCCCTTTATCTTATCAGTATATTTTTTGGTAAGTGTAGCAATACCACTCATTCTTTGCATGCAATTTAGCACTAACCTTTCGCATGACAGTATAGTATGGATTTTTGCTTCTATTTCAAAAGCAGTTTCTCCCTTCTGCATTGAATCACCATCATTTTTGAACTTCTTAAATATCGCGCCAGGTTCTACATATAAAAATATTTTCTCTGCAATTTCTACGCCGGCCAAGATACCGTCATCCTTGATCTTAAGAATGGCTTTGCCTTTCACATCCGAGCCAATGATGGAAAGTGTCGAATGGTCGCCGTCCCCGATATCTTCCTTAAAGGCGTTTGTAATTAATTCATGCAGGCGATGCTGGAAGACTTTGTCTCGTGTCATACAACAAAAATATAGAATAAAGTGGATAGGTCGTGATGAATGAACTGTAATGAATTTGATATAATGTTTTAATGGGTCATAAAATAAGATACATAAGAAATCACATTCAAATTT
>JBDTJI010000256.1:0-24873 GCA_039935935.1 Ginsengibacter sp. | reverse complement strand
CGCGTCCACGCAACAGGCTCTGTTATATTATTAGTTTTGCCATTCAGTAGCACAGTAGCTGTCATATCAAGTAACGGGGCTACAAGATAAACGTTTCCATCAACGTGCCACCCACGAGCAACATTTTTTAGTATGGGATGGGTTACCTCTTCAGGAACGACAGATATCTCCATACCAGGCCCAACCGGACCATAGCCACGGTTCTCACAGCCTAAAATATCGGCCACAAAATCAGGCCAATCTTCAAACCCTTCTTCTATTTTCCCCATAACTTTAAACGCATGATTGGCGGTGCGTATCCCTATCAAAGGTTTCCCTTTACTGAGGTAATTTTTTATAATATCCATTTGTTCATGTGGCAAAGCAATACGTCTGGCAAAAATTATGAGCAGATCGGCTTTTGAAACTATTTCCATATTGGGATAACGATAAGAACCATGCTCACCGCTTCCTAAAAGTACCGTAACATCATATCCATATTTCTTTCTTAGCATTTCAGCAAATAGTGGTACTGTTTTATCTGCTTCATAATTATCCGGGTCTTTTGTAATGAGAAAAACAATTTTTGCTTTCTTCATTTTCTCAATCATATTCTTTTTATTAAGCTTATTTTGATGAATATCTTTTGCCATCAGGCTGCAATTATTAACCAGTAAACTAAATACAATCAGAGTGCTTAAGTATAAAATTTTATGGCTTCTAAATATCTTCATTCTGCAAAATTTAATTTTATGAATTTTATCAACCTGCACAAGCCAATACCCCTCTGAAATTTCCAATGCTTTGCGCAATGCCCATAGCGGGGTCACCCTTTGATTCATATTCTAAACTACAATGTCCTGCATATTTAGTTTTGTGTAATGCTTTAACGAAACTTACAAAGTCGATTTTCCCCATTCCATTAATTACCGTTTTCCCATCCTTGATTGGTTCATCAACGTCTTTCAAATGCATATCATAAATACGGCCGTGATATTTTATCAATACCGCTGCCGGATCCTGTCCGGACCGGAAAGTATGGCCAATATCCATACAGATCCCTATCACAGGATCCATATTTTTAATTCTATCAAAAATACTATTTACATCGGGGAAAAGTTTGTCTTCCGGACCATGATTATGAATGGCTATCCTGATCTGAGATTCTTTGGCTTTCTTTTCAAGATAGGAAAGTACATCATAGGCCGGCGAAGCAATGATCATATTTACTCCGGCTCTTTTTGCATAAGCAACCGCATTATCTACATCCTGCATGTTTTTCATGTAAATCACTCCAAGCCCATAAACAGTAATGGAAGCTGCTTTAAACTTACCAATAATCTCATCCGTTTTTTCCTGCGTACTGTTAAAGGGTAATGAAAAATCTTTTAGAGAAACGGAATTGATATCAACGGCTTTGCAGACATCGATGGCTTTATCAACGTCAGCTTTATAAGCTAAAAAACTATAACCTGCTATGGCAAGCTTAAAAGTCTCCGTGAGAGGCAGAATGCCACTTACAGTATTTGCCATAGAAGCAAAAGGCAACATGCTTCCTGCAAAAGCGCCTGCGCCGGCCAGTTTAAGAAAGTTTCTTCTCGATTCCATATTTTGAAATAGTTTCAGTTTTATTTTCGAAATCAAATAGTTGGCTCCCACCCCGGTTGATATTCACGCTTCCAATATTTGTTTGCTTCATCATTATTGATGATGTGGCCATTCTTGCTATCCGTTTTAATGGTAGTACCTGTACGCACGGCAATATTCCCCAGCAAACTCAGTAAAGTACTCTGATAACCCTTCATTATTTCTGCGTTCAACGGTGTACCTTTTCTGATACCGTCAAAAAAGTTTTGAATATGTAAGGCATCTAAATTCCGCGAAGGATCAACGGTGTTTCGTGCATCTATGGTGAAGTCATTTTTTACGTCTTTCAGTAATTTATTTTTCAGATCATAAATCTTGTAAGAATTACCACCGTCAATAACTACAGTTCCTTTTTCACCATAAAATGCTACTCCTACACTTGAACCCTCAATATCACGCCCATTGCAGCTTCTGCCTTCCCAATCCATTAACTTATCATCGGGAAAATCCCAGGTAACTACCTGCGTATCCGGCGTTTGCCAATCGTCTTTATAACGGTAACGTCCACCCGACGAACTCACACTCGTTGGATATTCAAGATCCATACCCCAGCGTAGCAGATCTACCATGTGAGTACCATTATTCCCTGCCTCACCTGTGCCCCAATTCCAGAACCAGTGCCAGTTGTATGGAAGGATATTATCACGGTAAGGTTCGCGTGGTGCGGGACCTTGCCATAAATCATAATTCAACCATGATGGTACTTCAACTTTTTTACCAATACCAATGGATGGACGATTATTAGTGTACCATCCTTTGCCATAATAGACACGCCCCACGATTCCATCCTGAACTTCTTTAATCGCTGTAATTACATTAGGCCACGACCGGCGTTGTGAGCCCATTTGAACCTGCCTTCTGTACTTCCTGGCAGCAGCCACCATCATTTCCCCTTCGTGAGGATTGTGAGAGCATGGCTTTTCTACATATACATGTTTACCTGCTTTACAGGCAAGAATAGTTGCCGGGGCATGCCAGTGATCGGGCGTAGCAATAACTATTGCCTCCAGCGATTTATCCTCTAATGCCTTTCTGAAATCGGGCGCTGCTTTCGGTCGTTTATTCTGGATCTTTTCTACCGCATCAATACATATATTCATGGATTGACTGTCTACATCAGAGATATAAATTATTTCGCAATTTTTTTGTTGAGCATAATTTTTAGACAAGGCTAAGCCACGTGCATGCACGCCCATGATGCCTACTTTAATGCGCTCATTGGCCCCAATAATACTTGCATAGCTTTTAGCGCCAAACGATGGTAATATACCTCCTAAAGAAACTGCTGCAGAAGCCGCTAAAGTTTTTTTTATAAAATCTCTTCTAGAATCTTCCATAATCGTAAATTTTAAACGTCTTTTAAATAATAATATCTAAGGTCTTGAATGGTTTTATTTAACTTTCGGTTGCAGTGTACCATTAATAAGCTGTTAACAAATCTATTATAAAATGTAGTTAAAAATTCAAGATAATCAATAAGTGCCAACTACAACGTTTGAAATTATTTATTCACCATGCTCTTTTAGTATAATTTGGCCTTAAATTCAGAAATTAGAAAAAGACCTTATGATAAAAAAGGGAGTAACATTAAAGGATATTGCTAGGAAGCTAAACATGTCTATTTCAACGGTTTCAAAATCTTTGAGCGATGACAGTTCGATAAGCGCCTTAACCAAAGAGAGAGTACGAAAGTTTGCGAGTGAATGTAATTATATCGCCAATGAATCAGCACGTCATTTTCAGCAAAATAAAAGCTTTACTATAGGATTAATATTGCCTGACCTGCTGGATCATTTTTTTGTGATGGCGATCAATGGAGTGGAAGATGTTGCGCTGAAAGAAAATTATAATATGCTACTGACGCAATCTCATGAGGACGTAAAAAAAGAAGAAAATATTGCCAATGTAATGATAAGGAACAGGGTAGATGGATTAATAGTCGCTGTCACAAAAAATACGGTTGACATGGCCTTATTTCAGAAATTCAAGGCGGTGGGCATTCCTGTAATTTTTATCGTTAGAGAACCTCAAAGCCATCTTTTTACTCATGTATCTGTAGATAATGTAGAAGGTGCGTTCAAAGCAACTAATTTTTTAATTAAGAGAGGCCATCGAAGAATTGCTCACATTATGGGACCGAGTACTTTACAGATTTCACTGATCCGCCTGGAAGGATATAAAAAGGCGCTCAAAAAAAATAATATTCAATTCGACGCGACTTTGGTAAAGGAGGTTGACTTCACAAGAAAGGAAACTGAAAAAGCAATGCAGGATCTGATGAAATTAAAATCACCGCCCACTGCTATATTCACTTTTAAAAATTACATAACTCTCGATGCAATTGGCTTTCTAAAAAGAAAGTATCCGGAGAAATTAAATACCATTGATTTTACAGATTTTGGCAACCTTCCTTTGTTTGATTATGTGGAGCATAAGCCGGTTGCGTCCGTTGATGAAGATTTCTATGAGGTGGGTAAACAAGCAGCCCTATTGCTTTTCCAGATGATCAATGAAGAAGATGAGCACCAGAATGAAAATATAAAAAATGTGGAAATACCCTGCAAACTGGTTATTCATACATAGATTAGAGTTATCTTTTGAACTAACAATTTTTAAAAGGAAGAGATAGCAACATTTATTTATTTGAAAAAAATAATAAATAAAATTAGAAATTTACACCAATAAAACGAATAAAGAATCTACTAAACAGATTGAAAAAATTAAAAAAATGAAATATAAAATTACAAAAGTGCATCCCAATGATAATGTGTTAGTTGCAATACAAGACCTCGCTGTAAATGAAACAGTAAGTTATAACGGTAGTGAATATACGCTGGTTGACAGAGTGCAGGCCAAACATAAATTTGTTACACAAGACATGCAGCCGGGAGACGAATTATTCATGTATGGAGTATTGGTTGGGAAAGCGCAGGTTTTTATTCCTAAAGGAGGGAGAATCACTACATCCAACGTAAAACACGCGGCAAACGATTTTACTCTTGGAGAAAGAAAAACGGAGTGGCACAAACCAGATGTTTCAAAGTTTTCAGACCGCACTTTTATGGGTTTTCACAGAGAAGATGGAAAAGTGGGCACTGCTAATTATTGGTTGGTAATTCCACTGGTATTCTGCGAAAACAGGAATATAGAAATCCTTCGTGAAGCCTTGGTAAATGAATTAGGTTATGGAAGAAATCAAAATAAAAAAGTTGAAGTTTCGAAGTTAATTGACATGTACAAAACAGGCAAGAGTATAGATGATATATTAAGTGCAGACGTGACAGTACATGTAGAAGAAGCAAAGAAACAAAGGATATTCCCTAATGTGGACGGTATCAAATTTTTAACCCATGAGGGAGGCTGTGGTGGCACGCGGCAGGACTCGCAGGCTCTATGTGGTTTGCTGGCAGGATATATTACCCATTCCAATGTAGCAGGCGCAACGGTACTAAGTCTCGGCTGCCAAAATGCCCAGGTGGGAATCCTACAGGAAGAAATTAAAAAGCGTGACAAAAATCTTTCCAAACCGCTCTATATCCTGGAACAACAACAAATAGGGAAAGGCGAAGACCTTATTTCCAAAGCAATCAAGCAAACTTTCACAGGATTAATCCATGCAAATTCGCTTGAAAGAAAACCTGCTCCTTTAAGCAAATTATGTATTGGCCTTGAGTGTGGAGGATCAGATGGCTTCAGCGGTATCTCTGCAAACCCTGCGATTGGTTATACCTCGGACCTCTTGGTGGCACTTGGAGGCTCGGTAATACTTTCTGAATTTCCCGAACTGTGTGGTGTAGAACAAAACCTCAGTGACCGTGCTGTTACCGAAGAAGTGGCTATCCGTTTTGGTGAGTTAATGAGAACCTATAATGCCAAAGCGAAGGCTGTGGGTTCCGGTTTTGACATGAACCCTTCTCCCGGAAATATTAAGGATGGATTGATCACGGATGCGATAAAATCGGCCGGTGCTGCAAAGAAAGGAGGCACATCACCTGTTACCGATGTTTTAGACTTTCCTGAAATGGTGACCAAACCGGGTTTAAACTTACTTTGCACACCTGGTAATGATGTGGAAAGCACCACAGCAGAAGTAGGTTCTGGAGCCAATGTAGTCTTATTCACAACTGGGCTTGGTACTCCTACAGGAAATCCGATAGCCCCGGTAGTAAAACTCTCAAGTAATACCGTGCTTTACAACAAAATGAATGACATTATCGACATTAATACCGGCACCATCATTGAAGGTGAAGAAACCATCGAGGAAGCAGGCGAACGCATTTTAGAATATATCATCAATGTCGCCAGTGGAGAGACAGAAGTGGCAGCAGTACGGAATAAACAAAATGATTTTATTCCATGGAAGAGAGGCGTAAGCTTGTAGGTATCTATCAGGCGAGAGAATATTAGACTTTACTTTTGGTTTTTTTTTGCATTTAGTATCAGAGTTACATCTGTCTTTTTAAAAAATTTAACCGGATTTTTAAGCAGCGTTTCTCTGTATGTAAATGTCCTGAAATTAAACAAACTGGTCAACTATGAAACGTCGCCATATTACGATGAAAGACCTTGCAAAGGAATTAAATGTGTCGGTTGCTACAGTATCACGCGGCTTACGGCACACACATGACGTAAGCGAAAAAACAAGAGGCAAGATAATAGCGAAAGCAAAGGAATTAAACTTTCGTCCCAATTTTAATGCGATGGGACTGGTGAATAATAAGTCGCATAATATTGCTGTTATTTTACCAACCATTACCAATTATTATTTCTCTACCGTGATTAGTGGGATTCAAAAAGTTGCTTACAAAAATAACTTTAATATCATTCTGCATATTACAGGAGAATCCCCTGAAAGAGAAATAGCTATTGCGAAGCAACTACCACTTAGCTCAATAGACGGATTATTGGTGTGCATCACATCAGAATCAGAAAAGTGTGACCATTTTTCTGAGATAATTAATTGCGGCGTACCGGTAGTTTTTTTTGACAGGGTTGCAGATTGCATTCATACATCCAAGGTGATGCAAAATGATTTTGATGGAGCATTTATGGCAGTTGAACACCTCATTCAAAATGGTTATAAAAAAATAGCCCATATTGCCGGCCCTATTGGCCTTTCATTCACCAGAAACAGGCTTGAAGGTTATTTAGCTGCGTTAAAAAAATACAAATTACCTGTGTTACCGGAATGGATCATTTATTCAAAATTTAGCCAGACAAGTGGCAGTAATGACGTAAAGAAATTATGGAAAAACAAAAATAAACCTAATGCAATCTTCGCGGTAAATGATCGAAAGGCAGTTGGAGCCATGTTGGAACTTAAAAAGAAGAAGATTGAGATAGGCAAGGATGTAGCAGTTGTCGGATTCACTAATGACCCTATGTCAGCTATTATTTCTCCTTCATTGACCACCTTTGAGGAACCCGCAATGGAAGTGGGAATGCAGAGTTGCGAATTACTCTTAAATCATATCTCAAAGAAAAATTTTGAACCAAAACAAATCGTATTACATGGAAAATTAATTATTCGCGAGTCATCAAAAAAGCGTATTATCGATCTTGAAAGTTGATATCTACATGTAAATTATCAAACTACAGCCTTTCTTTTTCCTTACCAAATTTATAGTAGTCATAAACACGCTTAGCAGTTCTGAGAAAAATCGGTAAGCGATTGATCCTTACAAAGGGGAATGGTTGTTCAATTCCCCCAAATTTTTTAAAAAATAATTGAATGGACGGGATATCAGAGCCTTCGAAATCAAAAATTAGATTTCGGTTGGAATATTCTCTGATAACATAGTATAGTAAAAAATAATTGGATTGCTTCGTTCGCCCTTCGGGCAATGTAACTGACAGGACATAATAAATCCGTCGGCTATCCCTGAGAAATATAGATATGGAAAGCAACTGCCCATCGTGGGATCTTACTTTTCTGATAAGCAATTGTCCTTTTTTATTAAGTAAAAGATAAAGACTTAGCAAGTTCTGATAATCTTCAGTGGAAACATGTATCCTTTTGGAATAATTTTTTATAAATAATGAAATTACTTCTTCTACATTCTCACCGGCCTCGTAGATGAGGTCGTTACTTTTTATTTTTTTTACAAAATCTGTTTTAAAATTATCTTCTATATCGTTGAAAGATCTGTCTAATAAAAGGATATTGTTAGACCTCATAACCGTAGCATGGCTACACCTGTTAGCATAATTCAAATTTATTTCTGCAAAAGAAAACTCTTCCATAGTCTTCTTAAGAAAAGCATTCGTCATATCGTTTTCAACAAATGCAGGAGCAAATATTCCCAACTGCTGTGTAAATACCGGCTGACGCAAATATAAAATACCCCATTTCCTATTCCACGTCAAAGGCATCACCGCTTCATAGTCATTCATCACTAAAGCATCCCAGTCTTTGCTCATGATGTCTAAGTAATAAGAATATCCATATATTAATCCATTTATCGCATTTTCAATACAGCGATCCCATTTCACTTTATCAATATCAACATGATGTACATACTTTATCTCCACATCAAACATTTTATATTATTCTTAGAAAAGTAATTCTAAAGATCAGGCAGGCCTAAAAAATTTTTTACGCGAAAGTTTTGAATGTCAATACTGAAAGTTATTTTCTTTAAAAATTTATTAGCTTCCTTGTCCGTTTTTAAGTATTCTTTAAAATCTTTACTATAAATAATGGGGGCGTAAATATTCAATATATTTTTAAATAAAGATAATTGGACTCCACCGACATACAGGAATTTTGCAAGCGACGTTTGTCTATCCCATGCCTCTGCATAGGTGCCCACATCTAAAAATAACTTTAGAGGCAACTTGGGTGGCAAAAAATTATTAGGTAAAGTAGTATTGAGATTAAGAGCAGCTATCCAGTTTTCCGATTGCCCCTGTACGTTTGAAGGATCTATCCTCATTTTAAGTCCCCCTGTATTTTGTATCATGACCTGTTGCGCCGCCAGCCCATCATTTTTTAAAGGCGCGTTGACATAAGAAGTGGATGCGCTTCTGCCAAGAAAATAATTACTGTATGTGTAGTCATCCAAGCCGTTGCCACCTAATAATTTAGGTTGTTCGTAGAAATAACCAAAGTATTTTGAGCCAATATATCCAAACTTTGCTGCAAAGATGCGTGCGCCCAAACCACCATTTTTAGCATAATTGAAAAAATAATTTCCGGTAAAATTTAACCGGTAAAAACCTTTCCCCTGCTGCAACTGAATCTGATAACTGTAAGGATACAAAACACGGCGATTCACGCCATTTAGTGAGAACTGATTAATATACCTGTTGGTACTTGACATTGCATTGGGATACATCACCAGGCTGTCGCTTCCGGATTTATAAGAATAATTGTCAAATTGTTTTTCGCCAATAATGTAAGAACGGATATCAACCCAGGAAATCTTTTGGCTTAAGGGATCTGTTTTAAAATAAACTTTTAGATAAGGAGTAACTTTATGAAAGCTCCCAAAAACTTTTCTACCGCTTGTATCAAGACTATGATTGCTGGAAAAACTACTACCGTTCAATCCGACTTCTATTTTTTGAAATGTATGATCCGGATACCAGTGATAATTTAAACCGCCAATTCCAACTAATCTCTTACTGCCGGTGGCATACATAGGAGATGCAAAAAATTGTAACTTTTCTGCCGGTAAAGTATAATTATGAACCAGGCCACCGATCATCAGGTTATCATAATAGTTATAACCAATGGCAGGAGATAGAAAAAGATAATTGTATTTATCCGTGTTTTTAAAATTGAAGAAAGACTTAAATCGAAATTCCTTTTTGTGTGATAATTGGAGGCTACCCTTTTTTGACAATAAAGAAAAGACAGTATCTATACTGTGGCCACAAATTTTTTCAAAGATATTCTTAAAATCCTCTGGATAAGGATGTTTGAATTTCCACTGATCGTAATAGGAATGCACGCAACTATCAAATAAATCCTTCCCAACGAATTCTTCTAACCTTTTCATCCATAACCCCGTTTTGTAATAGGCGATGACACCATAGTTTGCTTCTGAAAAACCTTCCGAAGATGTTTCAATGGGCTGATCCTTTTTTGAAGCGATCTGCATTCTGTAAATAAGATCTGTCTTGTCACCAGGGATTCTTTTTTCTAAAAAATCCCGGCTGCCTTTCATGATACCTTCATTAGCATATTTTAATTTCTCATAGCGGTTATCAAAGTAAGTATTCATGCCCTCATCCATCCAGGGACGTTCTCTTTCATTGGTGGCTATAATTCCATAAAGCCAGTTGTGACCCACCTCATGCTCAATGGTCATATCCAGTGATTTCTCATCCGGCATGGGAGAAATGCTGGTAATAGTAGGATATTCCATCCCACCGCTGAATCCCATGTTAGCTTCCACCGCAGTGACAATATTATAAGGATATTCTCCAAGCCACCGGCTTCTTATCTTTATTGCATCTTTCAAAAACTGAATGCTATTTTTCCAAACCTTTGAGCCCGATGGAGTAGAAAAAGACCACGCATCGATAATTTTTCCCGAAGCTAATAATAAAGTATCCTGTTTTACTAAAAAATTTTTGTCTGCAAACCATGCAAAATCGTGCACATTATTTTGAATGTAGGTGAGAGTTTTTAGGCCAGGCCCACTACTCTCCGAAGGGGGAATGCTCCCTAATTTCCCAAGGGGGAATTGTCTTTTGCCTTTTGTCTGATGGCTCATGGCTGATGGCTGATGGCTCACGGCTGACGGCTCACGGCTGATAGCTTCTTTAGCTGTTTCCTTCAACCAATTCAATTCTTTTTGTTCCTGCAGATTACCCGTTGCTGCTACTACATAATCTGCCGGAAGAGTAATTTGAACATGATAGTCACCAAATTCACTATAGAACTCTCCGTGGTCCAAATAGGGCATTGGATGCCAGCCTGTCCGATCATACACCGCTGGTTTAGGAAACCATTGTGTAATTTGATAGGTCTGTTCGACATGACCTCCGCGGGAAAAATTAAAAGGTATTTTTTCATGAAAAGGTGTAGTTATCTTGATAGTCTGACCTGGCATCAATGGAGCTGGCAAAATTAATTTTGCAATATCAATATATTGCGGATGATCTTCAAGATCAGCGGTAATACCATTTACTTTAAAATCCAGGCGGTTAATGTACCCTCGCTGATTTTCATCGCTAAAGTAAAAGTCAGTTCTCCCTAATTGCAATAATTGTTCACTAAAAGCAGTCCGGTCATTTTTATAGGCATTAGGCCAAAGATGAAACCATATAAAATGTAAGGTATCGGGCGAATTATTAGTATAGGTGACTTTCTCAAATCCATCCAATATATTCTCAATATCATTGAGTGTTGCATCAATTGTATAACTTACCTTTTGTTGAAAATAAGGAGTTTGGCAGAAAGAAGCAGATAATTGGAAATAAAGTAAAAAGGACAGGGAGATTTTTTTCAAAACAATTATTTCATCAAATATAAAAAATTATGGTTACAGGCTCCTACCCGATACAACAAACATAGAGACTTCAATTATTAGTTGTTTGTAGTTATTTGACAATAGAGCTAATTTTTACTATCCCAAAGAAGCCATCGTAAATAAACATCAAATTTTTTGGCCTTTTCAATGTATCGTCAAAATAGCTATCAGGAATAAGAAATTTGCTGAATTTTCGTTTTCCAAATTTTAAATTAAAAAAAAATTAAAAATAATGTTATTTCAAATAAAAGTCTATCTTTATAACTTGTTAATGGTTTAGTGTGTTTTTCTTTTGGCTGATGTTTCTCTTTTCAGATTTCCTCAGTTCATTGTAGCTACTGATTCATTAATTGATTTTATTTTATTTATTAAACAAAAGTTTTTACAATGAACATTTACGTAGGCAATCTCAGTTGGTCAATGACCGATGATGATTTAAGTAATTTATTTACTGAGTATGGCACTGTAACAAGTGCAAAAATTCTCAAGGAAAAGAACACAGGCCGCAGCAAGGGTTTTGGTTTTGTTGAAATGGAAGACGAAGATGCAGCTAAAACTGCAATCGCTACCTTAAACGAAAGCGAAATTCAGGGCCGGAAATTAATCGTTAATGAATCACAACCTCGTCCTGAAGGCAGCGGCTACAAGAAAAACGGTGGAAGCGGCGGATATGGCGGCGGCGGCGGTAGAAGCAGCGGCGGCGGATATGGCGGCGGCGGCGGTAGAAGCAGCGGCGGCGGATATGGCGGCGGCGGCGGCGGTAGAAGTAGCGGCGGTGGAAGAGGTGGTTATAGCAAAGATTATTAATCCTTCTTTAATACAAAATTTTGAATCCTTTTCATTAAGTTGGAAGGGATTTTTTTTGTGCTGAGAGTAAACCAGGAAATACTAACGATTCTTATTTTGGCGGTAGGTTTTAAGGACGACCAAAATAAGTTTTGAATGATAAACTGTTTTACTGTCCAGTAGTGACCACATCGACGCATAATAATTTAAGATGCCTTTTTTAATCATCCTCTTTTTTTTGTACATAATTGTGTACTATGTTAGTTACAATATATCGGATTTCAGAAAAAATCTGAAATATTATATAGATAGTATCACCGGTAATAATGATACCTTAATTGCAAATGCCAATAATACGGTAGTTGTAATTCCATTAGAAGATTTAAGTGGTAAAGAAGGATTTTGCTTTTAAAAGAGGGCATCAGAAGAACTCCTTTTGAAGGAATTGGAAAGTCAGAACCGTTAAAAGGTGATTTTAAAGAGCTTTGGAGTTGTCGCATTTCTAATGAACACCGGATAATTTATAAATATATAGAAAGCTAATTAATTATTCGCTACAGTAGATTTCATTATATTTAAATATCTATGAAAATGTATTTTTATTTCCTATATCACAAAAACTTGTGCTGACAATCAATTTAGAACCTTCTGCAGGAGGGCATTGAGGCTATCTTTTCATCACCTTCGCCATCGTTTTGCCAATGTCTGCAGGGCTGGCAACTACATGAACCCCGCATTCAGAAAGTATTTTCATTTTTGCAGCGGCAGTATCTTCGGCTCCGCCTACAATAGCTCCGGCATGCCCCATTCTTCTTCCTGCGGGGGCGGTTTGTCCTGCTATAAATCCTACAACAGGTTTATGGTTATTTTCTTTGATCCAGCGAGCGGCCTCAGCTTCCATGCCGCCCCCTATCTCACCTATCATCACAATGCCATCAGTCTCATTATCATTCATAAAAAATTCTACTGCTTCTTTGGTAGTTGTCCCTATAATAGGATCACCTCCAATCCCGATTGCAGTTGAAATCCCCAGGCCTGCTTTAGCTACCTGGTCAGCGGCTTCGTAGGTAAGAGTGCCTGATTTTGAGACAATCCCTATTTTTCCTTTTTTGAAAATAAATCCGGGCATGATACCTACTTTACATTCATCAGCAGTAATAATACCGGGACAATTTGGCCCTATTAACCTGGATGTTGAATCTAAAAGATAGTTTTTCACTTTTACCATATCCTGCACAGGAATACCTTCTGTAATGCATACGATCAAAGCGATTCCTGCATCAGCAGCTTCCATAATTGCATCCGCCGCAAATGCAGGTGGGACAAAAATAATACTTACATCTGCTCCCGTTTCTTTCACTGCTTCTTCCACGGTATTAAAAACAGGTCGGTCAAGATGTGTGGTGCCACCTTTATTAGGGGTGACTCCGCCTACTACTTTTGTCCCGTATTCGATCATTTGTGTGGCATGAAAAGTTCCTTCAGTCCCGGTAAATCCTTGTACTAATATTTTTGAATCTTTGTTAACTAATACTGACATAGTCAAAATTTTAATGTTGCGCAAATATATGAAAGTATGTTTGAGCTTTCAGAAATGCTAATTCATTAACTTGCGAACATGCAGCAATATCTCGAACTTTTAAGGAAAATAATTGACACAGGCATCGACAAAAACGACCGGACAGGAACGGGTACACGCAGCATGTTTGGGTATCAGATGCGCTTTAATTTACAGGACGGATTCCCTTTGATTACCACTAAAAAGCTGCATTTAAAAAGCATTATATACGAACTACTTTGGTTTATTAAAGGCGATACCAATGTGGAATATTTACAAAAAAACGGTGTAAAAATATGGGATGAATGGGCAGATAACAATGGAAACCTGGGACCTGTGTATGGCAAACAATGGCGTAGCTGGGATGGTGCTAATGGTAAAACAGTTGACCAACTTTCTGAACTGATACACCAATTGAAAATAAATCCTGATAGCCGAAGACTAATTATCAGCGCCTGGAATGTGGCAGATCTGCCAGATATGAAACTGATGCCTTGTCATTGTCTATTTCAATTCTACACCTCCCCTGCTGAAACTAATAATAAAAGAAAGCTTTCCTGCCAATTGTACCAGCGAAGCGCCGATGTCTTTTTAGGGGTTCCATTTAATATAGCCTCTTATGCATTACTCACCATGATGATCGCGCAGGTTTGCGATATGGAACCTGGAGAGTTTGTTCATTCATTCGGTGACGTTCATTTGTACAAAAATCATTTTGAGCAGGCAGAATTGCAACTCACCAGAAAACCTTTTCCTCTTCCCCAAATGAAATTAAATTCTGAAGTAAAAAATATTTTTGACTTTAACTTTGAAGATTTTAAATTAATAAATTATCAGAGTCATCTTTCTATTAAAGCACCGGTGGCAGTCTAAAGAAATAAAGAATAAAAAATAAAAAATAAGGAATGAGGAATAAGAAAGGATGACAACCCGTAATTAAGTTTGGTACTTTAACAAACGGAAAATAAAAATAGGAATAGAGAATTAAAGATAAGGAATAAGAAAGGACGACAACCCGCAATTAAGATTGGCACTTTAAGAACAGAAAATAAGAAAAAAAATGGAACAAGATTTTATAAAGGATCACATTCTAAGATTGTTTTAAAAAATAAGAATCATAAATTTAGAGAAATTGAAAATTATGGAACAACGTAAATTTGACCTTGAAGATCGGCTTGTTAAGTTTGCTTGCCTGTCACTGGAAATCTGCGATCTGCCGCCAAATTAGTAAAAGTGGGCAAAATCTGGAATTCCAACTTTCTAAGAGTTCTACTGCTTTAGCGCTTGTATATGGAGAAGCACATTTCTTAAAGAGCTTATAGAATCAAGAATCAATCTAAGGATAATTATAGAAAAGCCTGTTTTAATAAACGAGAAGCTACCTATTGTGCTGAAGGAGATTAATGAGTTAATTGCTATATTTCTGAAAAGTGTTGAAACAGCTAAACAAAATATGATTAATGAAAAGCTGAAAAAAAACAAACGGATAATTTTCTCCGCTTTCTTATTCTTTATTTTCACTAATTATTTATAATCCTTTACTATGATGAATGGAAAGCGGAAAAATAAATTAGACGGATAATTCTTCTCCTTTCTTATTCCTTATTTCTTATTAATTATTTATAATTTTTTACTATGCTCTCCCACATCGTTGCCGCATCTGAAAATAATATTATCGGCTCCAACAATGAACTTCCGTGGAAATTGTCTAACGATTTTAAATACTTTAAAAATAAAACATGGGGTATGCCGGTCATAATGGGCAGAAATTCTTTCGATGCTATGAAAAAAGCGCTACCGGGTAGAATCAACATTGTTGTTACGAGGAAAAGAGACTGGCATCCTGAAAATGCATTTGTTGTCCACAGCATTGATGAAGCTATTCAAAAGGCCAGGGAAAGCGACACAAAAGAAATTTTTATAATTGGCGGCGGAGAAATTTTTAAACAAACAATAGCTATTGTTGACAGGATTTATCTTACCCGTGTTCATACAACTGTTGCAGGAGATACCTCTTACCCTGAAATAAACCAGACCCAATGGGAATTAATAAAATCAGATTCATTTCCTGTTGATGAAAAAAATAATTATCCTTATACCTTTGAAGTTTGGGAGAAGATTAGTCAAGTTTAAACTCAAAGGATGTATTCCGCTTTTAAATTAGCAACAAAATATTTCAATTATTATTTCAAAGCGCAAAATGGGAAAGGCCACGGCATCCATTCACCATTTGTTTTTGATTTTATTACTCATGTTCTGAATGACAAAAGAAAATACAATTGTTATTCAAAAATAGAATCACTTCGCAAACAACTTCTTAAAACGAGTACTACAATTGAAGTGGAAGATTTTGGCGCAGGCTCCGCAGTGATTTCTTTTAATAACCGAAAGGTAAAAGACATTGCCAACTCTTCTTTGAAAAAGAAAAAGTATGCACAGTTACTTTTCAGGATAGCCAATTATTATAAAACCCAAAACATTGTAGAGTTGGGAACCTCCTTTGGTATAAGTACCTTGTATCTCGCTTGTGCCAATGCCGGTTCGAAAGTGATCACCTTTGAAGGTTCGCAAAATATTGCAAAAATCGCTCTGGAAAGTTTCGGGCAAATTGATTTAAAAAATATTGAATTAATAGAGGGAAATTTCCAACATACTCTTCTACTCAGTGAGAATAGGATAGGAACCACTGATCTTCTCTTTGTGGATGGTAATCATAGAAAAAAAGCAACTCTCGAATATTTCGATTTTTTTTTGAAAAAATCTACCACTCAGACTATTTTTATTTTTGATGACATTCATTGGAGTAGTGAAATGGAAGAAGCGTGGAAATTAATACAGCAAAATAATTCCGTCACTTTAACGATAGATCTTTTTTTTATTGGTATCGTGTTCTTCAGGCCGGAATTTAAGGTAAAACAACATTTTATAGTAAGGTTTTAAAATTTCTATACCTTAGGAGGATATTTCATTTTATGACCATCAGCGTTTTAAAAGAACCGCACCCCGAACCACGCGTTTCACCATTATACAAACTTTTATTGATCTTAAAAAACAAAACCATTGGTCGGCCTTTGCTTAATCAGGAAAAAAAGACTTGCAAATTAGCCATTTGCTTCACCATCGAGCTTTTTAATTAATTAAATAAATATGCAATCAGTCATTCATTTTTTTCAACAAAATATTGAGATGGTTTACATCGTAATCCTGATGATATTTTTAGGAATAGAAGTTATCGGAAGAGTGCCTAGTGTATTGCATACACCGCTCATGAGTGGGGCTAATGCTATTCATGGTGTAGTAATTATAGGTGCGATAATAGTAATGGGGAAAGCTGAGAGTGACAATTATCTAGCCTTGTTTCTCGGCTTTTTAGCGGTAATTCTGGGCACTTTAAATGTGGTTGGCGGTTTTGTGGTAACGGATAGAATGTTGGAGATGTTTAAACACCGCCCCCCTAAAGGTGGCAAGAAAAAATGAATCACGGAAGAACTAAGAAGTGTTTGATAACTATTTAACCTCGCGATAGATATCGCGATAACTAATAAACATATTAACCCCTCTTAAATGGACATCAGCATCTTGTCAATTTGTTACCTCATCGCATCGGTAACTTTTATTATTGGTTTAAAGATGTTGTCTAACCCTTCTACAGCAAGAAGAGGAAACTTAATTGCTGCAGGAGGTATGATCATCGCTATTGCAGGAACTATTTTTTTATATAGGTATGGAGGAAAAAGATTAGGGAACTATGGATGGATATTCACTGCAATTATTATTGGAGGTATTATAGGGGTACTGATTGCTAAGAAAGTGAAGATGACCGCAATGCCTGAACTGGTGAGCTTTTTCAACGGCATGGGTGGTGCGTGTGCCGCATTAATTTCTATTGTCGAATTCGATTATTTATACCGTGAACATCGTCTGCCGGCTTCTACATTATTTTCTGATGTGGTTCCTGCAGGTCATTATCTTGCAATTATTGCCGCAACTATTATAGGAAGCATCTCATTCATTGGCAGCATGATTGCCCTGGGCAAACTTAGCGGGCATATAAAAGATTATTCTTTTAAAGGACAGCACCTGATTAATAATATCATTTTGCTTTTGGTTTTGGCAGCGGCAACATTTACTTATTTTTCAAGCACACAAAATGTAAATATTTCATTCATCATTACTGTTGCCTTGGCACTCTTATATGGTTTATTTTTTGTTCTGCCTATTGGAGGCGCTGATATGCCGGTCGTAATTTCTTTATTGAATTCCTTTACTGGTATTGCGGCGGCTTGCGGCGGGTTTTTATATAACAATAAGGCTATGCTTACCGGTGGCATTTTAGTAGGAGCCGCAGGAACTTTATTGACCATTTTAATGTGCCGCGCTATGAACCGGAGTTTGATAAATGTCCTTGTAGGATCTTTTGGAGGCAGTGCCAATAAAAAGACCGGAGTAAAAAGTGAGCATGAAAATATCAAAGAAATTTCTGTTAGTGATGCAGCAACGCTGATGGCTTTTGCAAAGAAAGTATTGATTGTTCCGGGGTATGGATTAGCCGTCGCCCAGGCACAACATTCCTGTCATGAATTGGAAAAGGTACTGGAAGAAAAAGATGTTGAAGTGAAATATGCTATTCATCCCGTAGCTGGCCGTATGCCAGGCCACATGAATGTATTGCTTGCTGAAGCAGATGTGAGTTATGAAAAATTATTAGAAATGGATGATGCCAATGAAGAATTCAAATCAACTGATGTGGTTTTAATTTTAGGCGCCAATGATGTGGTTAATCCCGCTGGGAAAAACGACCCTTCCTCCCCAATATATGGGATGCCTATACTTGAAGTGGAACTCGCAAAATTAGTCATCGTCAATAAAAGAAGTATGAAACCAGGGTATGCCGGTATTGAGAATGATTTATTTTATCAACCTAAGACGTCGATGTTATTTGGAGATGCTAAAAAAGTATTGCAGGAAATTTTAGTTGAGCTGAAAAATATTTAGGAAAATGAAAGTTTTCAATCGGTGACACCCACCGAGGCTGAGCCATGGTTTGTGCCTGCCTGTGGTAGGCAAGTACTCACAAACCACTTGGCTGAGAAAATTTGAAATGCACTCATGTGAATCAAGATTACCATACTAAATCTTCTAACCTATTGCTAGTGTAAAATATTTCTGAGGCAGGAGACACTGCCATCTTTATCGACACGATAGAAACTTAATTTATCAAAAACACAACTTCAGTAAGCTGCTTTAGAGAACGAAAAAATATCAATCAACTCTGGCATCTATCTTTATAATGATTTAATACATATATACTGCTATAAAAATCACACCCCACATCAAGCGGGGTTGTCATTTTATCGAAAACAATTTTACGACTTATTTTTAACACTGGTCTTAGTATCTTTAAGGGAATCATAAGCACTGGCAGCCAACACTTCGCCTGTTAGCTTAACAAATTTAACGTCATCAGCACCGGCAAATTTTACAGTAAGTGTTTTATCAATATGACCCACTATTGCCGCATTGTAAGTAGCCTTTATAGTACCTGTTTTTCCTGGAGCTATGGGAGTTTTTGTATAGTCGGAAATAGTACATCCGCAAGATGGTGTAGCCTGATCAATGATCAATGGCTCTGTCCCTATGTTAGTAACAACTACGGTTGCCACAGCAGGGACGTTTTGTTTTATTTTACCAAAATCATAAGTTTCCACATTCAATTTGGCGATATCGTTTGCTTTCTTTTGAGCGAATAATGTAGTTGAAGTCAATGCCAGTACTGCTAACAGTAATTTTTTCATAATAGTGTATTTATTGTTTATTGTTCGGTTTGTAAAGATTTTAAACTGTTATTTATAGGTGCCGATGTAGCCGGTGTTTTCCAAACTTCGCCTTTGATTATAATCTGTTTAGTTTGATCGCCATTGTAAGTAATAATAATAGATTTAATAAAAGGGCCTTCAGTAGCCGCATTAAAACCAACATTAATAAAAGCAGTAGCTCCTACCGCCACAGTATCTTTGTTCCATTCAGGAGTAGTGCAACCACAACTTGCCTGTACTTTATCCAGTACAAAAGGCTTTTTTCCCGTATTTACAAATTCAAAAACATGAGTTACGGGCTTACCTTGAGGTATTTTCCCAAAATCGAATTCATTTTCTTTAAAAGAAAGGCTTTCGGATGAAGCCGCAGTAGCTCCTGTCTCCGACATTACCGATTTATTTATGGCAGTTTTATCCTTTTTGCTTACTTTAGTAACGCTTGTTTGAGCAATAGCTACCATAGAAAACATAAAACATGACACGATGGTAATTATCTTTTTCATTTTTTCCGTTAATGGTTTCAAAGATACTAAAACGCAGAATAAGGTTGCAAATTGTGGAGGTCTTTAACCATTTTTAACATTCATCAATCATAATTAATATTTTTGTCTCATGCATACTAATCAAATCAGTGAAGAAAGCATTTTAGAAAACCTGTCTTTTGAAAAATTCAGAGCAGAGGTTTTAAAGGATTATAAAGTGGTTTGTGAAAGCCGTGAAGCGAGTTTACTGAGCCGTAAGGAGGTACTGACAGGCAAAGCCAAGTTTGGAATTTTTGGAGATGGGAAAGAGGTGGCACAGGTGGCCATGTCTAAGTTTTTTTTACCGGGTGATTTTAGAGCAGGCTATTACAGAGACCAGACATTTATGTTTGCCAGCGGACTAGCTACCATTGAACAATTTTTTGCACAACTCTATTCTGACCCTGATATAAAGAATGATCCTTTTAGTGCTGGACGGCAAATGAATGCCCATTTTGCAACACCTTTTGTAGATGAAAATGGAAACTGGCTTGATCTTGTCAACCGAAAAAATATTTCTTCCGATATTTCCCCTACCTCCTCGCAAATGCCAAGAGCACTTGGCTTGGCCTTTGCATCAAAAATTTTCAGAAAAGCAAAAGTATTGCAGGAACTTACCAACCTGAGCAACAATGGCAATGAAGTCTGTTTTTGCACCATCGGAGAGTCTGCGACTACTGAAGGGCATTTTTGGGAAACAATGAATGCTGCAGGAGTTTTACAAATACCTCTTGCTGTTTTTGTGTGGGACGACGGGTATGGAATTTCTGTTCCGAAAGAATACCAAACCACCAAGGCTTCAATATCTAAAGCACTAAGCGGACTGCAGAAAGAAGATGACACAAATGGAATTAATATTTACAAATTAAAAGGCTGGGACTATGCAGGAATGTGTGAGATATTAGAAAGCGCCATCAGGCATATCAGAGAAACCCATACTCCGGCACTTTTTCACGTTGAAGAATTAACACAACCCCAGGGGCATTCCACTTCGGGTAGCCATGAACGTTACAAGAGCCCCTCAAGGCTTGCATGGGAAAAAGAATGGGATGCTAAAAAACAAATGCGTGAATGGATTATCTCCAATGCGCTTGCCGATGATGAGGAACTCAGTGACATAGAACTGAACGCCAAAATACATGTAAAGCAAAGCCGGCAAAGTGCATGGGATAAATATATAACTCCGATAAAAGCTCAGGTAAACACTACGGTACAACTTTTAAAGAATTTTTCTTCCGGACCTGACAAGAATAATGAAGTTGAAAAATACATTAAAGATTTGTCCTCATTGCGGGAACCTGTGCGCAGGGATATAATGAAAACTTTGGCTTCCGTAATTGATCTTTTTCAGGCATCAGATAACTTAAAAGAGATAAAAGATTATTACGAAAAATTGTCAGAAGAAAACAGGCAATTATTTGATACCTATCTTTATAACGAAGGGTCCAAATCGACTTTGAGGGTCAGGGCTGTGCCCGTGCATTTCAATTCAAACGCAAAAATGGTGAATGGTTTTGAAATACTCAACAGATATTTCGATGAATTATTTAAGTACAATAAAAAAGTAATTGCTTTTGGGGAAGATCTTGGCCACATAGGAGATGTGAACCAGGGATTTAGCGGTCTTCAGGAAAAATATGGAAAAGAGCGAATTTCCGATACAGGCATCCGCGAACTTACTATTATCGGGCAGGGAATAGGTCTTGCTTTAAGAGGCCTGCGGCCCATTGCTGAAATTCAATACCTTGACTATATATTGTTTGGACTTGAGCCATTAAGTGACGATGTATGTACTACTCATTTCCGGACAAAGGGGCAACAAAGTATTCCATTGATTGTTCGCACACGCGGGCACCGGCTCGAAGGCATTTGGCATAGCGGATCTCCAATGGGGATGGTTATTAATGCCCTACGGGGAATGTATGTATGCGTTCCGAGAAATATGACGCAGGCAGTAGGGCTTTATAATACGCTGTTGGAGGGGAATGATCCTGCCTTAATGATTGAAAGCCTTAATGGCTACCGCCTTAAAGAGAGATTGCCTTCTAACTTAACTGCATTCAAAATTCCATTAGGAACACCGGAAATTATAAAAAAGGGCAACGACATTACGATGGTTTCTTATGGTTCTATGTTGCGGATTATTCTCGAAGCCTCAGAGAATTTAGATAAGATGGGTATTGATTGTGAAGTAATAGACGTACAAACCCTACTACCTTTTGACATTCATCATTCCATACTTCTATCTTTGAAAAAAACCAACCGCATCCTATTCATCGATGAAGACGTACCCGGCGGCGCTTCTGCTTTTATGTTCAATAAAGTGATGGAAGAGCAGGGAGGATACAAATGGCTTGATGTATCGCCCCGCACCCTTACTGCCAAAGAGCACCGCCCTTCTTATGGCAGCGATGGTGATTATTTTAGCAAACCTAATGTAGAAGATATCATAAAGATTGCAAAAAAAATGATGGCGGAATAATTAAACAAAGATTAAATCCCTGGCTAACAAATTTTTCAAACATTATACAGACGATGATAACAAATGAACAACGACGATTTATCGATCAATGGCGCGAACAGAAAAAAGGTCCGAGATGGAAGTTTTATTTACTCTTTACCGTCGCCTGGACAATAGTTTCATTCCTTGTCATATTCTTTCTCCTGATATTGTTTACTCAATTACTGAGAACTGGCGGACCAAACCTGATTTATATTCTGATTATAATTTCAATAATTTCAGGCTTCCTTTCTACCCATTTTACTTATACTATTAATGAAAAAAGGTACAAAAAGATCATACACAAAATCAAGGAAAACATGAATTAACTTTCAGCTAGGATGTTCGTTTTATCAGCAATATCTTTTATAATCTTCACTGCATGTTCTCTCGAGTTTTCTATAAAAAGCAGGTGAGTATTCATCCCGCCACAAATAACTCCAGCAAGATAAATTCCATCAACATTAGATTCATAATTATTCTCGCTATAGGCCGGTTTGCACACTTTATCATTAGATATATCAATTCCGAGTGTACGCAGGAACTCAATGTTTGGCTGATAGCCTGTCATCGCAAGCACCCAGTCATTTTTGATTGTTACTACTCCGTCGGGAGTTGATATATCCACTTCATGTTCTCTTATTTCTTTGAGCTCCGAATTAAAAAATGCTTTAACTGAGCCCTCCTTAATACGATTTTCAATATCCGGTTTTACCCAATATTTTACACGTTCACTGATCTTATCACCCCGTATTACCATGGTTACTTCGGCACCTTTCCGCCAGGTTTCCAGCGCTGCGTCTATAGCTGAGTTTGCGGCGCCTACTACCAATACTTTTTGAAAAGCATAGTAATGCGGATCATCATAATAGTGCTTTACCTTTTGTAATTCTTCTCCCTTTACATTCAGTAGATAAGGAATATCATAAAAACCCGATGCTATAATAATATTCAGGCTTTTATATTCTTCCTTGGAGGTAACTATTACAAAAGAATCCTGCTTCTTTTTTACGCTGGTTACTTCTTCAAATAAATGAATATTAAGATCGAATGACGTAACAATGCGCCGGTAATATTCCAGCGCCTCACTACGTGTAGGCTTATTATTATTGCTTACAAAAGGCACTCCCCCGATTTCTAAACGTTCACTCGTGCTGAAAAAAGTCATGTTTACCGGATAATTGTATAACGAATTAACCAATACACCTTTTTCAATGATGAGATAACTTAAACCTGCCTTTTTAGCCTGTATGCCACAAGCAAGGCCTATAGGGCCACCTCCTATGATAATTACATCGTATATCTTTTCTTCTTCCATTGATAGCGAAGTTATTATAATATTTTTTTCATAAACACACCTTATTTTGTTAGAAACAAAAACGCTCCGTTTCAGAAAGCAGCCTGACTTAAAGTATATAAATGTTAGACTTTCGAATTTTTATCTAATTCACATCTTCTTTCTTTAAATGATCTTGAAATTTTCTTTATTTGATGAAACGCAAAAACACACTTCTTCTCTTTTTATGTAATTCAGTACGAATTACATAAATTCTTATCAAACAAGCAGAAAAAGAACACAAACTAATAGCCATCAACAGCCATAAAAAATGATCTTTATATTGAAATTCCACTTTATTATTTCCTACTTCAACTGGTATCGCCATGAAAGAAATAAGTTTCTTTTGAATTTTTACATCCTTATCATTGACCCTGGCATTCCAGAAGGGAAAATAATTTTGTAAAAAAATCAAAGTATCCGGATTGCTACAACGAAGAGTGAGGTTTATTTTATTGGGTGAGAAATCACTAATTGTGATATCTCCTTTTTCTCCGCGATCATTCAGATCGGAAAGTAAAAAAAGAAAAGGTTGCAGTTGTACTTTTTGTTTTATCAAACTTTTTAAATAGGTTTTAGTGCTCTTAAAGTAAGAAGGATAGGTCGTTAAATCCTTAATGCCTATTTCTTTGCTATAAAAACTTTTATGGCCTAAAAGGCCGCTTATTCTATCATTATAACTTTCCATCTCATTCAGGGATTTTAATGGTGGAATCGGAAATCCTTTTGGATTTTGATCATACATCTTTTGAATCTCTCTAACAGTAACCTGCCCCACTCCGGTAACGGGTAGAAAAATAATCGAATTGATAATGAGATCGGTGAGGATGATTATGGCAAACCAATTGCTTTTTGTTCTTTTGATAAAGAGCAGGGCGGCTGAAAAAAACAAAGTGATCGCTGCACTGATAACCAAATAAAACGAAAATGAAGAATGGCCATAAATGTATTTCACTTTTCCGGGTATAGACAAATCCGAAATATTCCTTAGAATGGAGAAGATATTCCCAAAACAAATGGCATAGCCAATTCCAATCAAAGCGATAACGGCTATAGCTTTTAGCAAACATTGCCATGTTGTCGGAAAGAACTCTTTTTTCAACAAATGATCCAAACCAAACCCGGCAACAACTGTTAAACAAAGGAGTGCAAAAACTCTGAATTCACCATTGGTGCGAATAGTTCTTAGCAAGGGGAAACTTGAATAAAAATTGGTTTTAACATCCCCGCCCAGTGATAAAACAACCA
>JBDTJI010000255.1:0-17131 GCA_039935935.1 Ginsengibacter sp. | reverse complement strand
GCTGAGTATTAAACTAAAAAAGAAAAGTATCTTCTTCATTCACTAAATTTATTTTTTTATAAACAAAGATGAAGTTAAAAAAACGAATGGTTCTATTTGGATGTCACTGGTTGGTGACGAGCAACCTACCGGAGAGAAAGGCGCCAACCTCCGAACCAGGCACGCAATTGCTGAAAAGGAAATTTTTGCTGTCGTCTTTAATGGTTCTATTGTTGTTCACGTCCTGTAGCCATCACGAAAGGGCAGAAAATGTTTTTCACTATAATGAGCAGTCCGGTATCGCGACTCTTGATCCCGCATTTGCCAAAAACCAGTCTATTATATGGGCAGTGCATCAAATCTATAACACACTCCTAGAAACCGATGATCATCTTAATATTATTCCTTCTCTTGCAAAAAGCTGGGACGTATCCGCTGATAATCTGACCTTCACTTTTCATCTCCGCAACGATGTTTTCTTCCAGGATGACGATGCTTTCCCCGTGAGTAAAGGAAGAAAGATGAATGCAGGTGATGTGGTTTATAGCTTTGAACGCATTCTTGATAAAAGTACGGCCAGCAGTGGCGCGTGGATATTCAATGGCAGGGTGGACACGGTGCAACCATTCAAGGCTATCAACGATACTACCTTTCAACTAAGATTATTAAAACCTTTTCATCCCATACTTGGTGTGATGAGTATGCAATACTGTTCGATCGTTGCCAGGGAAGCCGTGGAAAAGTATGGCAAAAATTTTCGCCGTCATCCATGCGGCACCGGCCCGTTTCAGTTTGTGGCGTGGGAAGAAGACCAGGCGTTGGTGTTCAAAAGAAATTCCAACTACTTTGAAAAAGATAGTTCTGGTAAAAGTCTTCCTTATCTTAATGGTATAAAAATCACTTTTCTTCAAAACAAGGCAACTGAGTTCCTGGAATTTCAACAAAAGCGACTTGAATTTATTAATGATGTTGATCCTTCTTTTAAAGATGAAGTACTCACCAAAGGAGGGGTGCTTCGCAAAGAATGGGAAGGAAAAATAATCCTTCAAAAACATCCATACCTAACGACAGAATATCTTGGCTTCTTATGCGACAGCAGCCTGGATATTGTTAAAAGCTCTCCTCTCAGAGATGTAAAGGTCCGGCAGGCAATCAATTATGGATTCAACAGGAGAAAAATGATGCTTTATATTCGTAACTCAATAGGCACAGCGGCTGAAAATGGCTTTGTTCCGAGGGGATTTCCCTCATTCGATTCTTCCGTGAAGGGTTATAATTATGATCCTACAAATGCACTTTCTCTATTAAAAGAGGCGGGTTATCCTAACGGCGTGGGCTTACCTGCTATAAAGTTATTGACGGTTCCGGCCTATTCAGATCTCGCGGGCTACATTGCCAATGAATTATTGCAGATAGGCATCAGGATCAATGTAGAAGTAATTCAAAAAAGTTTATTGCTGGAGCAAACTGCCAAATCAGAGGCGTTATTTTTTCGTGGTAGCTGGATTGCCGACTATCCTGATGCGGAAAACTTTTTAAGTGTGTTTTACGGTAAAAATCCCGCTCCGCCCAATTATACGAGGTACAATAATCTTCAATTCAATCAATTGTACGAAGCCTCTTTATCAGAAAACAATGATTCCATACGATATGCCTTGTATCGTAAGGCCGATCAACTGATGATAAAAGACGCGCCCGTTGTGCCCTTGTGGTATGATATGGTCATTCGTCTTGTGCAACCTTACGTAAAAAATTTTCACCCTAACAGCCTTAATTTATTGGAGCTTAGAAAGGTAAAGCTGGAGCACCAATGAGATACCATTATGGTAAATCAATGGCTGCGCAGGGTTAAGTCTCATAGGAAAAGCGCTTTCATTTTCCTGCAGAGTAATTCATCAAAAAAGCTAAATTTCCGTTATTCGATAGTAGGGCAAATAAATAATATGTATTTTACGCGATTCTTAATTTTTAAAAACACTTGATGGCTGTAATTCTTATATTTTTCTTCTCTCACTGGTTTCTTTCGTTGTTCTTCCATTCATTTTTTTTACACAGGTTTGCTTCTCACAAGATGTTTACCACTTCAAAAAGATGGGAAAATACTTTTTATGTAATGACCTGGCTCACACAAGGATCTTCTTACCTGGTACCAAGGGCTTACGCAGTAATGCATCGCATGCACCATGCTTATAGTGATACCGAAAAGGATCCTCATTCGCCGCATTTCTTTAAAGATATCTGGCATATGATGATACATACGGCAGCTATTTACAAAAGTTTTGTAACAGGTACCAATTTACCTGATGCACAATTCACCAAAGAATATCTTCCCGTTTGGGAAAAACTTGATAAAATAGGGAGCCACAATATTACACGGTTATTATTCGCAGTTTTATACACTACTTTTTATATGATTTTCGCTCCCAACCTTTGGTGGTTTTTATTATTGCCCATACACTTTTTAATGGGACCCATCCAGGGAGCTATTGTTAACTGGTTTGGCCATAAAATGGGTTATTCCAACTTTGATAACAATGATCATTCAAAAAATACTACTCCATGGGGCTTTTTTTTATTGGGAGAATTGTTCCAAAATAACCATCATTTTAAAAGGTATGATCCAAATTTTGCAAAGAAATGGTATGAGTTTGATGGTACGTATCAAATAATGCGATGTCTTCATTTTATGCGGATCATAAGGTTAAGACCTGCATTATCAGAGGTAAGCGCGGAAAGTTCCCATAATAAAACATATAGCAAGACGGTAATCGTGAATTGAGTTGACAATTGATTTCCTTGGTAAAAGACTTTAATTTAGATTAATTCTCACCCCCACCTGCGGGATCAGCATATTCGTTCTCGAATTTTTTTCTTCAAAAGATGCCTCACCGTTACCATCAATATACGGATTAGTAAGGTACTTGGTATAGGCTCCTATCAAATAGGCCACTTTTAGTTCAAGTCCGATTTCATTTCGTTTGTTTAAAGAAATATCCAAACCACCTGCGCCCCCATAAGCCGGTGCCCAATGTGCTTTGGAAGAATTGGAATAAGAAGAATTGTAACTGCTGTAAAAAGTGAGCCGCTCTACTTCCACGGTTGAGAAAAACACATTCCATCCTCCCGTAACATCAACGAAAGGCTTTATTTTTTTGTGTTTTGCAGATTGAAAGCGGGCAAGAAACATTAAGGACACAATGTTGTTGGTGGCATCTACCCTAAAATCGTCGTAAAATCCATAGACATTGCCTGAAAAGTATTGCGTAGCTCTTCCTTTCTCTTGCATCCCCACCTCGATTCCTAATTTAACAGGCATTTCTGATGGACGATAAAGGGCATTCAGTCTCAAACCAAAGCCGACATCACCATTTGCAGTTTTATACTCATTCTGTGGAACAGATAATTGTAAAGCGGGTGACAGAGTAAATTTCTGAGCTAAAGCCCCAAAGCTTATCAAAGTAAAAATGATCCAGAAAAGTATACTCTTCATAAATAGTTATTGGGTGATTGGTTTTAATTTATTTGTAAATATTTTTCATGGTAGCCGCTATTTTAAGCTGATGATGCTTTCTTCATACTGCCAATGGTTGAAATTTGAGTGTGTACATGGGTGGTCTTATAAGGTGGGGCCGTGGCAAAATTGTTGAATTTTTTCTTGATTCAGCATCCAATTATAAAAGTACTCCATGCCTAATAATCTAGCTGGGTTGTTGATAAAAAATGAATTCGTTTGCTTTAATCTAAAATTACTTTTTATCAACACTTATTCATCCATTATCACCTCACTGTTGATCTTCTTAAAATGGTCCTTATCAAATTTAAACACCTTCCTGTCGTACGTCATTATTCCGTTTACTTCAATTTCTACGTCCGTCGTTTGTGTATAAACTGCAGCAGCCAGGCCTTTCTTTTTTAATTGCATCAGGCTATCCATCATCACATCGTATTTTTCATGAAGAGCTGATTTAGATTGAGAGGTTTTAAAATGATTAGGAGCTTTGCTAAAATCGGTGAGCCAGATATGGTCCTTTACTACCAATGCCTGTCCACCAAATTCTCCCAACACGGAAGCCCTGTCACTACTCACCGGAAACATGCCCGGCCCCGGATAATCGTGCTTATCATACATGTCTCCTGTATTTCGATCTGACCAACCGGTGGTTGCATTTACCAACCGGGTCGGGTCTAATTTTTTGGTTAACTCTACTATGGCTGCCGTTTCATACTGCCCCCATCCTTCGTTAAACGGAACCCATGTAACGATGGATGGATGATTGTAATGTTCATCGATCAGATTCTTCCATTCCTTTTTAAAATTGTAAGAGGATTGTGCTACTCTTTGAATATCCGGGTCCTTAGGCTGAATGTGTTTATCTCCACTCGGCATATCCTGCCATACAAGCATACCTATTTTATCGCACCAGTAATACCAGCGCTGAGGCTCTACTTTTACATGCTTCCTGATCAAATTAAAACCCCAATCCCTTGTGGATTGAATATCAAATTTCAAAGCCTCATCGGTAGGAGCCGTATAGATGCCATCAGGCCAGAAACCCTGGTCCAAAGGTCCAAATTGAAATAAAGCTTTATTATTTAAAAACAACCTGGGTATTCCTTTATCATCTTTCTGCAAACTTATTTTGCGCATACCAAAATAGCTTTTTACTTCATCTACTTTTTGTCCATTATGATATAATGAAACACTGAGATCATATAAAAATGGATCATCAGGAGACCAGTGCTTCATATCGCCTATCTGTAATGTCAAAGGCTCATTTAAGGCTCCTTTCGTTTCTGAAACTTTTTTACCTTGGTCAAACGCAGTGGCTCTGACCGAATAACCAGTGGCCTGATCAGTGGCTGAAACAATCACTGAAGCGGTTTTAGCATCAATATCAGGAGTGATCTTTAAATGTTCAATTGCATTTTGAGGTACGGTCTCAAGCCAGACTGTTTGCCAAATGCCGGTGGTAGAGGTGTACCAAATGCCCCGTGGATTCAGCGTTTGCTTGCCTATAGGTTGAAATCCTTTATCAGTTGGGTCCCATACCTTAACCACTATTTGCTGCTGACCTTTCCGAAGTGCCGACGTAATATCAAACGAAAAAGCATCGTAGCCACCCTGGTGGGTTCCTACTTTTTTGCCATTGATCCATACGGTAGTTTTCCAGTCCACAGCGCCAAAGTGCAGTAACAATCTTTTGTTCGGCAGGTTAGCTGCGGTGAAAGCACGTTGATACCAAAGTATTTCTTCAGGGCCAACTGCTTTTTTAACACCCGACAAGTCAGATTCAATGGAGAAAGGAACCAATATTTTTCCCTGCCATTCTGTGGGTTTATCCTCCAATATCGGTGTGATTGCGTAGTTCCAAAGACCATTTAAATTTTGCCATCCTTCACGCACCATTTGAGGCCGCGGATAATCAGGAAGCACTTTTTCAGGATTTACTTTATTCGTCCATGGAGTGGTCAAAGTACCTTTTACCGGTTTCCAGGATGTTTGTCCATTTGCTATATTCAGGGATGCAAACGCATAGCATACAAGGAAAAAAATGACTCTTTTTCTCATTTGAAATAATTGGGTTAAAAATAAATAGTATTTAATCTCTACCATACGAGGGCTCTAAACTACTTTATTCTTTTCAGGAAGTTTAAAAAAAAATCGAAGATTGCCGGACAATGCGTTTATAATTCTTGTTATATACGTCATTAGGGCATCGCATCCCATCAAAATATAATTTGCTGAAATAGGCACGTTGCTGTTAAGGAATTGTCCGATTACTGACAATTTCCATTTACCGTGCCAGATAGTTTGTAGCCAAACTGTTTTAGGAAAATTGTTCTTTTATCGGCAAATTCTTGAAGCCATTTCAGATTGACATTAAAAATGAAAATGGCTGCATTTAATCGACGCCATATTCTGCCTAAACTACTCTGAGATATTAAAAAAAGCTTTCACTTCTTTGGGCTGGGGGCTATTGCTGACAGGGTGAGGTGTTAGATCTGTAAAGATGATTCTGTGGCCGTTAATACTAGTATCGCTTGGGTAGCCAAGATCCGGGTAGCCTTTTAAAGACATAACAAACTGGTGTGAATTACTCATTTCCGAAAATGTTACCTTTATCAAAGCTGTCCCCTGCCATACGCATTCCACATCTTTGGGACATCTGCTATCTGTCAGCAAAGAGTCGAAACAAATATAAGAGTCAACTGACTGCGGGGTACAATCATGTAGCGCAACAATTTTCTCTTTACCGGTTTCAATATTAGCTTTTGTACATGCCGTAAAAAGAACGACTACTCCGATTATAGCTAACGCCAACGATATTCTGTTTTTCATAATTTTTTTTATTTATAAGTTGACAACTGCAATTTGAATTTCGTTGCATTGGGTGCAAGATAAAAATTAGAAATTAAGATTAGAAGGAAAATGGTATTCCTTTCTTCCGCTCAATAATCATTATTGTTGCCAACCTTCCAACCTAGATGAGGGATAAATTTTATTCCTATCTTATTAAAAAATTATTTATGAAAATAGAGAAATTATAATAGCACGTTGGAATGAATACCACGGTAATTAAATCAAATCAAATGAACACAATTAAAAAGATATGGTTTGAAAGAAACCGGATTTACATGGAAACCAACAATAGCGAAATTTATAGTCGTCCTTTGGAAGCATTTCCAATTCTAAAAGCAGCAAATGATAAGCATCGTAAAAGTTATAAAATAGGAAAAGATAAAACCGATATCAGGTGGGATGAACTGGATGAAGACATTCATATCAATAGTTTCTTTAGCACTGCGGAACCGGATTTTAACATTGCAGTGGCCCGAACATTAAAACAGTTTCCCGAAATAAATATTTTTGCATTGGCAAATCAAATATTTATCAATAAAAGCCTTCTTGTTAAATATATTTATGGAATTAAAAAACCATCGGATGGACGTAAAAAAGAAATTGAAAAAGGGTTACCCGTTCTTGGCGAGAAACTACTGACCGTAGAATTGTAAATTAAAACCAAAATTTTTCCAGGTTGCCGGGATACTTTTAAAGAATTTTTTAACTGAAGGAACTGTTCAATTGAATAATTAACGCATCACATTCAGCCCAACACTACAATTGTCAACTTATCCTAACTTTGCTTTAAAAATTTCGCACCCTTAAACAGATGAAATTATTTCCTGAGACTGCGCCACAACAATTGGAATTTGATAAAATAAAATTATTGCTTACTGCACATTGCCGTTCGGAGTATGCACGCAACAAGGCAGAAGATTTAAGAATTCATACTCATAAAAAATTTATAGAACCCCAACTTCTGCAAACCCATGAATACAAATTGCTTTTTGAAAACCATTTGTATTTTCCGGATGATGCAGTCTTAAACCTTTCCAAAGAACTAAAATTACTGAGCATTGAAGCTTCCGTACTTTCAGGGGAGCAATTTTTACAAATAAAGAAGTTGGCGAATGCTATCAACCAGTTATTTCGTTGGTTTACGCCGGATAGAAAGATCGCCTATCCTTCTCTTGCATTGATTATCGAAGAGACTTATTTTGAGAAAATCATAGCACTTTTAATAGATGAAATCCTTGATGAATACGGCATTGTAAAAGACAGCGCTTCAGAAAAGCTTGCTGACATCAGGATGTCTTTATACAGGAAGAAAATAGAGCTTAAAAAGGTATTTGCACGGATTGTAAGCAAATTAAGAAAGGAAGGTTACCTCACCGATATTGAAGAGAGCTTTATGAACGGAAGAAAGGTGCTGGCTGTTTTTGCGGAACAAAAAAGAATGGTGAAAGGAATCCTGCATGGCGAAAGCGACAGCCGCAGGACTGCATTTATTGAACCGGAAGAAACTACCCATTTGAATAATGATATTCTTTCGTTGGAAAATGAAGAGCGCAAAGAAGTGTATGTGATCCTGCAAAAGCTCACCACAAAGATGCGTGCGTATCATTCGCTTCTCGATATTTATCACCAGATCATAGGGGAATATGATTTCGTGAGAGCCAAAGCCAGGATGGCGCAGGAGTACCATGGGTGCCTTCCTTCCTTGCAGGATCAACCAACTATTAAGCTTGTAAACGCTTTTCATCCGCTTCTTTTTATTTATAATGAAAGACTAAAAAAGCCTACTATCCCGGTAAATCTTTCTTTAGATGATAAGAACAGGATATTGGTGATCAGCGGGCCAAATGCCGGCGGCAAAACCGTTACTTTAAAAACCGTTGGACTCTTACAAATGATGCTCCAGGCCGGCCTGTTGGTTTCGTGTAGCCATGATAGTGAGTTCGGGATCTTTAAACAACTGATGATCCATATCGGCGACACGCAAAGCCTCGAATTTGAACTTAGCACTTATTCTTCCCATCTCATCAACATGAAATATTTCATGGAGAATGCCAATGGGAAAACTTTATTCTTTATAGATGAACTGGGTAGTGGCAGCGACCCTAACCTTGGCGGTGCTTTTGCCGAAGTGATCATGGAAGAGCTGGCCAGGAAACATTCATTAGGATTGGTAACCACGCATTACCTGAACCTGAAGGTGATGGCCAACAAAGTAAACGGTATCATCAATGGAGCGATGGCCTTTGATGAAAAACATCTGCAGCCCCTGTATCAACTCATCATCGGGAAACCCGGCAGCTCTTACACTTTTTCCATTGCTGAGCGCATAGGATTGCCACAGCACCTCATTACTAAAGCCCGGAAATTGGTAGATGAAGATCATTTTTCTCTTGATAAATTACTCAATAGTACAGAGCAGGATCAGCAACAAATACAGGCGGAAAAAAGGAAGCTTGATATGCTTTTAAAAGAAAACGAGAAGCTGCAAAAGGAAATGCACCAGGTGATTCAAAAACAAAAGCATCAACAACAGGTAGAATTATTAAAGGAGCAAAACCAGATCAACGAAACAAAACTTATTTACCTCAAAGAAACAGACCGTCAACTTAAGACGCTATTAATAGAATGGAGAAAAACCGACGATAAAAGCAAAGTGATCAAAATGATGCAGGCGTTGCTTTTTAAACAACCAGAGAAACAGATCCTTAAAAAGAAGCAACAGAAAATTGACAGTAAATATATTGAGAGTAATGAGTCTGTAAAGCAGGGTGACAAAGTAATCATGACTGCTAATCGCCAGGTAGGTGTCGTCACGAACATCCGTGGAAAGAAAGCCATAGTGCAGGTAGGGGCAGTACCTATTACTGTAGGTATTAGCGATTTAATGGTAGTGAAAGATAGGGTATTGGAGGAGTAGCTAATATTTATCAAGCCGGCACCCGTCTGCTCTCCTGTCCAATGGGATTTAAGCAAGATTTTGTATTGTTCGAAGCGGTTGGTTAGGAGACCAGACGACGGAACACAATGATATTGTAGGAAAAAATTTAAGTGGAATTTGCAGGTCTCAACAATAAAAAATTCGCTTTAAAGCGTCTGAAAATTCGTGTTAATTTGAGTAATTCGTGGCCTGCCTAATCCTAATTCTTTATTCCGGGTTTCGCCATGCCACTTTTTGTTCAGAAGTATGGCTTTGTCCAAGAATATCTTTGTATAACTCTGGCCGCCTCGCTTTTATGTATCTGTGTCCGCCAGCCTGGATCAGTTTTTCAGGAGTAATTATAGCCGTGACAAAACTATCATCAAACGAACGACATTCGGCAAGACTATCACCAAAAGGATCTATGATCATCGAACAGCCATTTTTCAACTGGTCATCGTCCATGCCGATTGGATTGGAAAATACCACATATATTCCATTGTCATAAGCTCTTGAGGGCAGCCATTTCATCAGCCACGCGCGTCCTTTCATTCCGTCAAATTCTAAACGCAAGGAGGTGGGGTCGGCTTCGCGGTTTACCCAAAGTCGGGGATCAACAAATCCCGCTCCCGGCCTGGTAGAGGGCGTGCACATAGTGACATGTGGCATAAAAATGATATTGGCTCCCAACAGGGTAGTGGCTCTTACATTTTCAATGATGTTATTGTCATAGCAGGTAAGGATACCACATTTCCAGCCATGGATCTCAAATAGGCAATACCCTTGCCCTGCTGTGAGATGTGGGTTAATGAAAGGATGCAGTTTTCGGTGTTTCGCAATGAGGCCATTTTTATCAACACACACATACGTATTGAATAAATTGTCGTCTCCGTCTTTTTCAAAGAGGCCGGCCAATATAGTAATGCCCAACCTTTTTGCAATATTCGTTAGTTTTAAAATGCTTTCTCCTTTGGGTATTAATTCTGCCACATCAAGCATTTGTTCTTTGGAAAGGTGTGATGCAAAAGTATATCCGGTAATAGAACATTCGTGAAATGCAATCACGTGAGAACCTTCACCGGCGGCTTTTCCCGATAGCTTTTCTATC
Source organism: Ginsengibacter sp. (assembly GCA_039935935.1). GTDB lineage: Bacteria > Bacteroidota > Bacteroidia > Chitinophagales > Chitinophagaceae > Ginsengibacter. Next base: position 6,766 of record JBDTJI010000255.1, on the reverse strand, counting down.
ACGGAAAGATTGTAATTCTTATCGCCACTTTTGTTTTCAAATTGTGCTGTTGCTATTTTGATGTTATTCATAGCGAGATACTGAACTGTTTAGACATCCTGATGTGAAAGAGCTAAGTTATAAAAATTCTTGAAAGCAAATCACAACTCTTATAGTTATTTGGATAACCTAAACTCAGATGTAAATGAATAGCAAGGAGAATTTAACCCGGGCATAGACACCAGGCTGAGATTGACTTTTACAAGTTGAAATGCTGAACATACCAATATAAAAATCAGATAGTAATAATTATTTATTGATAAAATTTCAAACGACGATTCCATTCTTTTCAATTTTGTATAAAACGATAATTGCGTTGAGTCAAAAAATTTGACAGTTCCTGTACAGATCATATTTTATAAAGTCATTATCTTCAATCAATATCATTCTATAAAATATTTTTAAATTATCCAGCCAAGAAAAAGATAATGAAGAACAAATGCCAATTACCAGGTCAACTTTACATCCGGTTTTTTTATCATCATTTTATAAAATCATTTCAATGAAGAAAATATTATTCTCATGCTTGTTCATTTTTATTTATCTAATAGCATTTACTCAGAGATTAACAGATAAAACCAATGCGGGTCTTAACGAAAGAGCTTACCTGGTAAAGACTATGATAAAGATTGCCGATCCTGTATTGACTGCATTAAGTAAAAACGAATTAAAAAAGAATATGCCTGTTGAATCTTCAGGTAAAGGCAGGGAACAATTCACCCATTTGGAGGCATTTGGACGGCTTCTTTCAGGGATAGCGCCGTGGTTGGAATTAGGGACTGCGAATACACCGGAAGGTCGATTAAGAAAAAAATACATTGACTTATCGAGAGTGTGTTTGCACAATGCTACTGATTCCACGGGGCCTGATTATATGAACTTTAGTTCTTATGGTCAGCCTATTGTAGATGCTGCATTCTTAGCCCAGGCGCTGCTTCGCGCACCTCAACAGTTATGGGATCCATTAAGTAATACCACAAAAGCAAATGTTATAGCTGCGCTTAAAAAATGCAGTGAAACTAGCCATGCACAAAACAATTGGGTAATGTTTAGCGCAACCATCGAAGCAGCTCTTTTGAAATTTAGCGGCTCTTTTGATCGTGAATTAACGATGGGCTATGTGGACAAATGCCTGGGCTTTTATAAAGGCGATGGCACTTACGGGGATGGCCCCAATTTTCACTGGGATTATTATAACAGCTATGTAATGCAACCGATGTTGATCGATGTGTTGAAAACTATACTGGAATCAGATAGCCTTCATCATATTACTGACACAGAAATACAAAGCAAATATGATTTAGTGCTAAAACGTGCCCGTCGTTATGCAGAGATACAGGAAATGCTTATCTCGCCCATTGGAACCTATCCTGTAATAGGACGATCTTGTACCTATCGTTTTGGCGCGTTTCAATTGTTGGCTCAAATAGCGCTGATGCACGAACTATCAACTAGTATAAAACCCCAACAAGTGCGTGCTGCCCTTTATGCAGTGATCCGGAAGCAAGTGGAAGCACCCGGTACTTTTGATAAAAATGGCTGGTTGCAGATTGGTGTTTATGGCCATCAGCCAAAGATGGGAGAAGCCTATATCTCCACCGGTAGTTTGTATTTATGTTCGGAGGGTTTTATGATGCTCGGCCTTTCTCCTGCAGATGCTTTTTGGCAACGAAAAGATGAAGACTGGACCTCTAAAAAAATTTGGAGTGGGCAAAATACAACCCGCGATCATTTTGTTGAATAATGAATTAAACCAAAAGTTATTTCTTTGCAAACCTCTATAACAAACTGAAACCGAACAGTAAGATAATGATGAATATAATAATTTAACTGATCTCTGTCTGATGGTTACCAACCGAAAACTACAGTAGCATTGGTTTACTTATAAGTTTGCTTCTTGCTACTTGCTTCTTCTGTCTTGCTTCCGACTTCTATTATATTTTCATTCTTACGAAAGCTTCCATGGCTGCGTATTTGGTAAGCCCCAGGCTTGCATACAAATTAGCCGTATTGGCATTTCTTTCTTCAGCTCTTTGCCAGAATTCTCTTTCATCATTCCCCTGGAAAGGCACAGAATCCTTCTGTGACTGATGAATAAAAATGCCATAGCGTTTTTTTCTCACCTGCTCCGGGCTCATGGGCACTGCCATTTCAATTTCACTAATAGACCACTCTTCCCATGCTCCCTTGTAAAGCCAGATGTAGCAATCACTTAACCATTCATTGTCTTTTTCTTTTTTAATTACTTCCAAAGCTGCAAGAATGATGTCAAGGCAAACTTTATGAGTGCCATGCGGATCAGCAAGATCACCCGCGCAGAAAATTTGCTGAGGTTTTATTTTACGCATTAGCGTTACCGTTAGTTCTACATCTTCTTTGCCCATTGGCTTTTTTTCAATGGTTCCCGTTTCATAGAACGGAAGATTCATAAAGTGAATTTGTTCATTTTTAAGCCCAACATATTTACAGGTAGCACGCGCCTCGCAGCGTCGTATCAATCCTTTAATTTCCCTGATCTCAGGGCTATCCTTTTCACTTGATTTCTTATGTTCTAAAAAATTGGAAGATGAATCAAATATTTTTTTGCTGATGGTGTCATCGATATGAAATATTTTTTCAAATCCTACAGCAAAATCCAGGAACCTTGTCACAAACTCATCTGTCACCGCAATATTTCCACTGGTCTGATAAGCGACATGCACATCATGGCCCTGATCGTGCAACCGCATAAACGTGCCGCCCATGCTGATAATGTCATCATCAGGATGAGGTGAAAAAATTAAAGATCTTTTAGGGTAGGGCTCGCTCCTTTCAGGATGGTTAGGCATGATAGCGTTGGGCTTACCACCCGGCCATCCGGTGATGGAATCGCGCAGCATATAATATACTTCAAGATTAATATCATAAGCATTCCCTTTTTCTACCAATAAATCACTTAATCCAAATTCATTATAGTCATGATCAGTAAGGCTCAGCACTGGCTTATTTAATTCAGTTGCCATGTTGATTACTGCCCGTTTGATAATTTGGGGTGTCCATTCACATTCACCTGCAAGCCACGGCGATTTAATGCGCGTCAATTCCGATGCGGCTTCTTCATCCAGTACAAATGAACAGTTGTCATGGTGTTGCAAAAGTGATGCAGGAATTTCTTCCGTTGATTTACCCTCTACTGCTTTTTTTATTACTGGTGCCTTGGTTTTGCCCCAGGCCATTAATATGATGCGATGTGATTTCAGAATAGTGCTAATGCCCATGCTAATAGCCATTCGCGGTACTTCCGACACGTTACCAAATTCTCGTGAATTGGCAATCCTGGTTGAGTTATCCAAGGCAATCAGCCTTGTCTTGGAATATATTGTGGAGCCAGGTTCATTAAACCCGATATGCCCATTAGTGCCGATTCCGAGAATCTGTAAGTCGATACCACCTGCTTCTTGAATTTTTCTTTCATAATCAGCACAATGTTGTTTGATCTTATCTTTAGAGACCATACCATTAGGTAAAAAATAATTCTGCGGATCAATATCCGTTTGCTCAAATAAATATTTGCGCATAAAATAATGATAGCTGTTAAGCGCATCAGCTTCCATCGGGTAATATTGGTCAAGATTAAAAGTGATCACATCTTTAAAGCTCAATCCTTCTTCATTGTGCATTCTTACCAATTCTTCATATAATGATTTAGGGGTAGATCCGGTGGCAAGCCCGATTACCGCTTTTTTGCCCTGGGAGTTTTTTTCTTTGATCAGGATTGCAATTAATTGCGCGACATATACGGATCCTTCTTTTGGGGTTTTAAAAATCTCTACAGGAATTTTTTCAAGTGTGTCAGAAAAATTAGTGGTCACCATAACAATTATTGATTTAGCATTTAAAAGATATGTTTTCGACTGAGACAAAAATATACCTTTTCACATATCAAAGGAGTTTTAAATTAAATAGAATAGATAACATCGTTTGTTTCATGTGGCTTTTTACATCAATGGTATTTTTGATTGATACCACGTTTTGATTGCTGTAATTCAGGGTGAAATTCAGTTTGGATAAATGGGCAGGAAGATGTCAGTAGACTTTCTACATCTTTCTATGAAAGGTGACGCTTATTATTTTCAAGTACAGAAATGATTTTGCTATTTGGGTTGTATTTTTATCTTTTAAAATTTTTATCACACACTTACGTCAACAGGTTTAATATGGCAGCACTCGAACGGCGGCTTGGCTTATGGCAGGCTTCTGCTATTAATATGATTGATATGGTGGGGATAGGTCCTTTCATTACATTGCCGTTAGTAATAGGGATGATGAATGGCCCGTATTTTTTATATGCCTGGATTGCGGGTGCTTTTTTATCAATTGTGGACGGTATGGTTTGGAGCGAGTTAGGCGCTGCTTACCCAAAAGCCGGAGGCAGTTACAATTTTTTAAAAGAAGCTTATGGTAAAAACAAGGCTGGTAAAATGATGAGCTTTTTATTCGTGTGGCAGACGATGATTCAGGCTCCGCTGGTCATAGCATCTGCAGCAATCGGGTTTTCAAAATATTTCTCATTCCTGGTTCCACTTACTAATGTTACAGAGAAAATGGTAAGTGGGGGAGTGGTAGTCTTGATCGTAATTTTATTATACAGAAAAATAGATGCAATCGGAAAGATCAGTATCTTTTTATGGTGCGGCGTTATTATAACCATGTTCTGGATCATTGCAAGTGGAATTGCACACGGTAATTTTTTAGAGCCTGTGAGAAATATCAATTCAGGCCTTACACTTGATTATGCTTTTGTTACAGCCATCGGTTTTGCAAGTGTAAAATCCATGTACAGTTATCTGGGTTACTACAATGTGTGCCACCTCGGTAGCGAGATAAAAAATCCGTCCAGGAATATTCCCCGAAGTATGTTTATTTCCATCATTGGTATTTCCATTCTCTATTTGCTTATGAACGTAAGCGTAGTAAGTGTGATTCCGTGGCAACAAGCTAAAGAAAGCGATTTTGTAATCAGCGAGTTTATGGAAAAATTGCTGGGACATGCAGCTGCAGATATTGTGACCTGTCTTATTTTGTTGGTAGCTTTTTCATCTGTTTTCTCCGCGACGTTGGGTTATAGCCGTATTCCCTATGCAGCAGCCAAGGATGGGGAATTCTTTAAGATATTTGCCCGGCTACATCCAACTAAAAATTTCCCCTATGTATCGGTATTGTTTTTAGGAAGCGTAGCATTTATTTTCAGTTTGTTTCTGAGATTAAGCCAGGTGATCAGTGCCATACTCGCTATGCGTATTTTAATACAATTTATAGGGCAGGCAATAGGATTATTGATTTTGAGAAGCAAAAAGAATAAAGAACAATTTCCTTACAAAATGCCGTTGTTTCCTTTGCCGGTTATCCTTGCCATTGCTATGTGGATTTTCATTTTAATCTCAACTGGTAGTCAATTGATGATTAGCGGACTGCTGGTAATATTAATTGGCACATTTGTTTATTTTATAAAGGCAAGAGTGCAAAAGGAATGGCCATTCAAGGCATAACAAAAGAATATGCAACCGAAGGTTTAAAATTTATCGATGTGTTGATCAGGCATTCTGTTTTTTAAATACAGAATTTCTTTTTGCATTTTTTCAATCTTTTCCAGGAGATGATAAATGGTTTCTATTCCTTCCAGGTTAATGTCGAGATCGTAATGTAGCCGTACCAGCTTTTCAAGTTTTTGTATTTCATCAGCAGAGATGTAAGTAGAACGCTCAACAGATGTAATGCTTATCAGTCCTGAATCTCGTAGTGAACTGATAAAAGAATATTCAACATTATGATACATGCAAAAGTCCTCTGCCGGTATTAATTCATCTTTGTCCATATTGAAAAATTTAAGATGATAATTTTGATAATTCAGTAAATAATTCTTTCTGTTTGGCTGTCAGGTTGGTGGGGAGTTTTACATTCCATGTAATGTATAAATCGCCAAATTGTCCTTCCTTTTTGTACACAGGAAACCCCTTTCCTTTTAGCCTGATACGGGTGCCATTTTGTGTTTCAGGAGTCACCTTAAGTTTTATTTTGCTGCTGAGGGTCTCAATCGTTTTTTCTCCCCCGAGCAAGGCAGTATAAAGATCTATGTCTTCGTTCCTGTACAGGTCATTTCCTTCTCGTCTCAAAGTAGTATCGGGTTTTATTACGAACGTGATAAATAAGTCTCCATTGGGACCTCCATTAACTCCAGGGCTGCCATATCCTTTTAGTTTAATTTGCTGTCCGTTTTCTACACCTGCGGGGATCGTAATCCGAACATTTTTTCCGTTAACAGTTAACGTTTGCTTGCGCGTGCTATAGGCATCTTCAAGAGAAAGCTGTAATTCTGCATTATAATCCTGACCTCTGTATTTTGCCTGGCTTCGCCTGCTTCTTGCTCCACCAAAAAGTGACTCGAAAAAATCAGAGAAGTCTCCTTCATCAGCAGATGAATAGGTATATCCCTGACCGCCAAAACTCCCTCCCTGTTGACCTTGTTGCTGGCGGGCGTGCTCATATTGATCAGCATGCTTCCAGTTTTCACCATATTGGTCATATTTTTTTCTTTTATCCGGATCGCTTAATACTTCATTAGCCTCGTTGATTTGTTGGAATTTTTTATGCGCCTCTTTATCATTGGGATTCACGTCAGGGTGTAATTTTCTTGCGAGTTTTCGATATGCTTTCTTTATATCGTTCGCAGATGCGTTTTTGGCGACTC
>JBDTJI010000254.1:0-16854 GCA_039935935.1 Ginsengibacter sp. | reverse complement strand
TAGTGATTGGATAAAGACGATTCAAAAGGCTGATAATAGAAGTTTTGCCACTACCGGTATGGCCGACAATGGCTAGAGTTTCTCCTTGTTCAATGGAAAAATTAATATTCTTTAATACATAATCATTTTTATTATAAGCGAACCACACATTTTTGAATTCAATTTGCCCTTTCGTCAGTCCATGATCTATCGCATGTAGCTTGTTGGCTGTGACATCTTCATTTGCCAACACCTTAAAAACTCTTTCGCTCGCCACCATACCCATCTGAAGCACATTAAATTTATCAGCTATCTGCCGCAGCGGCCTGAATAATAAATTGAGGTACATAATGAATGAAATAATTACTCCGGCATCTGCCGAATAATTACCTCCCCACCAAACCAAAAGACCGATAGAAAATGCTAATATGATTTCAACAATCGGAAAAAATACAGAGTAAGCAAATATGGCTTTAATATTAGCATTACGATGTTGCTTGTTGATAGCGGTAAACTTATTAAACTCTTTATCTTCTACCGCGAAAGCCTGCACTACACTCATGCCTGTGATATGTTCCTGCACAAAAGCATTTAACGCCGCTACCGCATTCCTTACTTTTATAAAAGATTTGTTGACACTTTCCTTAAAATAATAGGTAGCGATGATCAGAATAGGGAAAGGCGCAAGGCTTATCAAAGACAACCGCCAATCCACGCCAAACATAAATAACAGTATAGAAATAATAGACAGCATGTCTGAGATAATAGGAATAAGCCCGTTAGAAAAAATATCGTTAATGGATTCTATGTCATTAATAGTTCTTGTGGTCAATGTGCCAATCGGTGTTTTATCGAACTGGGAAAGATTTAAATTCAGCACTTTTTTATAGACTGTAACCCTGAGATCCTTTACAACAGTCTGCCCCAGCCAGGAAGTGATGAAACCGAAATAAAATCGTAATGCAGTTTCCAACAGTAACATTCCTACCTGGATAATAGTAATAAGAATAAGCCAATACATATTCTTATCTTTTATAAATACATTTAAGGTGTATTGGATCAGGTAAGGCCTTAGCGGAGAAAGAACCGCAAGAACTATAGAAAGAAAAATCGAAATGTAGATTTTATTTTTATATGGCAGCGCAAAAGCAAAAACCTTTTTCAGGATACCAAGGTCCAGTAATTTTTTACGCTTTTGTTTTTCCGGCATTGCGCAAATTTAAAACGAAATCGGGAGATGGAGGTTAAGAGGGAATCGTTTACTAGAGTACGTACTGCGTTTTATTTTACTATAGCATTTTTTAAAGGTATTTTCCAGGTACAGTTTATTGAAATATAATGCTGATATTTTAGTGCAGGCGAATTGCCTAATCTCAAAAGATCCGGCTGATATAAAAATCCTAACCTGAAATAGTTGCCAAAACGATATTGTGTCGAGAGACTAAAGCCTAACGCTGTGCTTTTTATAGATTGGTCTAAATTGATAGTGTCTGCTATCGTTGTTCTTCTCCATTGTAATTTTGAAAGATTGATTCCATAGCCGAAATCAAATCTTCCAACCACATTATTGTTCATTATATTGGTAAATAGTACTGTTCCAAACTCACGATAGCCAGGGCCAAAATATTCGTCAAACGCATCTATGGCCGCCCCGAAGTTTAATGAGAGATATTGATCACGTTTATAAAAATAATCAACTCCTGCCTGAAGCCCAAGAGCACCCACCGAATTGTAATTTCCAGTTTCTGACTGAAGACTAAAAAAAGATGGAAGAGGCAGTGATAGTGAAAGATTTATCGTCCCTTTTCTTACCGGGGCAAAAGCATATCTTTTGATAGTTGTGTCTTTAAGAGTAAAATAATTATTTCCGGGGTACGCGTATCGTTTTGTATTATCTCTGTCCACCAACATACCAATACCATAATTGCAATATATATTAGCCCAATAAGCAAATGAATTTCTTGCTTTTAGAAATACCGTTTTTTGAGTACTGTCAAGCTGAAGCTCGACCTCAAGCGGTTTAGGGCTTCGTACCATATAATAAAACCTCGGAGCATCGATCCTTATTAAAGAACTATCAACCGAAAGGCTTTTGATGATAGATACAGCTTTAATGTTTTTATCTGTTGCTATAGCCACTTTTTGTATAGGCTGATTTAAAATGGTAGCACAGGAAGAAGATAGGAGTGCCAATCCGAAAAAAACTATTTGGTATTGATTACAATATCTTCTCATAACGCTACGGGTAAAATAAATGTCTTCCTACTGCTATTGGCATCTCCGCTAATAGCTTCTTGAAAACGCTTTTTGTAAAATAATATTTTAAAATGATTTAAAGTTATCCAAAATTTGCAGGTTGTGGGCCAGGTTTAAAAGAAGAGCAAGGGATTAAGGATTGAGAATTGCCTGCTGTTGATATCTGCAATTTTTTTTGTTCGGGGGAGACCTGTCAATTTACTAACAATAAGACCTGTATAAAGTTAAAAAGAATTATAGCCGGCGATTTTAAATTGACACGACAGTGCATCTTTTTGTAAAAATATTATACCGAAAAGATGAAATTTTTGTTAAGGTAATTGTTAAACTAATATTTTAAATCCTTTGAAGTAGCTAAAGCTATAACTCTTCCCTTTGCACCTACTGCATTGTAAAAATGATATACCACTCCCTTCCATTTGATCATCCATGGCTTGTGAGCATAATGACTGTCAAATGGCTCTGAAGGTTCGACTAGATTGGCACCCCTCCATTGTGTCCAGTTTACTAAATCATAGGAACAGGCAAAACGATCAAATGCTGAATTAGTGCCATCTATCCAGTCATGCCCGAAATAAAATAACACATAGAGATTATCCATTTTTACAATTTGCGCATCGCCGGAAATTCCCCTGCCCTTTGTAATAATTGGCTTTTCACCGAAGCGACTCCAATGAAGCATATCTTTAGAAACTGCCATAGCAATGCTTTCAAAACTATTTTTCCTTACACCGGTTGGGTTTCCTGCTGCATTATAGTACATGATAAAAGAATTACCTGTTTTTTTAGCGGAATCGTATATAACTGAACTTTTAAAAATGGTTTTATTATCATACCATCTTGCTGCCGGATCGGTCGGGGATAATGCTGGTTTAGAAATTCTTATTAATTCATGAGTTGCACTGAAATCTTTTGTATAGGCCATTCCTACTGCTAATTGTCCTGCTTCATAACCTCTTTTTGAGCCGCCAAGATAAGATATCCAATAACTTCCTTCATACTTCTTTGGTTCATAACTTCCACCCCATGTCATATCTATTAATGCTGGATAGCCTGCCTTTTGATTTGCATCCCAGGTATTCTTTGAGAAAGACATAATCTTTCCTTTTGTGTCCCAGTGCAAAAGGTCATCACTTTGGGCAATCCAGGTTTCATATCCAGTACCATCAAAAATAATATAGGTCATAAACCATTTCTCATTCAGGCGAAATATAGTCGGACTGTCCACCATTTTTGAAGAGTCAGGCGCAGCAAGTACAATGCCGTATTTAAACGGTGTCTTTACCTCTCTATATACCTGTTTCATAACTTTCTCTGAAACTTTATTCTGGGCTTTGACATCGCAACTGATAATGACCAATTGTATAAAAAGAAGGAAAAGATATTTTTTGTAACCACATGTTAAAGATTGTGGGACGCAGGATGATCTTTTTATCATAATGGTTTTCGTTTAAAGGTAAATGGTAATGGACCGTTTACTGATTAATCGAGAAGAATGAATTGTTTTACCATCAACAAATATTTTCACAACTCACGATAATCCGGACCAAAATCTTCGCCAAATGCATCTATTGCCGCTCCGAAGTTTAATGAGAGATATTGATCGCGTTTATAAAAGTATTTCACCCCTACCCGGAGCACAAGGGAACCTTCCTACCGAATTGTAATTTCCTGTTTTTAGGCTGATTTAAGATGGTAGCGCAGGAAGAGGATAAAAGTACCCATCCGAAAAAAAATATCTGATATTGGTTTCGATATTCTCTCATAAGTTAAGGGTAAAACTAAATGTCTTTCTACTGCTACTGTTGGCGTACCTGCCAATAGCTTCTTAAAACGCCTTTTGTCAAACCCAAAAATAAGTGAGTAAAACCTTGTATGCTGCTATGACAATAAGAAGTAAAAAACATCAGTCATCCTTGACTCGCTTAATCTCTTTTCCTAAAACCTTACCTAAAATTTTATAGTCAAATCCCAATAAAGCTGCGATAGTCTTTGCATATTGTGTCTGAAAGACTTGTTCTTTGGCTTTCATTTCACCCAAAGGCTTTGTATCAGGTCCCATCACCATAAACCATGTTTCATTGGAATGAGGTGTTCCGCTTCCATGGCTGGTCCATTGCGGGCCTTCGCCTCTGCCATGGTCAGGCACTATAAAAAAGGTGGTATTGTTCTTATAAAACTGATTCTTTTGCATACTGGTCCACAATGATCCAATCATTGCGTCTAAATTAAAAATATCATCCAAATAACTTTCATACTTACCCGAATGGGCGTACTCATCAGGATCGCCAAAATCTATGTAAGTAACTTTTGGATGGCTTGCAAGAATGTATGATTTTGCCAGTGCATAAACATTAGCATCTAAACGTTCATCGTCTCCCCAAATCTGAGGTATAAAATGTTGCATTTCATTGGCTAATACTTCAGCTTCAGAAAGTTGATCTCCCTGAATATCTTCCCAGGGAACGTTAATAAGCATACTACTTTTATCTTTGCGAAGACACCTGCCGGTAGCTCTCCAGCATGCGAAAGTAGCCACCTTTCCTTCGTATCCTTTTTGACTGTTGATAAATTCAAGCACATTGGTATTTGGATTACTTGGATATTCGTTTGAATTGATCGCTGTATCTACAAAGCCACTTAAAACTTCTGCGCGCCCGGGATAAGAGAACCAATAGGGGTTCAACACATTCACCTTATTGTCGAGATCACGGTTCCCATATATCTGTCCATGTTTTGCGATATAATTCCAGGTAAAGGGCATTAGCTTTTTTCTTCTTTCATTCAAATCACCAGACCAATACTTCTTCATTCGTTGTAAAGAATCACTGGGATTGTATTTTTTATCTCTCAAAAGATCAAATTCAGCTCCTCTAAACAGCTCCTGCCAACGATAACCATCTATTAAAATAACTACCATATTTTTCGTCTTATTGACCGTCATGTTGTTATTGTGGGAGGGCTGCGCTTTAGTAAAAGAAAAAAGCACACAAAGACAAAGAGGCAAACAGATTCTTAAATTCATAGTTTCTTCTTTTTATGATTCAGATTATAGAATAATTTATCTTTTTTAATTTATCTTCTTTGGTCATTAGTCTATGAAATATGGCGATTCTTCTGTGGGTATTAATAGATCAAGTATGCATTTCTCCACTCATCTAACTTATATTTTTCGTTAAATGTACGAACTCTGTGTCGAGGGTTTGATAAAACAATTTGACAGATTTAATCCGTTGTTTTGTATTCTGACTTCTTTGAAACTTTTTAATGGATTAAAATACGTTGAAAGATTGTTGACGAACGTACCGTGAAACACCGAAAAATTCATGAAAGATGATTGTGTCAATACAGTGTTGAGTTATAGGGAGGATATTCTTCTCTAATCTCTTTCTTGTTATCAGTTCCTCCGCGAAGATTTATTCTTTTAAAGACCTATATAAAATGTGAAAAAAAGTGCTTGCCTAAAAAAAAAGAACTATCGGGTATCTACAAGCCTTAACTTTAATCAACTGAATTGGAATCACTAATTCGAAAAAATTACTCACATTAATCAAAAAACAGTTCTGTATGAATGATAACAAACCAGGAAATTCTTCGCGAAGAAACTTTATCCGCAACAGCTCTTTAGTCGCTGCCGGCATCACCATTGTACCACGTCATGTTTTGGGCCGGGGGTTTGTTGCTCCCAGTGATAAGCTAAATATCGGATCAATTGGGGCAGGAGGAAAGGGACAAAGTGATATCGCCAATTTTTTTAAATCGGGCAATGCTAACATAGTTACGCTTTGCGATGTGGACGACAGATCTTCTGCTAAGACGAGAGCGGCCTTTCCGAAAGCCAGTTATTATAAGGACTTCAGGGAAATGCTGGATAAGGAAGGAAAAAATATTGATGCGGTGTCGGTATCCATTCCGGATCATGGGCATGCAGTTGCCGCGCTAATGGCAATGAAGATGGGTAAGCACGTGTATGTGCAAAAACCGATGACCCATGATATTTATGAAGCGAGGGTATTAACAGAAGCGGCCAGGAAGTATAAGGTGGTAACCCAAATGGGCAACCAGGGTTCATCAGGAGATGGAGTGCGGCTGATGGAAGATTGGTACAATGCAGGGCTGATAGGCGATGCCCATACGATTCGCTGCTGGACCAACCGTCCTGTATGGCCACAAGGCACTGGGTATCCTACTACAAAGGATAATATACCCGCCGAATTAGATTGGAATTTATGGTTAGGCCCCACCTCTTTTCATGAATACCACGATGGTTTCGTTCCGTTTAGCTGGCGTGGCTACTGGGATTTTGGAACAGGTGCCTTGGGAGATATGGGTTGTCATATTATTGATCCGGCATTTAAAGTGGCCGGCCTTGGGTATCCTTCAGAAGTAGAATGCAGCGTGGCTGATATTTATGAAAAGATGTGGACACCTGCCTATCACCCCGAAAGTTGCCCGGTTGCTTCTTCAATAAAAATGAAATTCCCCGGAAAGAATGGTAAACCTGATGTAACGCTTACATGGATGGACGGCAACATCAGGCCGGAACGTCCCGAAGAATTGGGAGCCAATGAACAAATGGGCAATTCAGATGGTGGCGCTATTATAGAGGGAACCAAAGGTAAAATGATGTGTGGATGTTATGGCGACGACCCTACTTTATTGCCTACTTCAAAAACCAAAGGAGTGAATGTGCCACAAACGGTAGAGCGGGTTCCCGGCGGACGTGAAGGCCACTATGCCCAATGGGTAAATGCCTGTATCGCAGGCTATGGCAAAGGCAAAACAAGCTCAAACTTTGATTATGCAGGGCCACTTACTGAGACTGTACTCTTTGCCAATCTTGCTCTCCGCAGTTGGGACGTAAAAGATGGCAACGGCAAATTCCCAGGAAGGAAGAAATTGTTATGGGATGCTGCAAATATGAAGATCACCAACTTCGATGAAGCCAATCAATTTGTGAGGAGACAATACAGGGATGGATATTCGTTTAATGCCTGAGATATATAAGTGAAGGTCTTGAAATAAAAAAGATGCCGTTTTGAAGAAATTTAAAACGGCATCTTTTTCTACTGTCTGAAAAAAAAATTCTATTCCTTACTGAATTACATACCATGTATAGCTTTCCGGTGCAAGGCTACATTTTAATTCAATTTCAAATCTTCGATCAAGAACGTAGGTTCTGAAATCACTCTCTTTTTCCTTTATTATTGCTGACTTTGTTAATCCCGTGAAATACAAAGGCACTTTAATAGTTCTCGTAATTTTCGTTTTGAGCGGATTATACAACATCAGCAATCCTTTATTTTTCAGATCAGGATTTACATGAAGGATACCGTCCCAGTCTCTGCCATCAGGCCGCCGAAGATGGATGATATCGCTGTTGAGGATCCTCCGGTATTTTTTGTACCAGTTGATCACTTCAATTACGGCCTGTTTTGTTTTTTCGGTATCGTATAATCTTGGTCCCCGGTAACAAGCCTGGACTCCGGCTCCGTAATATTGCATCATCAATTGCCTGTAATCATTAAGGTGCTCGGAAAGAGGCTCTAATACTGCTTCCGGGCCACCACCCTGGTAACGGGTAAGAGGCACAAAACCCCATCCCATTGAAGGAGTCTTCTCCCATGTACCATCAAAAATATTTTGACGATTCAGAATTTTTTGATCTGCGCGTGGCAAAGAAAAGTTTACTTCGCGATAACCAATGCCTGTCTTATTCGTTCCATCTAAAAAATACCAATCGGGTGCATTGATGTAAACTCCTTTTGCGTTGAGCCAATGATACAATTCCTTTTGTATTTCCATTTGCCGCCATTGGCTGTCGTCCAATCCTTTGTGACCCGGATGCGTAGTAGATGCGCATACATCTCCGGGATAAGGACCGTCATTTTCCCAAATATCAAAGGAAGTCTGTGTAAAGAAATATTTTATTTTATCACGGTATGCCAACCCCCATTTACTGCCAAAGCAGGGTGCATTGCCGAAAAAAGCGCCACCGGGCTTTCCCGTTTTCGGGTCTATTACATCATCTTCATCGCTGATTTTCCTCGAACTAAACAATGAATAGCCTCCTATTTTAATTCCTTTGCTGTGAGCGTAATCTGCAAGCGATTTCCATCTTTGTATGTTGGCTGCCGATGAATCTTCCATATTCAAATGACTGCCAAAACTTAAAATAACCGCCTCATATCCTGTTACTGCACATTGGTCAATTGCACTGCGAACCTGCTCATCATTTTTACTTACCAAATGCATGAAGATGGGATTTTCAGTTACCCAGGGCGCTATAGTTCTATACATTGCCCTGATGGCCAATCCTCTTCTTTCCCGGTCATAAGTATCAATCAGCAGCTCGTAAGTTCTTACAGAATTAAAAATCCCACCGGACTCTAATTCAATGCCAGGCGCTCTTTCTTCATATACCTGTAAAAGAGCCGGAGTTTGATAATCGTAATTTACCTGCGAAGTATAAGTTGAGTCAGCCAGCCAATGAGTGGTCTGATCACTAATATCGTAACGCATGGCATTGTTGAAAGCGTAATTGGTTTCTATATAAATACCATGTTGCTTTTTCATATTTTTCGGATTGCCTACTACAGCGCTTTCTTCTTCTACTACCGCGAGGTTTTCATTGATTACCCGATCTATTTTAAAAGCACTGCTTCCTTTATTTTCAATAGACAGGTACTTGGCTATTAACGGAATGTCATCATAAATTTCATAGTAAACTTTTATCAACAGGCCTTTCAATTCCGGCAAAGAAGATTGATAATTAAAAGTGATCGCTTTGCCTGTCGGCAAATTTTTATTCATAGCCCACCAATCGCCAGGCTTCCAGTTGATGTAAGGTTGTAATTCATTTACCTGGTAATTTAAAAACTGAAAATCTTTTGCATCGCTTGTAAAATGATTCACCCATTCAGCCAAAAGATAAGCGTTTTCTTTTTGTCCATACAAGCCGCCAACATTATATTCTTTACCATTAATTTTTAAAATAGCCTCTGCCTTCACAGCCCTCAGGAGTTGCTGGCCATTAATCATATTTTTAAAATCAATACAAGCTACATTGGGCGTAATACGAAAACTGCGTTTTACCAGCCCATTGTATAAAGTAATGTCCCTGCCATCACTGCTTTTAAAAATTTCTGCTTTTTGCTGAGGAACCCTTATGAGCCAATCGGAGCCAAGTGCCTTTTCAACAGGCACCCTGTTTACCTGAGCTTCCAATAAAAAGATATGGCAACATAAACACGCAATAGATAATATGATTTTCATTTATTATTTCTGAACTATGATTTGGAAATGATATGATTGAATTGTTTTAAACAGTAAGATAGAACTTTTTGGCAAAGTTAACATCGCGCAATTAATCAACATGCGTACCCTCTTTGGCCTTCGCCTGTAATAATATGGGAATTGAAAAAGACAAAAAAAGAATGGCTCGCTTCATCGGATAAATAATATTAAAAAAACAGAATAGCATCAGCTACAAATATAGTGGACTTACTATTGCAATGTATAGTGGGCTGCATCCCAAATTGTCGCCGGTTGGCCGGGATTGCTATGGAAAAAACAAATCTTTTCATGCTACTTTTTTATAGTTTTCAACATATTTTTTTTGGTTATTAACAACTGCTACTGCCCTTAATACTATCTTATTCAAATTGCATTAAGGATGTTATTGGGGTGTTTCCCTTCATTTCCTTTTCTATCGTAATAGTTTCTAAATTCAGGATAATATTTTATGGATGATAGTGCGCACATATGCAGTAAAGATTTAAGCTCTTTAAGTTATTTCGCTTTTACATCAGAATTAGTACCATCCAAAATATTAGATGAAATTCTTTCTTATGCCAAATTATTTACAGTAAATTAAATTCGTTTTTTAACGGTATGCCTAACAGGTCTTAAAAACCTGTCAGGTCTTTTTGGCTATAAGTATTTGAAAGTAAATGAATGAATAAATATTTTTTATAAAACATCTTATATATTCGTACTTTCGGAAATACAAACTTGGCAGTTACTCTGTTGAACACATCCTAATTTATTAAGTGACAGCAGACAAACTAAACCGCTTATGAAAATTCAAGATTAATTCCTGACAAGAATAATAGACCAGCTTGCGAATGCTTTAACTTTTATAAAAATTCATCCATCTTTCAAAACTTTTACTATGAAAAGAATAATTTTTCTCTGGTTTCTTGTAATTAGTTCATTAGCAAGCCTTGGACAAGAAATTACTATGCCTTATAATTTCCCTATAAAATCAGACAACCCGGAATGGCCAAAATTTAAATCGAGAACTGAAATGGCGGGAGCATTGCAAATTCCTTCCGAAACTTTAAAAAATTTAACAACAAAAGCACTTGCTAAAACCTGCTTGAATTTCCCGATGTTTAAAGATTTATATTTTTTTAATACTATTCAAACCGGATTTAATAACCTAAAACAATCATTTAATGGATTCCAGGAACTTTTGAGCAGAAATGATGCGGCTATAGAATTGCTTAAACTCTATGGTCTAATGAACCCGGAGGAAATTCTACATGCAGAAAATGATACTTTGAAGGGCGATTTTTCATTTCGTTTTGTTGAGATTGAGATATTGCTGGCGCAAGAGGAACTTATTAATTCATTAAACACAGATATTGAAACCAAATTATTGAAAGAAGCCGTTTTAAAGTATGAACAGAAAAAAGCAACAAGTGAGTTTAGTAGTTTTTCTCTAAGTCCTTCAATGCTTGTTGCAGGAAGAATATTAGATAAAAAAGGAAAACTGCAAAACTTAAAAGCTACATATACAAATGACGATATACAAAATTTTCTTTCAACAGGGCTGGCAAATAACCCAGCGTTATTGGAGCAAATATTAGCGTTATCAAAAAACTAAATGTTATGAAAACAGTAAAAAATTATCCTTTTTCTTTTTTGCTTACAATGTTTATATGTGTGTTTATATCTTGCCGGAAAGATGCTGCAAGCTTATGTGAAAACGGATCATGTGCGATTGTAAAACCAACCGATACATACGATTATCCTGTTAAGGGAGGAACCCCTGAATGGGCTGCATTTACAACGCATCAGCAAATGGAAGATGCCTGCCAGGTTCCTGCTGATACGCTTGCAAAAATGTCAACAGATGGCCTGATTCAAACATGCATGGATTATCCATTGCTTGGCGATTTGCTTTTAAATGTCGGGGTTAATATTACTGGTGCGTTAAGTAATATGATGCAAACTTTTTCAGGATTGATAGAATTGTGTGAGCGCACTGATGCAGGTACAGCAATGCTTGAAAGATATAAAATAATGAATCCTGATTGTGCAACATGTAATCAACCAATTTTTACAAGCAATTTTAACGCTTTTGAAATGGTTATTGGAAATGATAGTATTCAAAAGAAAATGACTTCCAATGAAAATAAAACTTTAGTAAAAGAAGCAACCAATAAGTATAGGCAAAAAAAAAATATCGGAAATTATTATTATGCTCTTTATGGATTATCAACTTCTCTGTATGTCTGTTCAAAAGTAATGTTGAATGAAAATTATCAGCCATTTGTTCAATTATATAAACAAGACTACAATCTTCAATTATTTGTAGCAAAACTTTTATGGCCAGCTGATCCGAATGAAGCAAATATTATGTTCAACAAAATTCTTGCCACTGCTATTACCTTTCCAAATTAAAAACTTTAAGATATGAAAAAGAATTATTTCATAATACTGGTATTACTAATGCCCGTATTTTCAAACGCACAAACTTTTCCTTCTATAAATTATTATACAACGATATATACAAGGAATGGGACATCAGTTGA
This sequence comes from Ginsengibacter sp., assembly GCA_039935935.1. Taxonomy (GTDB): domain Bacteria; phylum Bacteroidota; class Bacteroidia; order Chitinophagales; family Chitinophagaceae; genus Ginsengibacter. Next base: position 4,798 of record JBDTJI010000254.1, on the reverse strand, counting down.
AGGTATTGTTTATTACCCTTTATCAAGCCAGGACTATGCAGTTTCTTTAAATTATATCCAACAATATTATCCAAATGTCACAATCTTGGAAAATCCTACTTCTCAATATAATTGTTACAGTTATGCTTTTCATTTGTCAGAAGGAAATACACAAAAAGTATGGATTAATCCCTATACTCAAAGTTTGCAAGCCAATTTAAGTAAGTATTGGACTGATGGAAGTTTTATTCAAGTCTGCAACGAATCAGATGCTGATAAAGCATATTATTATTTAGGCGACCATGCTGCTTTGACAACATCATCTGTTAGTGGAGAATATGAATCTAAATGGGGTCCAAATTGTCGTGTAATACATGCTCCAAATTATTGCCCTTATGATGCTCCTTATTACAGAAGATATTATTATGCCTCCACCAAAATATCGGGCAGTACATCCAATTTATGCAGTGGCACCAGAACTTTTTCTGTCAGGAATATATCAGGGGCTACCTATAGCTGGACAAAAAGTAGTAATTTATCAGTAGTCGGTTCAGGCAATTCATATCAATATAGTGTCCAGAGAAATGGAAGTTCAAGTGGAGCTGCATGGGTGGAAGTGCAAATATCAACACCCTGTAGCCCGGCATCTTCAACACAAAGAATAAATTTTGGCGTTGGAGCGCCTTCCTCTCCTTCCGTGTATGCAGACTGGGACAATCCTTTGAAAATAATAGCCGGCGCTGATCCGGTAACCGGCACCACATCTTACAAATGGTACGTCAATAATGTATATGTAAAATCCACTGCCAACCCAAACACCTCGTTACCTTATAATGGTGATTGCTACACCAGTGTAACCGTAGGCGTTGAAGTAGTAACTTCCTGCGGCACTTCCGGAAAAACCAATACTAATATAGGAACCGCCCCCTGTGGTAACTTTTACATTATCGTTCCTAACCCGGCGCAGGACATTATCACTATAACAACCGGAGGCCAAAGAAGCATGACAGCTAAAGCCGGAACATTATCTTCGCCTGCTAATAGTATAGCACAGATAAAAATATATAACAGTAACGGAATTGTGATAAAGTCGGTTCAGTATAATGAAACGAGAAAACAGGTGCAGATGAATGTGGCGGATATTGCAGAAGGATTATATTTTATTGAAGTATCAAACGGAAACAATAAACAAACTAAGAAACTGATCATAGCCAGGTAAGCATATACTTAACGTTATTTACAGAATGGATGCCAACCGCTGAATTTAGGGTTGACAATCTTTCTTCCCAGCCAGGTCTCTGCTTCAGGCCATGCCGGGAGTATGGCTTCATCAGGAGTTACGGCCTGAATAAACTCTGTTCAACCATAGTAGTAACAATGAACTTTTAATTATAAATTTGGCAGCGATTACGGACAGAAGGAATTCTAATTCCACCCCTGCATAAATGCGCGACCGTTACCGGCAACCGCTTACCGGACAGTGCTGACATCATGGAGAGCATACAAAAAAGTGGAATAATGGCAATAACACCTAAAAACGGAAACGAGATACAGGTTGTTTCGTTTGATTCTTCAAAAGAATGGAGAAAGTGGATTGCAGAGAATCATGCTAAATCAAACGGAGTTTGGCTGCGGTTCTTTAAAAAAGATTCAGGCGAAAAGACCGTTACATACTCTGAAGCTCTTGAAGAAGCGTTGTGTTATGGTTGGATTGACGGGCAAGCAAACACGTATGATGCTAAATCTTACATTCAAAAATTTACACCACGAAGACCCAAAAGTATTTGGTCTAAAAGAAATACCGAAAAAGCTGAACGCTTAATTCAGGAAGGCAAAATGAAAAAAGCGGGGATGCAACAAGTGGAATTGGCTAAAGCCGATGGCCGCTGGCAACAGGCGTATGATTCGCCTAAAAATATGAAAATGCCGGAAGATTTTTTACAACAGCTTTCAAAGAATAAAAAAGCAAAAGCTTTTTTTGACGGATTAAACAAGGCAAATCTATATGCCATCGCATGGCGGTTACAAACTGCGAAAAAACCCGAAACAAGAGAAAAGAGATTAAAGAAAATTCTCGAAATGATGAGTGAAGGAAAAAAATTTCATTAACAACTGACAAGCAAATAACTATCAAAGAGAATATAAAATAGTATTGGATCTTTAAAATTCCGTTTCAGCTAAAACATTATGCGTATTGAAGAAAGCCCCCAATTTCACACTGCCCCGATAGCCATCGGGTTGAAAAAATAAAACAAGAACACAGACACCGGGAGCCACATCTAAGAAACTTAATAAAGATCCCGAACTCTTTACACTCATAAACCCGGCTGAGACCCATTGATTGGTTCCTTCCATATTTTATTCATATTGAACAATCGCCCTTTCTCCTTTCAATAAAGTCACATTGATAAAACCATCTGATGGATGCAACATGGTTATTTTATTCCTGTATTGCAATCTCACCTGCTTCACATATTCCGGTATTTTTATTTTGAAATGATTGCTACCCGTTGCTGTTATTTCTGAAGATTTAATTTGATGATCTTTCCATTTTAAATTGACTTCGCCTCCGCCTCTTACACACAACCCATCAAAATTGCCATCAGCCCATTGATCAGGAAGAGCCGGTAAAAAATCAATATATCCTTTCTGGCTTTGCAACAGCATTTCGGCGATACCGGCTGTGCCGCCGAAATTACCATCAATCTGGAATGGGGGATGTGCATCAAACAAATTAGGATACGTGCCGCCACCATTGACCATATTAAAGCCTTTTTGCGATGTTGGTCGTAGCAGATCTTTTAATAACCCGAAGGCATGGTTTCCATCTTTTAACCTGGCCCATAAATTTATTTTCCAGGCTAATGACCAACCTGTGCTGATATCGCCTCTTCTTATCAGCAAAGCTTTGGCGGCTTCTGCTAATTGAGCAGTAACCTGCACGGAGATTTCATTACCGGGATACATTCCCCAGAGTGGCGACAAATGACGATGTTGTGGCTCTGTTTCTTCATAAGGCTGCAACCATTCCATCAACCTTCCATTACTATCAATCTGGTTGGGAGGTAATTGCTTTTTTGCTGTTACTAATTGTTGCCTGAAAGTATCATCTTTCTTCAAAGTTTTTGATGCTTCAATAACGTGTGAAAATAATTCCCTGATGATTTGATTATCTATTGTAGGCCCTGCACATACATGTACTTCTTTACCATTAGACAGTCGGAATGCATTCTCCGGAGAATTGGAAGGCGCAGTTACCAGCCATCCGTTGTTGGGGTCTTTTACCAATGTACTTAAATAAAATTCAGCCGAGCCTTTTATAACAGGATATATCTTTCTGAGATAGTCTTCATCAAGCGTAAATAGATAATGTCGCCACAGCATTTCGCATAACCACCCGGATCCTGAATTGGTGGCACCCCACGAAGCGCTCTCACCGGGAGATGTATAACCCCATACATTCGTGATCACATGTGCTACCCATCCTTTGCCGCCATAATACACTTTAGCTGTTTTCTCACCAGGTTTCACCAGTCCTTGTATCAAAGAATAAAAAGGTTCATTCAGCATAGGCAGGTTAGTTACATTCAGCGGCCAGTGATTCATCTGGATGTTAATGTCAAGATGATAATCGCCATTCCATGGTGTTTGTATCGTATTAGCCCACAGCCCCTGCAAATTAGGCGCAAGCAATCCAGCTCTTGTGCTGCTGATCAATAAATACCGCCCGTATTGAAAATACAATACCGGCAAACCATTATCCGTAGAGTCTTTGGTAAATGCCAACAATCTTTCATCTGTGGGGAGCGCTGCCTGTTCCAGGTTTTTATTATCCAAAGAAAGTGAAGCACGATGAAAGAGGTTTTGATATGCTTTTATGTGTGCGACTTTTTCTGCCTGGTAGGGTTTACTAATAGCGGCGTTTAATAAGGCCAATGATTTTTGCTTATACGAACCCTGACGAAAATCAGTGGCGGAAGAAATATAAATAACAACTGAATTGGCATCCTTAACCCACAACGAACTATCACCTGTTATTAACTTTCCGCCATACCGTTTCATCCTTATCCTGGTCTGATAACGCATCCCTTTTCCATCAGTTCCGTTATTTAACCGGCCTTCCATTTGAAGTTCATCATTATGCACAGTTGTTTGGTATCTTTCCGAACGGTCAAGCGATAAGGTGAAGTTTATTTTTCCCGGTTGATCTGCAGTAAGACGAATGATAATAACATCATCATCAAAGCTGGTGAAGTATTCACGTTTATAAATAGTTCCTCCAATACCATAACTGCATTTTGCTACTGCAGAGTCCAACGATAATTCTCTTGTATAACTTTCAAGTTTTATTAATGTAGTATCTATGTTGTAATCGTAATTAAGATGAAGATTTCCCAATACCTGGTAACTTCCGTAAGGCACGTTAGCGCCATTGCCATGGCCTGAGCCTGCACCTTTGCATACAAACGCTTTGTTTACCAGCGCCTCCGCCTCATCATTCTTTCCCTCAAAAATTAATTTTCTTATCTCAGGTAAATATTTTACCGCACCTTCTTTGTCTGCATCCTGTGGGCCACCCGACCAAAGAGTGATATCATTCAATACAATGTTTTCTTTTATAACACCACCATCTGGCATTGCTCCCAGCCGACCATTACCTAAGGGTACACACTCTTCCCAGGTATTAGCCGGATGATCATACCATAACCGAAGATTTTGCTGCGCTTTTGTAGTGAACAAAAAAACTGTAATAAAAATGATTAGAAAAATACAATGTTTCAATGGAAATATTTTAAGAGGTGATATCAAAGTTTTAAAA
>JBDTJI010000253.1:0-4154 GCA_039935935.1 Ginsengibacter sp. | reverse complement strand
AAATTTTAAATATTGTATTTTTGCAAAAGAATAATTATGAATATGACAAAACCATTTAGCGTTGAAGCGGAACAGACAGATTTGATGGTTGATGATGGTAATAATTGTCAATTGGTAGTCTGGAATGATGAGGTCAATACATTTCAATGGGTGATCACCACTCTAATGGAAGTATGTGATCACACGCCCCAACAAGCTGAACAGTCTGCGATGATCATTCATACCAAAGGAAAATATGCAGTAAAAGAGGGTGCGTACGATACATTAAAACCTATGTGCGATGCAATTACCGAACGTGGCATCGGTGCTACGGTGGAAGAACTTTCGGAAAGGTAATTACCGAACACTTTTTATTTTTAATCATCCCTTATGGTGGACGAAGGATCTGTTTATGATTTTCCTGACACAAATCTTGCTGATGAAAATGGCCTTGTGGCCACAGGGGGAAACCTCTCTACAGGTACTTTATTAAATGCGTATAAAAAAGGCATCTTTCCCTGGTACAGTCCGGGAGAGATTATTCAATGGCATTCTCCCGATCCACGTTTTGTTTTATTTCCCGGCCAATTGAAAGTCAGTCATAGTATGAGAAATATTTTGAACAGGCACCAGTTTAAATTTACTATGGATAAGGCTTTTCCCCAGGTGCTACATAATTGTAGAATGGTTACAAGGCCAGAAGATGCCGGCACATGGATCAGCGATGAAATAGAAGATGCCTATAACCATCTATTTAAAAAAGGATTTGCTCATAGCGCAGAGGCGTGGCAAAATAATGAGTTGGTGGGTGGCCTTTATGGGGTGTTGATTGGGAAAGTGTGTTTTGGTGAAAGCATGTTCGCCAATACCAGTAATTCAAGCAAGTTCGCATTTATAAAGTGGGTAGATGTATTGCAAAACAATAAAATTGAATTAATCGATTGCCAGGTTTATACACCTCATCTTCAGAGCCTGGGCGCCGAATTTATTTCAAGGGAGGAGTTCAATACGTTACTGAAGCGTTTGATTCCTTAAACACTACTTTTTTATAGGGGTATCTTTCTGCATATTGGAAAACCATGCTCTTTATGTATTCATTTTCAGCATAAGGCGTGAGGCAGTGTTTCAAGTCATTTATTTCGTGGATGTCAATATCCTGTGGTAACATTCCCATACCATAAAATTTTCCTTTTTCTATCAAGATACAGCTTTGCTCATTTTCAACTAAACCTTCTTCAATGAGCGCAAAAGTGGGAAGTTGATTTTCGAGATAATAAATACATTCATTTATCCTGGTATTGTATTCGTCCGAAGATTCTTTTTGTTCGCAGGCACCTTTACATTTTTTTGTAGCCAGCGACTGGCATTCGACATTCACGGCCTGCAAGAAACAAAGCCTGGGGCATAATTCAAACTGGTCAACGAGCTTTCGGAGTAATTCGTATCCTTCAGTAAGATAGCTGAATGTATAAAGGGCTTTTAAATTCTTTTTCTTTTTTTCAATACATAGGCGTAGGTATCCTTTGCTGTCTTCAAAACAATATAAAGCATATAACTGCTCAAATCTTTTCTGGCTACGGTTTTGCTCCGGCCATAGTTTTTTAATTTCGACGCTCTCGAGAATAAAAGCCATCAGCTCAGTAGCCGTTTCCTGGTAAGTAATGTGATAGATCTTCTTTAAGAATTCCTGTTTTTGTTTATTGGATTTGTTGTTGGAAAAATGACTGTTTACTCTTTTATGGATGTTCCTGGCTTTGCCCACATAAATGACTTTCCCTTTTTTGTCATGAAAATAATAAACGCCGGGAGTAGGAGGCAGCTTTTTTACTTCTGCGGCTGTGATATTGGGAGGTAAAAATTGTTCCTTGCTACCCGTCTTTAACATCGTCTGGATATGACTATCGGTATCGTTTTGCAACAGGTGATGGAAGAGTTGAACCGTAGCAGCCGCATCTCCTTTGGCCCTGTGACGATCTTCAATGTCAATGCCAAGGTGGCCACATATCTTTCCCAGGCCATAACCCTTTAGCCCGGGCAATATTTTTCTGCCAAGACGTACCGTGCATAATTTCTTACAGTTCAGGTCATAGCCGGATTGTGACAGATGATATTTTACAAATGAATAATCGAAGTTTACATTATGTGCTACGAAAATCTTGTCGTGTAGTAATTCATAAAGCTCATCGGCAATGCTTTTAAAATCCCGCTCATATTCTACCATCTCGTTGGTGATGCCGGTCATGGTTTCTATAAAGCGGGGAATGGTATAATGAGGATTCAGCAGGGTGTGAAGCTGATGTAATACCTGGCTGCCATCGGATACAAAAACAGCGATCTCTGTAATTCCATTGGCCGCGGCGTAGCCACCGGTAGTTTCAATATCTACAATTGCGTATAACAAGAGGGTTAAAAAATGAGGTTAACTAAGTTAGTTAGCAAGGTACTAAACCATGTTTGTATTACATTTGCGAACGATAAATTTATTTATTAGATATATGGAACTAAGTAAAAATTATACACCTGAAACGGTTGAGGATAAATGGTATAAACATTGGCTTGCCAAAAGATACTTTAAGAGTCTGCCTGACCGGCAGACAGGCCTCCCTGATGAACGTCCACCGTTTACCATTGTAATACCGCCTCCCAATGTAACAGGAGTATTGCACATGGGGCATACTCTTAATGAAACGGTGCAGGATATCTTAGCCAGGAAAGCGAGGATGAACGGCTTCAATGTATGTTGGGTGCCAGGCAGCGATCATGCTTCTATTGCTACAGAAGCAAAAGTGGTGGATATGCTGAAAAGGGAAAAAGGGATTGACAAGAAGAATTTATCGAGAGAAGAGTTTTTGAAATATGCTTTCGAATGGAAAGAAAAGTATGGGAATATTATTTATAAGCAGTTTGAAAAATTGGGCTGTAGTGTTGACTGGAACAGGGTTTCATTTACCATGGACGATCATTATTACAAAGCGGTCATAAAAGTTTTCGTAGATCTGTATAATAAAGGACTTATCTATCGCGGCGCCAGGATGATTAACTGGGACCCCGTTGCAAAGACTGCATTGAGCGAGGAAGAAGTAGAGTATCAAGATGTGACAGGGAAGTTGTATTATATAAAGTATGCTATAAGCAGAACGCAGAATGCTGAAGGCCGAAGGCAGAATGCAGATGAACCGGAATTTATTGTAATCGCTACGCAAAGGCCTGAGACTATCATGGGTGACGTGGCGGTTTGTGCCAATCCTAATGATGAACGTTATGCTTATCTAAAAGATAGAAAGGTAATTGTTCCATTAATCAATAAGGAAGTACCTGTGATTTTTGATGAATATGTAGATAAAGATTTTGGAACTGGAATATTAAAGATCACTCCCGCACACGACATCAACGATTATAATATAGGCTTGAAATTTAATCTTCCCGTTATTGATACTTTAAATGATGATGGCACTTTAAATGAATCAGCGCAAATCTTTGTGGGGGAAAACCGCTTTGCAGCCCGTGAAAAAATAGTAGAAGAACTAAGAGCAAAAGGATTATTAATAAAGGAAGAAGAGTATGCAACGCGTTTAGGATACAGCCAGAGAACTAATTCTGTAGCAGAGCCTAAAATATCTACACAATGGTTTGTAAGAATGAAGGATCTTGCTCAACCCGCTTTGGAACAAGTTACTTCCGGAAACATCACTATTCATCCACGTGATAAATTCAATGCTACTTATAAATATTGGTTAGAGAATGTGAAGGATTGGTGCATTAGCCGACAACTTTGGTGGGGACAGCAAATACCTGCCTGGTATGATGAGGATGGAAATGTGTTTGTTGCAGAGTCGGAAGAGGAAGCAATCGGCAATCAGCAATCAGCAATCAGCAATGAGCAATCATCTGCTCAAGGCTCAAATCTCATAGCTGACCACTCTCCACTCTCCACTAATCACTCACCACTCACTCGCGACGAAGACGTACTCGACACCTGGTTTTCTTCGTGGCTTTGGCCTATAGAGGTTTTTAAGGGAATTACTGAACCTGGAAATAAAGACATCAATTATTATTATCCTACATCGGTATTGGTAACAGGACAGGATATTATTTTCTTTTGGGTGGCGCGGATGATCATGGCAGGAATGCAGTACATGAATGAAAAACCTTTCAGTGATGTATATTTTACCGGG
>JBDTJI010000252.1:0-15812 GCA_039935935.1 Ginsengibacter sp. | reverse complement strand
ATGATGCCACAGAGGCTTCTTATGTTGAAGCAAATTCTATGCGCCACACAGGCTTTATTGCCCAGGAAGTCGAAAAAGCGGCCACGGAAACAGGCTACCACTTTACCGGTATTAATAAACCCGCATCTGACAGAGGCCACTACAGCCTTAGCTATACCTCTTTTATAATGCCGCTGGTAAAAGCAGTGCAGGAGCAGCAAGGGCAGTTAGACAAACTGGCAAAAGGAAATGAAGCACTCAATGAAACATCGCTTTCCCGGGATATAGAGCTTAAAAAACTTAAAGAAACAACCATAAAAATGCAGGCAGCTTTTGTGGCAAATCAGGATTTAGTGGCGCAACAACTTAAAGACCTACAGGCTGCGATAAAAAAAGCAAAAGAACAGCCATCGGCTTTAAAATAAAATAAATATTTCTTACCCGCCAGATTTGGCGACATCCTTCCCGTTAAACTTATATTTTTTACAGCTCAAATTATTGTACAGATCAAGGCGTAAATCGATGATTTTTCTGGAGAAGGGGCGGAACGCGTTAGTGGTTTGAACCGTTACAAGGGCAATCGTTCAAGCCGCCGAAGAAAGCGTCACGACCGTATAAAATCATTCACTTTTTTATCCCTTGCGAAGTTTACCAAAGTAGTCCGTTTAAACCGGATTACTTCTTTAGAAACTAAGAGTGATTTTTTAAAATTGAGCGCAGTAGTGATAGAATTACTTTTGCAGCATTGCGCCGGATTAATTGTAGTGGAACGACCACTCTTACTCATTTTTACGATTTTACTGGCCATGAAGCAATGATCGGCAATAATTATTACAGCTTGAAACAAACAGCTATTGACCATCAGTATAAATACAGTACAGTCATAAAAATAGCTTTCAATGAAATGGACCTATAATGTAAGGCGTTTTAAAACTCTGTTACCAATACTTAATATATACAAGCCAGGGGAAGTAGGTGCAAGAAATCTTTGATTTGTCTCTTTAGCTCACAAGGCAGTTTATTAGTGACCTTATCAATCTCAGGTCTCTCTCAAAAACTACATACATCTCTTCGGCCATCGGGGCATTATACTATAATTATTGATTTAAAAAATGAGCGACAAAGAAACAATTTTTAAAAAATAGAGCATTGGTGAGACTGCAAAAAGAAAAAGACACAAAAGAATAAATAAGAACCGTGGCAAATGCTATTTTAAGTATCAGTTTAAATACCCTTTAACTGGCTTTTTTTTCAATAAAACAATTTTGCGTGGCCTGAAATTGACAGTTTTTGTCCTGAAATCAACAGTCTTGAATTTTGTCCTGAAATTGATAGTTTTTTGTCCGGTTTGAGACACAGTTTTTTTAAAGGCCATGTTAACCTTGTATTACAAAAGTGCCAGGCGAGGTTCAGCAATCTTATAGTTGCAATACAGAAACTGCCGTGTAAACAGATACCCCAACTGGCAGCACTCCAAAAAATTAAAAACTTTTATTATGAAGAAGTTCTACCCCAAAGCTAATGATGCGACATCCGTAAAGAGAAAAAGCCTGTTTTACAAATCCGGTTTAGCAGGGAAGTTTTTAAACCTGTTTTTTATCGTCATCGTGTTATTAAGTTTTGCCCCGGAAAACTTACTAGCGCAGATAAAATTCGTGCCAGATGATGGTAGCCACTGGATAATAACTCCGTTTAATACTGACTCCGGAACTATCCAGATAAAAGTAGTTACGAGGTTTTTGGATCCTGTAAAAAATAGGGTTGAATATATTAACAATGCTAGAATTTATTACTCTACGTCTTTATTTCCAAACGTCGAAAGTAACTTTGTTTTTTTTCAAGTAAATGCTGCCAAAAATGTAGAATACACAATTGACAAAAGATATTTAACCATTGCCGAAAGAGATTCAACTTCAAGTAATTATGGAACATACTATTGGAAAATTTTTACCATCTATGTTATAAATGATTATAAAGATATCAACAAAATATCCATTAGTGGAACATGGCAGGAGGGTCAGGACGATTATCAGATAACCAGTCACAGGGATATAAAGATACCTGAGCCAGGCGATATAGAATTTGCAGATCCCACATTTTTTACCAGATTTAACCACTCCACAAATACATATGAACCTGTAATGAAAGTGGGTTATAAAAAAACAATGTCCGCACTTGACAATGCAAGTAAAATGCAAATAATGGGGAGGGATAAAAATGGAAATTATGAAACACAATGGAAAAATGTATCGTCCAATTTTACATACGACACTATTATGCTAACTGGATTTCCGATTATGTACAGGGAAGGTGCATACTTCAATGGAATAGAAAATAGTGCAAGGATGACGTCTTTTTATGATATTAAAATTCCTCCTTTTGAATTGCCTTTATCAGCCACGTCTACCTATGATACAGCGAAGCATAAAGTTACTTTTACATGGAAGATGGATCCCGTTGCGGCTGCTAAAAAAAGTTATGCTATTAATACTGATTTTCACATACAAATGTCTTCAGATCCAGCATTCACTGACGTGGTTGAAAAAATAATACGTTACAATAGTTCAGATGCTTCGTTTAGTTACACCCCTAACATTAATCAAAATCTTTCACCCAAGATGTATTTCAGGGTTTCCAGAGACTATGATAACCCTCGCTGGAAAATGTGGGATGTAGCTCAAAATACCGAGATCGATATCCCTTTTGTGAGCCTGAGTAAAGATAGTACAAGTGACACTTTGCAGGAAGACAAAACCGCGTTGGTAAAATGGAAGGTAAACGGTTATGCATGGCTCCCCGGTTCATCATTCATCTTAACTAAACTGAACAAAACTACCGGCACACAAACGGATATCACTCTTGGAGTAGCAGATTTTGACAAAGGATTTTACATAGATAAACTGATAGCTACCTGTAACGAATATCATTATACACTACAGGTAAAACCACCAACAGGTTCTTTATTTACTGCTTATCCGGCAGTTGATGTAAAGGGCAGCGTGTTAAATCCGGATATTGGGAAACTGCTCAGCATGACGGCATCAAAAGGTTATTTCCCCGGTCGTACCCAACTGAACTGGCAGGCTAAAGGTGCTTTTGATAATTTCATCATAATGCGTGCTCTATATGGAACCAATAATTATGTACAGATATCAACCGTACCGGGCACCACTGACGGCAGCTTCGAGTTTGATGATGAGAAAGGTGTTCCAGGTGTTTATTATTCCTATCTGATCAGAGGAATGATAAAGTGTAATCAGAAATCGGTGTATTCTACTGATACACTGCGGGCCATAGGCTTCCGCAGCCCTATAGGCAACATACATGGGCGTGTGGTGTACAAAAACGGCCAGTCTGTTCCAGGGGCTGGTATAAGGCTACAAAGTGAAGATGCGTCACAGTTTGGAAAGAGCATTTACCTTAATGGCAGTGATACCTCCTATCTTTCAGTTGATTCGATCTCACCAATCAGCGATATTACAACCATTGAGGCATGGATAAAACCGGATGATGCAGCGCCTTCCAGACAGGTGATAATAAGTCGAAGCGGCCAGTTTGAGTTAGGCTTCAATGCAGCAGGTAATCTTTATTTTGATGCAAACGGGTCCCTAGCAGAAGGTACATATAAAAATGATAATCAATCATTTATTCATGTGGCCGGTGTACGCACACCGGATTCAGTCAAAATCTTAGTGAATGATTCTGTTATTGCAGGCATTGAGGTGCCACTCACTAATACTTCTTCGCCAGCTAAAAATTTATTAATAGGAGGAAGCGATAAAGGAAAAAACTTTAAAGGCTTTATTGATGAAATGCTTATATGGAACACGGCACTAAGCGATTCCATAATTGCTCTAAATTATGACCGCATTATTACCGGGGGTGAAAAGAATCTTGCGGCGTATTGGCGATTTGATGAATCTATTAAGGACCAGTTTTATGATCAGTCGCACGATGGCATTAATTATCATAAAAATGACGGCGTTATCCATCCGGGTGCGTGGCATACTGACACCATACCAACGCCGGGGCAGCTTTCTTTTAAGGCCTATACTGATACCACTGGAAATTATATGATATCCGGTATCCCGTACACCGGTAACGGAACGATCTACCAGGTTGTACCAACATTCAGTACCCACCAATTTGACCCGGTGTCAGACAGCCGCTTTATATCTGAAAACACGACAGATTTTACCGTTGATTTTACCGATAAATCATCTTTTCCTGTTTCAGGAACTATTTATTATGTCAATACTACGGTGCCGGTGCAGGGCGTAAATTTTTTGATTGACGGACAATATGCTCAGAATAGCGATGGTAGCTTAATGCAAACAGGCGACGATGGCAATTTCACTATAACGGTTCCTGTTGGGGTACACCGGGTGCAGGCAGCAAAAAGCAACCATGTATTTGTCAACCACGGCGACATTCTGGATTTAAAAGGTAATTATGTCAACTACCAGGGTTCATTAGCCGGAATAAAGCTAAGAGACAGCACTACTATACGCTTTGTTGGCCGTGTAACCGGCGGGGCCATACAAGCTGCTTTGCCACTCGGCTATTCTATTTCAAAAAATAATCTTGGAAAAGATATGGCCATTATTATGAAGCTTTCCGGAGGCGCAAGCACTTTTTCTCTAAATGACAGCAATAATTTGTCACAAGTGATTGTGCCGCATAAGCAACTTTCAGGCCCCGGAGCTGCCGGGCAGGTGCATGAAACAACGGTCGATTATTATAAGGACAGAATCGTGATCCATCCTGATGCACTTACCGGCGAATTCGCGGCAGATGTAATCCCCCAAAAATTCTATACTGACAACGTAACGGCAACAGGTTGGGGAAAAATTTTATCCGATAAAGTACAGTTTGACTTCACCAATAAATTCATTGATTTCAACACCGCCTATACTCATACAGACTCTGTATATAAAGACGCTTCACACCCGGATTTAGGATATACATACAAAGAATATACTGATTATGTAAGCTATAACGATTCCACAATATTTGTTAAACGGGAACCACCATCATTCACCATTGTCCAAACTGATGACAAAGGCAATATTTTACCCTATTTTGGCGACAGCGTTTATGAATATCAGTTAATAAACGGAACTAATATAGCCAATAAGATAATTGATCTCAGCAAGCCAGCCAAGGACATTTATTTGCTGGGGCGTCCTGTGTTTCAACAAAACCTCCTATATCATTTTACGATTAGTAGTTTTGAATCTTATCCTTATTACGAAATAAAAGATGGAGTTCCTACGCGTACTGATATTGTTCCCGTTACAGATGGAAAAATAAATATTAATAATGAACTACAGGCAGGCGCAACCGGCACAAAAGTTTTACAATTAAATGAATCAGGAGAAGCAGCCTATTCTTTTAAGGTCGGAGATCCCGATCTTTCAGACGCTAAGCAAAGTTTCAGCGCCACACTACAGATAGGGCAGACAACTTCCATTCCATGGGCTGCATACGACGGCGGAAATAAAATGTTGGCATATAATGCAGGTAGCAAATCAACGGGTAATGATTTTGTAACGCAGGGACCCATTGAGCTTATAACGATATTACGTGATCCGCCAGGTTCCAGGAGCTTTAGCTATTTGGAAAAGGGCTCTACTTTTAATAAGTCCATTTCCTATTCAACCAAAATAGATCTGTCCGGAGACGAAACTGGTAAAGTAAGCTTAGGCCCTAAAATAGTTACCTGGTTAGGTGTGGGTGGCGGCGTTAATACTGAAATTAAAACAACGCTTGACTTTTCACTTAAAATAGCTCATGAAGAACATAGGACAGAATCTCACGGAACAACGATAACGAATACCATTGTTGATCGTTATCAAACCAGTGATAAGCCTGCTTTCGTAGGGGAACTGGGGGATGTATTTGTTGGTAATTCAACTAACATCATTTACGGGGTGGCAACCAGCATAATTATAGTTAATAAAAATACAGACAGCATAAGAGTGGATGATCAAATACTTGATCAGATCGGTGACTATGCAGTAGTTAAAAGGACCTCCTTAGGAGTTGGCAAGCAATTCGGTACCCTGTTTGCTTTTACTCAGCAATACATTGAATACCAGGAAATACCTCATTCACAGGAATTTATCAGGGGCATATTGAACCGGTATCCGCAAGATTTAGACGCAACAGAAGCACTCGCTGCAGCAGACAGAACAAATTCTGCAGTTTATATATCTCATCTGCCTGCTACCGATACAAGTTTTGGAAAGGCAAATACAGATACGAGGGCTTTTGGATCGAAGGCAGCAGCCGATAATAAGTATTTTACCGGCCCTAGTTATACCATTTATTTCCCGAAAAATAGCACAGTTCAAAATGATACCATTATGACAATGAATCAAAGTATTAATAAGTGGACTGAATGGTTAGCAACAAATGAGTCGGAGAAAGTTAATTCGACGTGGTTACAAAATTATTCATTTCATGCAGGGAGCCCGATACAATATTCTAAACAAATGGAGTCTTCTTTTGATACGTCAGGCAGCTTCAGTTTTATTGTATCAGGTACTTTTGGTACAGTTATTGGAGGGAGTATTAATGGAGTCGGAGTTAAAGTTAAGTTAAATGAAAGTGTAGGAGGCGGGAAAGATACGGATAGTTCGTTTAGTAATGGTACCACCATTAATTTTGGTTTTACGCTTGCTTCTGACGGCACGGATGATTATTTTAGTGTGGATGTTAAAAAGCCGGAAAATGACAGAGGACTTGTATTTATTACACGAGGAGGAGAAAGTGCCTGCCCTTATGAAGGTGGAAGCGTTACAAAATATTATAATCCAGGTACACCACTTAATGAGCCAACCGTACAAATAGAAGTCCCAAAATTTGATGTTGATACTCATGAGGTGGATAATGTTCCTTCGTCAAGGCCGGCAGTTTTTAACCTGACGCTGAGAAACGAATCAGATGCCAAATTACCTGCCACCTACATATTAGGATATGTTGACAATAATAGTATAAAAGGCGCTACTATTGCAGTGGATGGCTTATCCATTGCCGGTGCGGGCAGACCAATAGTGGTGAAGTATGGTGAAGAGGTACAAAAAATACTTACCATTACTAAGGGGCCAAATGCATTAAATTATGACAGCATTATGATCATCTGGCACTCAACCTGCCAGTACGATCCTACGAGCTATTTGAAAACAATAGGAGACACGCAAGTAGTGGCAGCTCATTTCATTCCTTCCTGTACAGATATCAGCCTCAGCGCACCGGAACCCAACTGGATATTGAACACCAAATCGCCGTTTGACACGACCGACGTACGGTTTCTACCTATAACTATTGATAAGTTTGATACCACTAACCCACTCTTTGATCATATTGTGTTGCAGTATAAGCCGTCCTCGTCTGATGTATGGCAGCCGGCGGCAACATTCTATCCGGACAGTGCAGCCTTAAAAGCTGCACCAGGCAGCGACAAATACCTGATAACAGATCCGGCGGCTATTCATTATAGCTTTGACATGAACAATACATTTTTTCCCGACCAGGGTTATGATTTACAGGCTATAAGCGTGTGTGCCACAGGATTGAGTACAGTGGTTACCTTATCAGATATTGTATCTGGCATTAAAGACACTACCACACCCCGGCAGTTCGGTAATACGCAACCGGCCAATGGAGTACTTGGTGCAAGCGATGAAATAAAGCTTACGCTTAATGAACCAATTGAAGGAGGCTTGCTCAATAATAATAATTTCCAGGTCACAGGTGTTAAAAACCTGTCGCAGGGAGATCATTCGGTTTCCGTAACCCTTGACGGTGAAAATGATTATCTCTCAACCGAATTCGCCAAAAATTTTACCGGCAAAAGCATCACTGCGGAAATGTGGATACGACCAAATGGAACGACCGGTGGCACCCTGTTTAGCCAGGGAAATAGCTCCACCTCGATGGAACTTACACTTACCTCTGACAAACATTTACAGGTTACAATAGGTAACAAAACGATAAAAAGTGACAATCTCAATTTCAGCTCGGACTGGGCGCATGTGGCCCTTGTCTATAGCGATGTAACGAAAACCGTTTCTGCCTTTTACAATTTTATAGAGGTTATAAAGGGTGCATCTGTTGAACCCTATACAGGCACAGGGCAAATTGAATTTGGAAGAAGTGTAAAAAATAATAAGGACTTCTTTAAAGGCGAAATGCATGAAGCAAGAATCTGGTCAAGAGCGTTAACATTTGCCGATCTCCAGGTAAACAGCCTTACCAGTTATTCTGGTGGCGAAAATGGCCTGCTGGCTTACTACCCCATGAATGAAGGTAAGGGAACGATTGCTTATGACAAAGCCAACGGATCTAACGCTACGCTTACAGGTAACTGGACAACACCGCCCGGCAGAGCGGTTGTATTTAAGGATAAAGGTTATTTACGCCTGAATAGTTCCGCAGCAACCATAAGTTCAACTATGAACTATACCATTGAATTGTGGTTCAAAGGAGAAGCCGGACAAAAAGATGCCACTTTAGCCTCTAATGGTAAAGGTGACGGAAGCGAAATAGATGGGTCAAGAAATTTATTTTTCCTTGGTTTTGAAGATGGCTTACTTACTTATAAAAACAATGGCTTTAAAATGCAGGCAAACGGTAATTATCTTGACAATAACTGGCACCAGGTTGCAGTGACAGTTGATCATAATGCAGGATCCGCAGCAATTCTGGTAGATGGACAACTGAAAAAATACGTGGAAGCCGCAAACCCCGGAGGCATTGCATCTCCTTATATTTACCTGGGTGTCAGAGCATGGGCAGACAAAGATTCTATCCCAGTAGCACAATTCGACCGTTATTTCAAAGGCAGTCTTGATGAGTTTCGTCTATGGGACACTTATTTAAATCAAACACTAATTGATAAGAATAACAATGTTCATTTAAAGGCTGATGAATTTGGATTGAAATTGTACTATCCATTCGAAACCTACACAACCAGCAGTTCAGGAATCATATCGCTGGATTCAAGCTGGCAGGATATGACGGCAAATGGCAGCCATAGTTATGCGTTGGGTGCAAATGCTTCCTATACAGATATTACAGCACCCATTAAAAACCGCGGCCCTGTATCCAATCTTAACTTTAATTATGTGGTTAACAATGACGCCGTCATCATTAACCTTCTGGAACAAAAATCAGACATAGATAAAACCATTGTAACCTTTAGTGTACGCGATGCCCTGGATAAAAACGGCAACGCAATGGCTTCGCCGGTTACATGGACGGCTTATATTAACCAAAATCCATTACAGTGGAGTGATGATGAATTGAATTTATCAAAAGAAACAAATAAGCCAATGGAGTTTGTGAGTTATGTAATAAATAATGGGGGGAGCAATCAGAAATTTACTATATCCAATCTTCCTAAATGGATGAGTGCAGACATTACAAGTGGTGAGCTGGCTCCGTTAGGAAAGCAGAAGATCACCTTCACGATAAATGAGCGTATAAATACCGGCGCCTATAATGAAGTTGTCTACCTGCGCAACAACGACAATCAAACCGATGGCTTGTCAATCAACCTTAACGTTAGAGGCAAACAACCTGCATGGTCAGTTGACCCGGGTGCCTACAAATACAACATGGCAGTATATGGCAAGATTCGCATTAACAATATTTTTTCTGCCAGCAATGAAGATATATTAGGAGTTTTCTTTAATGGCAAATGCGTAGGAGTTACCAACAATACCTATAATTCAGCTAATGATCTGTGGTATGCATTTTTAACTGTGTACAGCAATAGGGTCAATCACGACAGCTTAGAATTCAGGATATGGGAAGCTGCAACCGGGAAAACTTACCTGGCAATTCCGGCACAGCAAATCAGTTTTAGTAATGATGCTATTACAGGCTCGCCTTCCAGCCCGGTAATATTTGATGCAAAAGTAATGTTGTACCAGGATATTGGCCTGAACAAAGGATGGAACTGGATATCCTATAATGTAAAAAATCCAGCCTTCAGTAATGTGAATGCTACACTAAGTAATGGCAATTGGAGTTCTGGGGATATCGTAAAGAATAATGATGTGGGGTTTGACCAGTATTCCTCAACATCGGGTTGGTTGGGTTACATGCCAGGCTTTACAAACACGGCTATGTATATGTTAAGCACAGCTAATGAACAAACCTTGAGTATGTTAGGTATGCCTGTGGATGTTGGCAGCACTGCTATTTCTTTAAAAGGTGGAAAATGGAGTTATATAAGTTATTTGCCAGGCATGAACCTTACAGTGAAACAGGCATTGGCTGGATATAATCCAACTGATGGAGATGTAATTAAATCCCAAACAGGCTTTGCTATGTATAACACTCAGAACGGTTGGATTGGAAGCCTTACCTATTTGCAACCAGGTAAAGGATATATGTTTTACCGAAAAGGTTTAACAGATACAAGTTTTTATTATCCTGCACATATTGATCCGCTGAATGGGCTAAGAGCAGTAAATGATAACAGTACAAAGAATATTCAAACTTCGGTGCCTGGTAATTTCAGTTATGCAAATAATTTAACGATGATTGCAGTGATAGAGGATCAATACAAACCACTTGCCGGAGATATTGTTTTTGCCAATTCATTGAGTGGGGTTAAAGGACAGGCGACAATAAAAATGAACAATGTAACCAATAAAGAAGCGCTGTTCTTTAACATTGCCGGTGATGAGGAAGAGCCCGTTTACTTTACGATTCAGCGCAACAAAAAAATTATAGGCACATCAGATGTCCAGCTTTTTTATCACGCTGACAGCAGGATTGGAACATTAGAGAAACCATTTATTATTCATCTGAATAAAAATGAAGAACGCATAAATGCCTATCCAAATCCATTCTACAACAGTCTGACGATTACAGTTGATGTTCCTGCGGCAGAAGCTACATCAACCCATGATGTACAGGTCTCTATCTATAATTCAAACGGGGCATTAATAGTGAATAAAGACAAGGACACAATGCGCAACGGTCACTATCAAACACAATGGAACGGAAATACAGGTAACGGCCAATTCTGTGCTGCCGGCATTTACTTCATAAACGTGATTATAGATGGAAAATTAAAAACGTATAAAATAATTAAAAATTGATCATGAATGTTATTGCTATGACATGCCGTTACACTGACGGTGTGTCATGCATAACATCTAAAATTTTCTAAAAATGAAAATACATATCTTATTATCTTTAAGCTTTGTTCTTATTACAATAAGTGGATGTTCAAAAGAGAATGATACATCGGCAGATGAGAACCACAATAAATTTCCGGTACCCCACTGGCAGGCAGATACTTCCGGGTTATTAGCTTATAGTATGACCACTGTTATAGCAATTTCTGACAGTCTTCATCAAACTGTAAGTGCTAATGATAAAGTTGCTGCATTCATAGGAGAGGAGTGCAGGGGAGTGGGTGTGTATATAGTAAGAGGTAATGCAGCCCCTGTTTTTTATATAATGATAAAAGGGAATGCCGACGAATCCGCACAGATTAAATTGAAATACTATAACAGCCAGAGCTCGTATATGTACATTACTGGTGATTTTATAAATTTTGAAGTGGATTACAATTATGGCACAGCAGATTTACCAGCCAAACCTTCTTTTACACCTATGTGATTATACTTTATACGCTATTATTGCCGGGCATTCACATATTGCAATTGGAAGTAAAATATTTTATAGCAAAACTACAGAAAGTAATAATGCTACTTCTGGCAGAAACTGTCTTACTTCCATGAAGTAAAAAATTATTTACAAACTGAAATTAAAAATCCGGATCAATTAAATTTGATCCGGATTTCTTTAAATAATATTATCAAAATCAGTTTTATTAATTTATTAAAGTTACCATCCACCACTGGCACCACCTCCTCCACCGCTGCCACCGCCAAAGCCTCCAAAACCACCACCTCCACCGCCGAATCCTCCACCTCCAAAACCACCACCTCTGCCTCCACCGCCAAGCAGATTTCCCATAAGGAACCAGGGCAAAGCGTCCATAAAACTTCTTGAACCTTTGCGGCTCATATAAGAACCGCCACTTCCACCACCACCTCTTCCGGAAATGATAAAAAGAATAATAAGGAATATTACTACCAACAAAATAATGCCCCCGAGACCACCACCTTTTTTTCCTGCTTTAGGGTCCGCTTTATATTCGCCTGCTGCAGCCTGGATAATTGCATCCACTGCATTATCTAAGCCTGCGTAATAATCATTATTTTTAAAGAAAGGGATCATTCTTTGATCAATGATTTGTTTGGCAAGAATATCCGGCAACACGCCTTCCATCCCAAACCCAGTTTCGATTCGCGCCTTATGGTCTGATTTGGAAACAAGGATTACTACGCCATTATTTTTCCCTTTTACTCCAATTCCCCAATCTCTCAAATATTTTAAGGAAACTTCAGCAATATCATATCCCTGTAGATCATCAACAGTTATTATTGCAATCGCTGAAGAAGTAGAATCATTATAAGCATCCAGTTTTTGCTCAAGCGCCTGCGCCTGAAAAGATTCCAATAAATGGGCAAAATCATTTACAGCTCTTGGCGGGTTGGGTTTACTTTCAATTGTTTGAGCAAAACCCGTTTGAAAACCTATAAAAAGAAAGAGCAGTAAAAATAATTTTTTCATGAATGAGAAGTTTCGCAATGTTAATTGCCAAAAATGATTTCGTCAGGAAGTTCATTTTTATCCACACTTTTATCATAAGGGAAATGATCTTTCAAAGCCTGACCAATTTTATGGATAGAAGTAATAGTACCCGCTACGATGCTTTCTTTGCTAAAAACAGAGAGTATATCCTTCACAGAGGTTTTCCAATATTTTTCTCCTGCTGCTTCATGGATTCCTTTATCTGCATAAATGGCCAGTTGCCTGTCTTTTACGGCGATATAAAAAAGAACACCATTCCTTA
The DNA here is from genome assembly GCA_039935935.1 of Ginsengibacter sp. GTDB lineage: Bacteria > Bacteroidota > Bacteroidia > Chitinophagales > Chitinophagaceae > Ginsengibacter. The sequence continues at coordinate 2,884 of JBDTJI010000252.1, read as the reverse complement.
AATTGGTTTTTTCCATTTCTAAACGGTCAAAGATTTCTGAAGCTCTGATGAGGGCATCGACATATTTACAATGGGCTTCCACAAAGATCCTTATCTCGCCACTGGTTTGCATTTCTGCTTCCTGTATCGAATGAACAATCTTTTCATTTTCTTCGTCTGAAAAAAAAGGCTTTTTGCGAAAGATCCGCCACATAAATAATGAGTTTATTTTATATTGAATTGCACATCGGGTGCCTTTTCACTTCCTGGATCAGCCTTATAAAATGCTTTTTCATGATAGCCGAAGATGCCTGCGAAAATATTATTAGGAAATCTTTTTACCCTGAGGTTATAGTCCTGGACAGCCGCATTATAATCCTGTCGGGCTACATTGATACGGTTTTCAGTTCCTTCAATCTGGGTTTGAAATCCCTGGAAAGCTGCCGTAGTTTTCAAATCAGGATAATTCTCAACAACAGCTAATAATTTACTAAACGAACTTTGCAGTCCGGCTTGTGCATTCTGATAAGCTTCTAATGATGCAGGATCATTAATATCTACATTAATAGAAGTTGCTTTTGCACGTGCCTGTACCACTTCTGTAAGTGTGCCTTTTTCAAAATTAGCAGAACCTTCAATCGTCTTAATTACACTGTTGTAAAGATCAGTCCTACGCTGGTAATTTGTTTCTACGTTTCCCCATTTGGTTTTTACCTGTTGATCAACGCCGATTAAATTATTGTATGCGCCGCAACCCCAAAAAAGTAAGATTACTATAATACCGAGTATAACAAAAAGGCCCGTTCTTGATTTCATGTTTTTAATTTTATTGTAAAAAAATAAAGATAGTAGATTTTTAATTATAGGAGCTATTTTGCTAATCGCAATTTGTAGTGACACCAGAATTTAATGCTACCAGGATAGAGTATAAAGAAATATAATTAAAGCTGAACCTACTTTAATTTCTAAAATTAATTAATTTCAAACAGAGAGAATTCTTTGCAGAAGATTTTTCTTTTTAGGTTGGTATTCGTCAATTTCGGTAATGTTTTTTTTGGCAATGAAGTTAGTAACTCCATATTGTAATGCCGCCCCAAGTGCTTTTTTAACAAGGCCGGCTGACTTCCCTATAACCATTTTTCGGGAAAAATAACCTGCCCCCAATCCTAAAGCCACCTTTAAGAGATTGTGCTTCAGTGGAGTAGATTCCTGTATTTCGTGTAAAGTATTTTTAAGAATGTTAGTTGGTTTCAGGCCTTCTATAATTTTGAAAAAATCTTCCTTCAACTCTTCTTCCAATACCTGACATTTTCTTTCAAGCCTTTTTATAGCTACTGAAAGTTCAGTAGTATTTGCTATTAATTCAAGTTTTTGATCTGCAAGTTCTTCGTTATTCATTTCAAAAAAATTTGATTTAGTATATGAAAGAAAATCAGTCTAATAGTTCTTTCAAAAGCTTATTACTTATGGGCTCCCTTAGAAATTTACTTCTCGCAGAATATATAATAAGCCCGATGATAATATAAATGCCCGCAACAATAAAAAACCCCAGATAAGCAGAACCAATCCACTCTCCAATCAGTAAAGCTATTGCTAAGCTAATAAAAAAAATAACGAATACTAAAATTGCAATCAATATCAGTGTCGAAACTAATGTTGACAAAAAGCTGGAAGCTTTGTTAATAGCCTTAAGCTTAAACAAATTGATTCGCGTATCAGCATAAACTTTTACCTTTTCAAATAGTTCTTCCAGGTTGCTCGTGTTATTTTCCATCGTCATTTAGTTATCATCTAGTTATCATCTAAGTTATCATCGGGCTTGTAGGTTGACAAAATTAAAAGACAATATTAACTAACCGGATTAGGGTTTCTTATATCGTTTTTCATAGCGTTTGCTTTTTCCTTTGCCTGATCCACAATATCTTTTCCCATATCGCGGCCTTCAGATACAATGCTTGATAATTTTTGCTTGGCAGAATCATACTTGTCTGAAATAGTGTCTGCAAACTCATTGTATTTGCTTTTTACACTATCTGCTGCATCTGATCCTTTTTCAGCTATTTTCCTTCTGGTGTCAACGCCTTTTTCTGGTGCGAATAGTATTCCTAATATAACACCTGCAGCTGCACCTGCTAATACGCTTGCTAATACTTTTCCTGAACTCATAGTTGTAATTTTTAAAATTTTTAATAAAGTTTTTAATAGAGTAATTCGTTCATTTAAAGATAAAAAACACGCCAATAAAACTCTGGCCAGATAGTTAAAAGCCCAATCACTTGCTGGTAAAGGCTCTGCAAGGGTTTGGTCAATTTTGTATTTCAAAATTTCACTTTTAATTGAGGAAAAATTTGCTCATACTGAGGAAGCATTTTTCGTTGTTTCAGAATAAATATTTGCAAACAAAATACCTTAATTTCTATCTTTAGAAATACTAATCGACTTTAATATTCAAAGAATTTTTTTTGGCATAAATTTTTTGATAAGAATTATCAAGAATATTAAAGTTTGATGAAAGTTAATTGCTATATATTATAAATTTTGTAAGTTGTTAAATAATCTAATCGAAACAAAAGTCTCTCAAATTTTTAAATTTTATTTTCTTGTAAATTAATCGATCCCGACAGGGTTACTCTTTATTTTTATCGCGCTAAAAAAATCATCATGAACAAAACAAAATTGAAGTTGCTCACATTTCTTTTAATTTCGACATCATTTTTATTAAGCAGTTGCCAGGCTATTGCCGGTATTTTTAAAGCTGGTTTATGGGTGGGAGTTATTGGGATCGTAATTTTAATTGCAATCATTCTGTGGATCATTAGTAAGGTAAATAAAAAATGAGGTTTAAAATTTGTTGGAGTCTACGCGTTGAGAGGGTGAAACATTCGTTCATCACCGCAGCGAATTG
>JBDTJI010000251.1:0-4487 GCA_039935935.1 Ginsengibacter sp. | reverse complement strand
GTAATTAATAGAATACCACGAAAAGAATATAATCCAGGTAAGAATAAACGATGAATAGTGAAGGGGTTTCCAATATTTCCTGAACGCAATTACCAGTATCCCGATATTGATAATAGCCATGTAACTGAATAGCACAGCCACTTTTCCGGAACCTTCGCTTAGTAAATAAGGCACGGCATAAGCGCCGACCAGACCAATATGGGCAATAACCTGTTTATTGTAGTTGAGAGCGGCAATCACTGTAAATATGGTGAACACAACCATGAGCGTAAAAGCAAAAAGTTGTGGTATCAATCCGTAAAGACTATATGCTGCAAAGGTTATGAAATATAAGATAGCCATTGCGCCACTTACAAGAACAGCGCTAAAATTTTCGTAATTATTTTTCAATTTAATCCCGAACCCGATCAATCCTAAACCCACCAAATAACCTAAAATAATTCTTGTGAGCGGACTGATCAGTTGATGCTCAATAGAGAATTTTGCACCAATAGCAACGCCTATAACCGTAATGGAGATGCCTATTTTACTAATAACATTTTCTCCAATAAATTTTTCAATGTCTGTTTTTTCATTTGGAGTAACAGTTGCTTTCGGTGTTGAATATTTCGGCTGTAATTGATTGGTTCTCGTTTCACCTATTGTCGGGTGAGAAGTAGCGCTTTCCTTGCGAATGACAGCATTAACAACTCTCTCCTGCTGTGGTGTTGTTTCCTTAGACTCTTTGGAAGAATCTGTTACTTGTGAAGTTTTAAGACTGAATATTTCTTCACGCAATCTGCTAATCTCATTGGAAAAAGCAGCCTGCCTTTTCAATAAAATTTCTAACTTGTCAAGAAGCAGGTTGATTCTGTCATTATTTTCAGTCATGTAGCGGTTCTTTTGTGTTTTTTGATAATCGTATCTATTCCTGGATATCAACATACCAAGCTATGAAAAAACCTCATAAAAGAAAAACTACTTATAAAATTTATTATTGCAACAACTTATTCTTTAAAAAGAACTTCAACTGCTTTTATACCTCTTTAATGAGCCATTTAGGCAAGCAGTATCTCGGTAGATTTTACAAAATAAAAACCTCCTTTATCACCTAATTTATATTGACTGCTCTTATAGTATATAATTGCTATGATTTATTTTTTTATGAAATCAGGAAATTAGTTGATTCAGTGTTATAAATAACGAACCATCATAGGTCAGAACATCTTCGCCAGTTTCTGGTAGTTTGTTTTTAATTTACCTCATCGTCATCGTTTCTAATTCACCAAAACAATCTTCCCTATATGACTACTGCTCTCCATCAGTTCATGTGCCTTAGCTGCATCCTGCAATGGAAAAGTTTGGTAGATCACAGGTTTAAATTTTCCACTTTCTATCACGGGCCAAACATGGGTCTCTATTTCTTTTGCCAATGCTGCTTTAAAAGAGATTTCCCGACTGCGGAGCGTACTACCAGTAATGATTAAACGTTTTTGCATAATATCCATGATATTTAATTCCATCCTGTTTCCTTTCATCGCATTGATAAATACCATTCGCCCATCGGGGCGGAGCAAGCGAATATTTTTAGGCACATAATCGCCACCAATCATATCGAGTACAAGGTCTATTCCTTTTTTCTGCAAGACGGTTTCAAAATCTTCTTCTTTATAATTTATACATTCATCGGAGCCCAATGCGATGCAGGCTTTACATTTTTCTTCTGATCCCGCCGTAGCAAATACAGATGCCCCAAAAGCCTTTGCCAATTGGATAGCGGTTATACCTATGCCACTGCTGCCACCATGCACTAAAAAGTGCTCACCTGCTTTTAATGATCCTCTCTGAAATACATTGTGCCACACCGTAAAAACGGTTTCAGGCAACGATGCCGCTTCTTCAAATCTTAACCCTTTGGGTATTGGAAGGCACTGGCCTTCATCTACAGTAGTAAATTGTGCATAGCCACCACCTGCAAGCAAGGCACATACTTTATTACCCTTTTGCCATCTGCTTGCGCCATCACCAACTGCTTCTATTACACCTGCTACTTCAAGCCCGGGAATATCAGGTGGAGCACCTGCAGGTGGGGGATAACTGCCTTTGCGCTGAGCTATGTCGGGCCGGTTAACGCCCGCTGCCATTATTTTTATCAGCACCTCGTTCCTTCGGGGAACAGGAACCGGTCTTTCCTTTAAACTCAACACTTCAGGTGGCCCTGGCTTTGAAATAGTAATCGCTTTCATAAAACTAATTAAACCACAAACCTAAACTTTTATATATCGAAAATCCGGGAAAGATGGCGCATTCGTACCCGATGTTTATTAGCTCCTATAACTCTCGCAATTCTGTTTTTCTGTAAAAAAACAGAGTGTGGACGATGCCGTGGCAGGCACTTCAAGGTAAGAGCCATACCAAACGAACACATTATCAAGGTTATACACGGCTCATTTGAAATGCATTGACCCTGAGTTTTTACATTTCCTTAATGTTAAAGAACTAACTAATTGCCGATTCTTATTTAAATTTACAAGACCTTAATAAAATCATTTTTAATAAACATCTACTTACATTAAAAACCCCATATGGCTAAGACAACCTCCGTAAGAAACTTAATTGACTCTACCGGGAACACCATTAAAATCGCTTACATTGACTACGTACTTTCCAATGACGAGACTCCAAAATCCGTTTATGATTTTGCGAAGAAACTGAATATTACAGAAGCTGAATTTTATAAGTATTATTCCTCTTTTATTGCTATAGAAAAATCCATTTGGGCTGATCTTACCAGCCGTGCTATCGAAGAAGTAAAATTGCAACAAACCTGGAACAGCTATTCTTCGCGGGAAAAGATACTTTCTTTTTTTTACGCTTATCTTGAACTATTGCAGACACAAAGAAGCTTTGTGATCTTTAGCCTGAAAAAATCAAAAACAAAGATCAGTACGCCTGCCGTGCTTGCTGATGTGAAGCCATTGTTCCTTGCGTTTTCTCAAAGTGTTATCCATTCAGGACTTGAGAGTGGTGAGCTGGCAGACCGTAAATATTTCAGCGGAAAATACAAAGATGCCATTTGGATTCAACTGGCATTTATCATCAACTTCTGGATGGAAGATGACAGCAACAATTTTGAAAAAACCGATGAAGCTATTGAAAAAGGAGTGCAGGTAACTTTTGATCTCTTTCAACGTTCACCTATTGACAATCTATTTGAATACGGCAAATTCCTGGTACGCAATGGCAAGATCAGAGAAAAAATGGGAATATAGAAATGAGTCAGGTAAAAACACAGCAGTCCATGCCGACGACGCGGGTGGCCCGGTCTTCTAAATTTGTAAAAACCGGCTTCCAGATAGGAGGTAATTATATTAAGCATTATTCCAAAAAATTATTCAACCCGGATATAAGCCGGGATGAGCTTAACGAGGACAATGCCAATGATATTTACAATTCATTAAGTGAATTGAAAGGGTCTGCCTTAAAGATTGCACAAATGCTGAGCATGGATAAAAATATCATGCCCAAAGCCTACATTAATAAATTTTCTCAATCACAATATAATGCTCCTCCTCTTTCCGGGCCACTGATCGTCAGAACTTTTACGAAATCATTTGGCAAGCCTCCGGAAAAAATATTTGACACTTTTAATATCAGATCTAGTAATGCAGCCAGCATAGGCCAGGTACATGAAGCTACTCTTAATGGTAAAAAGCTTGCAATAAAAATTCAATATCCCGGTGTGGCTGATAGCATTTCGTCAGACCTGAAATTGGTAAAACCATTTGCGTTCCGGTTGCTTGGTATGAATGAAAAAGAATTGAGCATTTACATCAACGAGGTAGAAGAAAGGTTGCTGGAAGAAACTAATTATGATTTGGAAGTACGCAGGTCTATTGAATTTAGTGAAGCATGTAAAGATTTGAATAATGTTATATTTCCCAAATACTATCCTGAATATTCTTCAGGCAAGATCATCACTATGGACTGGATGGAAGGATTACATCTGAAAGAATTTTTGGAAACCAATCCTTCGCAGAAAGTTCGCAATAAGATCGGCCAGGCTTTGTGGGATTTTTATAACTTTCAGCAACATGAACTTCGTGCTGTCCATGCAGATCCTCACCCCGGTAATTTTTTAATAACACCTGACGAGAAACTGGCGGTTATAGATTTTGGCTGTATCAAAGAGATGCCCGATAATTTTTATGATCCTTTTTTCGGATTGATTTTACCGGGGAAAAGCCAGGATAAATCAGCAACGGTTAAAGCATTCAGGGAGTTAGACATGATTCATAAAAATGACACCCCAGAACAAATTGAATTTTATTACAATTCTTATAAAGAAATGATTTCGTTGTTTGCATTGCCGTATAGCGGCGATACATTTAATTTCAGTGATACTGCATTTTTTGATGATTTATATGCTTATGGAGAAAAACTTACCCACATGCCTGAATTCAAGCAACCACGGGGGGTAAAGCATTTTATATATATAAATCGAACCA
>JBDTJI010000250.1:0-12327 GCA_039935935.1 Ginsengibacter sp. | reverse complement strand
TCTGATGATTGTGCCGCAATGATATTATTTGTGAATTAATAAATATTACGCCCTGGCACTAAGCCGGGGCTTTTTTTATATTATGAAAAGAATGAAATTAACAACTACTTACAAAAAACTATTGGCGGATGTGTTCACACCAGTGGGTATCTATCTGCGCCTTCGCGATCGTTTCAGGGATACAGTACTTTTAGAAAGTGCAGATTATCATGCGGGTGAAAATAGCTATTCATTTATCGGAATTAATGCAATCGCTGGTATTGAAATAAGTAACTCAAAACAAATTGAATATAAATTTCCCAGGCGGGAGCCGCAGCGAAACGCGATCGATCCATCTACAAAGATCACGGATGAGTTATGGAAGTTCATGCAACAATTTACTATTTCTGAACCGGCGGAGATGCCGGTCAATATGGCACAAGGGCTGTTTGGATACATCACTTTTGATGCAGTTCAATTTTTTGAAGACATCGTTTTTCAATCTGCACTCAATAAACCATCAGCTACCACATCATCGGTTCCTCTTGTCAGGTATAGATTATATCAATATGTTATTGCTATCAATCATTTTAAAAACGAGCTTTTTATTTGTGAGAATCATGTCAATGACTTAGAAAGTGAGATTGACTTAATTGAAAGTATTATAAAAAGTAAAGATGTTCCCACATTTCCTTTTAAAGCATTAGGCGACGAAACCTCATCTTTAACCAATGAACAATATGTTTCTATGGTAAAAAAAGGAATAGCCAGTTGCGAAAGAGGCGATGTTTTCCAGGTGGTATTGAGCAGAAAATTTGATCAACAGTTTTCAGGAGACGAATTCAATGTGTATCGTGCTTTAAGAAATATTAACCCAAGTCCTTATCTTTTCTATTTTGATTATGGTGATTACCGCATTTTTGGAAGCAGTCCGGAAGCCCAGTTGAAAGTAAAAAACCATATTGCTGTAGTGCATCCTATTGCAGGTACCTTTAAGAGAACCGGTGATGATGAGGCGGATGAAGAATTGTCTCAGAAACTATTAAGCGATAAAAAGGAAAATGCCGAGCACGTGATGCTGGTAGATCTGGCACGTAATGATCTTAGCCGTTTATGTAGCAATGTGAGGGTCAGCCGCTTTTGTGAAGTCCAATATTTTTCGCACGTGATTCACCTGGTAAGTGAGGTAAAAGGAGTGGCTGAAAAAGACGCGAACCCCTTTGACCTGTTAGGAACTACTTTTCCGGCGGGCACTTTGAGTGGAGCTCCGAAATATAAAGCCATGCAGTTAATTGATCAATTTGAAAATAATCCGAGAGGCTATTATGGTGGTTGTATTGGTTTTGTCGGATTTAACGGTGACATTAACCATGCCATCATGATCCGGACATTTTTAAGCAAAGGCAATCATCTGAGTTATCGTGCTGGCGCAGGCATTGTGGCTGCATCCAACCCTGAAAGTGAATTACAGGAAGTGAATAACAAATTAAATGCTTTAAAGGCGGCTATTAAATCCGCAGAAAATATCTAGAAAATGAAAATATTGATTTTTGATAATTACGATTCTTTTACCTACAATCTTGTTCATGTAGTGGAAAAAATAATTCACGGAAAAGTTGACGTTTTTAGGAACGATAAAATTTCTCTTGAAAAAATTGGCGATTATGATAAAATAATTTTATCTCCCGGTCCTGGGCTTCCCTGCGAGTCCGGATTATTATTACCTCTGGTAAAAGAATATGCTTCTTCGAAATCTATACTGGGCGTATGTTTGGGGCAGCAGGCGATTGGGGAAACATTTGGTGGAAAGCTGGTGAATTTAAAAGAGGTATACCATGGAGTTGCAACCAAAATAAAAATAAAAGAAACAAGAACGCATTCAGACAATGACGTTTTTAAATCTTTACCAAATGAGATGGAAGTAGGAAGATATCATTCATGGATTGTTGATAGGGAAAATTTCCCGGACGACTTAGAGATTACTGCTGAAGATGAAAATGGATACATTATGGCGCTACGTCACAGAACATTTGATGTTCAGGGAGTGCAATTTCATCCTGAGAGTGTATTGACACCTCTGGGAGAAGACATAATGAGAAATTGGCTGAATGTATAGCGGTGAGTGATGAACCCGATAGTTATCGGGATTGAGTTGAAGAATTGGTGGGTGTGTTACTTATTCGCCTGAAGTCATAACTGATAACTGATAATTAGAATTTATGAAAAAGATATTACAATATTTATTTGAACATAAAACACTTAGTCGTGAAGCGGCGAAAGAAGTTTTATTAAATATTTCAAAGGGAATTTATTCTGACCCTGAAATAGCTTCGTTTACAACTGTTTTTTTGATGCGAAGTATCACCATTCCTGAGTTGCAGGGCTTTCGGGAGGCGTTAATAGAACTTTGTGTGCCTGTAAATTTAAATAATGATGAAGTAGTAGATATCGTTGGCACTGGTGGAGATGGAAAAAATACTTTTAATATTTCGACATTGAGTTGTTTTATTGTTGCGGGTGCAGGACAGAAGGTAGCCAAACATGGTAATTACGGGGCTACTTCCATAAGTGGCTCAAGTAATGTGATGGAGACTTTAGGGTATCGTTTTTCAAATGATAATAAAAAATTACTTAGTGAAGTAGAAGAAGTGAACATTTGTTTTATGCATGCTCCTTTATTTCATCCGGCACTAAAAGTAGTCGGCCCGATGAGAAAAAATTTAGGGATACGTACTTTTTTTAATATGCTTGGCCCAATGGTGAATCCTGCACTTCCTAACATTCAGATGATCGGCGTTTATAACCTGGAGATGGCAAGGATATATTCTTATTTGCTTCAGCAATCGGCTGCCAGGTTTATGATCATTCATAGCCTTGATGGTTATGATGAAATATCTCTCACCGGCGATACTAAAGTGATCACTAATGATGGTGAACAAATTTTGAGCGCTGAATATTTAGGTAAAAGGACAGTAAGCCCATCAGAAATTTATGGTGGTAATTCCACAGAGGAGGCAGCAAAAATATTTTTGAAAATATTAAAAGTCGAAGGAAGTTGGTCGCAGAATGCAGTGGTAATGGCAAATGCAGCTATGGCGCTTTATGCAACAGGTAAGTTTAAAAATTATGAGGAATCTTATGCAGCAAGTGTGGAAAGCCTGGAAAGTGGCAAAGCTTATCTAACTTTTAAAAAATTAATCAGCCTTCAATAATGAATATTCTTGAAACCATCATTGTAAAAAAAAAGAAAGAAGTAGCAGATAGTAAGCTCAGGAAGAGTATTGCTAAATTGAAACAAGGGCCATTCTTTAATAATGAAACCCTTTCATTTAAAGATTTTTTATCAAGGAAAGACAAGACAGGAGTTATTGCGGAATTCAAGAGGAGGTCGCCTTCAAAAGGAATCATTAATGACACGTCAACGGTGGCAGAAGTAACCGCTGGTTATGTAAAATATGGAGCAAGCGCCATTTCCATTTTAACAGATGAGGAATTTTTCGGTGGATCTTTAAACGATCTTTCAGAAGCAAGAATAAATAAAATTCCAATACTTAGAAAAGAATTTATTATTGATGAGTATCAGATAATTGAATCGAAAGCTTATGGTGCTGATGTTATTTTATTAATTGCCGCGTGTCTTTCAAAAGATGAAGTGAAAAGACTTTCAAAAGTCGCAAAAGATATTGGGTTGAATGTTTTATTGGAGATTCATAAAGAGCAGGAATTAGAACATATCTGTGAGGATATAGATGTTGTAGGTATTAATAACCGGGATCTGAAAACTTTTAAGGTTGACATTAATCATTCTATTGAGTTATGTAAGAAAATGCCTTCAGATAAAATTAAAATTTCTGAAAGTGGCATAGATCATGTTAAAACAATCAGGCATTTAAAAACGAATGGATTCAGTGGCTTTTTAATGGGGGAAAAGTTTATGAAAGAGATAGATCCGGGAAAAGCGTTTAAAGATTTTGTGGAAGAGCTTTTACTTAGATGATAATTCTCGTTTATTGTTGAATGATTTATTTGAAAGTAATTTAAAAAATAACCATGAAGGTAAAAGTGTGTGGTAACAGGGATTTAAATCAGTTGAAACAATTGAATGAGTTAGCAATTGATTATGCGGGCTTTATCTTTTACGAGCAATCGCCACGTTATGTTCTAAAAGAAATCAAAGGCGAAGATGTAAAGGGCTTAAAATTAGATATTGAAAAGGTAGGAATTTTTGTAAATGCGACTGAAGAGGAAATAATGAAGCAGATTGATGATTTTGGTTTGGATGTAGTTCAACTTCATGGGGATGAAACTGCTTCTTTTTGTGAGCGTATCAGCGATCATATAAAAGTCATCAAAGTCTTTCGCATTGCCGATATTGATATGAATATCGACTGGTTAGTTAAAGAGTATGATGAAGTGTGCGATTATTATTTGTTTGATAAGGGTTCGGCAGGTTTATTCGGCGGGACAGGGGAAAAATTCAACTGGACTCTTCTTGCAAAATCTACTATAGGGAAGCCATTTTTTTTAAGTGGTGGCATTGATATTAATGATGCGGAAGCTCTTAAAAGATTTGAGCATCCATTTTTTTATGGGGTAGATGTGAATAGCAGGTTTGAGACAGAGCCGGGGATCAAGGATATGAATTTGATAAAAGAATTTGTTAAGCAATTAAAAAATTAAATATTCAGAAATGTGGACAGTAGATGAAAATGGCTACTACGGCCAGTTTGGCGGTGCTTACATCCCCGAGATGTTACATAATAATGTCGAAAATTTAAGAGAGAATTATTTAAAAATAATCAACGAACAAAGCTTTCAAAAGGATTTTCATTCTCTGTTAAGAGATTATGTAGGAAGGCCAACTCCTTTATATTCTGCAAAAAGATTAAGCGAAAAATATGGTGCGCAGATTTTTTTAAAGCGCGAGGATCTCTGTCACACCGGCGCACATAAGATCAATAATACAATAGGACAAATTTTGTTAGCCGAAAGATTAGGGAAGAAAAGAATTATTGCAGAAACGGGAGCGGGTCAACATGGAGTAGCTACTGCTACTGTTTGCGCTTTGAAAAATTTGGAATGTATTGTTTACATGGGCGAAAAAGATATTGGGCGTCAGGCACCGAATGTTGCGAGAATGAAAATGCTGGGAGCTACAGTAATTCCGGCAATTAGTGGCAGCAAAACATTAAAAGACGCTACTAATGAAGCAATCAGGGACTGGATTAATAATCCTGAAGATACTTACTATTTGATAGGAAGCGTAGTGGGGCCACATCCTTATCCGGATATGGTTGCACGTTTTCAAAGTGTGATCAGTAGTGAAATGAGGATTCAGTTACAAGAAAAAACAGGAAGCGAATTGCCTGGTTATGTAATTGCATGTGTGGGCGGTGGCAGCAATGCAGCCGGTGCTTTTTACCATTTCCTGGATGATGACTCCGTAAAATTAGTAGCCGTGGAAGCGGCAGGCTTAGGAGTGGACAGCGGCATGAGCGCAGCAACTACTCAATTAGGGTCTATAGGAATTTTACATGGCAGTAAAAGCTATGTGATGCAAACTGAAGATGGTCAGGTCATAGAACCACACAGCATTTCAGCAGGTTTGGATTATCCTGGTATTGGTCCCATGCATGCCAATTTGTTTGCAGGAAAACGGGCTAAATTTGTGAATGTAACAGATGAAGAGTCATTAGAATCAGCTTTTGAATTGACAAAACTGGAAGGCATTATTCCTGCCCTGGAATCTGCGCATGCACTTGCTGCATTGAACAAGATAAAGTTTGAAAAAGATGAGGTCGTTGTGGTAAATTTAAGTGGAAGAGGGGATAAGGACATGGATACTTATATGAAAAGTTTGAATAGCTATCCCGGTATAGCCCGATAGCCGTTGGTTGGTTATTGGTTAATTCTTCATCTCTTATGCCCCTTCAGGGGATAGGGGTTTTTTTTATGTTGAAAGTTTAAAATTTTGAAAACGGATATCGAAATAATTGAGTTTAGTGATAAATATTCAAAATATTTTACCGCCTTGAATATTGCATGGCTTCAAAAATATTTTGTGGTGGAACCGATAGATCATGAAATATTATCCGAACCAAAAGATTTTATTATTGATCGGGGAGGCTTTGTATTTTTTGCAAAGGCTGAGGATAAAATAGTGGGAACATTTGCACTAATTAAACTCAGCGAAACTATATATGAATTAGCAAAAATGGCTGTAGACGAGAATTTCCAGGGAAAGAAGATAGGACAGGAAATGCTGGAATTTTGTATAGAACAAGCAAGAAGATTAGGAGCAGATAAAATAATATTATTCTCTAATAGAAAATTAGAACCTGCCATTCATTTGTATAAAAAATTTGGATTTAAGGAAGTAGACTTGGGGAGTCCTGAATACAAACGCGCCAATATCAAAATGGAAGTAAATATTAAATAACACATGCACACGATTCAACACCTATTTTCAGAGAAGAACAAAAATATTCTTAGTATTTATTTTACTGCTGGTTTTCCACAATTAGATGATACCAGTATTGTCCTTGAGGCATTGCAGGATCATGGTGCTGATATGGTAGAGATAGGAATGCCTTATAGCGATCCTTTGGCTGATGGTCCGGTTATCCAGGGCAGCAGCATGCAGGCTTTAAAGAACGGGATGACTATTAGAATTCTTTTTGATCAGTTAAATCATTTTCACAAAAGTTACAAGGGAAATAATAATGTTCCTTTGGTTCTTATGGGATATCTCAACCCGGTATTGCAGTATGGCTTTGAAAAATTTTGTATAGACGCAAAGTGTGCGGGCATAAGTGGAATCATTTTACCTGATCTTCCAATTGATGAGTATGAGAACGAATATAGAATAATGTTGGAAGATAATGGCCTGAGTTTTATCTTTCTAATTACCCCTGAAACGTCTGAAGAAAGAATAAGGAAGATCGATTTTTTAAGTAATGGGTTCATTTATGCAGTTTCATCTTCTTCAATTACCGGAAGAGATACTGATATGCAGGCACAGGAAAACTATTTCAAAAAAATAAAAAATATGTCATTAAAAAATAATGTGCTTATTGGTTTTGGGATCAGAGACCGGAAAACATTTTTACAAGTATGTAAATATGCTTCAGGTGCTATAATTGGTACTGCGTATATAAAAAATATATCCAACGTCCCTGATATTGCAAATGCTACCAAAGGCTTTCTTAACTCAATTTTAGTGAATACATGATAAGAAGTACTTTGTTTTGGCCTGAAAAAAATTAAATTTGCGATTCACTCATTGTATAAACATGAAACAAATTTTATTTTTGTTGATTGCGTTGCCTTTTATGGGGTTTTCACAAACAGCCAATTCTCTGAAATCCGGCAATGCAGAAGGATTTGTGATTTCAGGCGAGATAAAAGGATTTCCTGATAGTACTTCAGTATCTTTTTTTGATGATAGTAAAAATGCCCTTGAAAAGAAAGCCATTATTGAAAATGGAAAATTCGTAATAAAAGGCACATTGACGGAGCCGTCAGTTATTATTTTGGTTTTTGGAGAACAACCACCGGCAGTTCCCCTCTTTATAGGTAATGATAAAATTAAAATCGAAGGCAGTAAAGAAGATTTAGAAAACCTGTCAATTACAGGCTCGGAAACACAAACCCAGTTTGCTGAATATTCTAAAGCACTTAAGCCTTATGAACAAGTGTTTGCTCCTGAAGGACAGAAAGACCCTGCGTACGTGGCTTCTGTTGAAAAAATCAGTGAAGAATTTGTAAAGAACAATCCCTCGTCTTATGTTGCACCCATCGCAATTATAAGGATTTTGCAATCTTCTGAGAATGTAGAAAAAGCTGACAAATTATTTCAACTGGTATCAGCAGATGTAAAAAAATCGAAGCTTGCGCAATATCTGGGTCAGCAGTTGGCTTTGGCAAAAATCAATCCTGTAGGTGGCGAAATTGCTGATTTTTCTCAGCAGGATACAGCGGGTCGTTTGGTAAAAATATCTTCCCTACGTGGCAAATATGTTTTGATTGATTTTTGGGCAAGCTGGTGCAGGCCATGCAGAATGGAAAACCCAAATGTAGTAGCTGCCTTCAATAAATACCATCAAAAAAGTTTTACTGTATTGGGCGTGTCGCTTGACCAGGCAAAACCTGCATGGCTACAGGCAATTAAAATGGATGGGCTTGCCTGGACACAAGTGAGTGATCTGAAGGGATGGGGAAACGAGGTGGCTGCATTATTCCATATCACCAGTATTCCTCAAAATATTTTAATAGATCCCCAGGGGAAAATTATCGCTAAAAATCTTCGTGGCGAGGCGTTGAATAGCAAACTGGAAACACTGTTTAAATAAAGTTCCGGGAAAGTTTGGTGGAAGATTCTTTTTTAGTTTTTTATTAATTGTCTTTTATATAATTGTACTGTATTTTCTAAACCTAAATACAATGCATCACAAATCAGCGCATGCCCGATAGAAACTTCTAAAAGACCAGGGATGTTTTCTGCAAAGTATTTAAGGTTGTGCAAGTCCAGATCATGACCCGCATTAATTCCAAGACCTAGTTCCACAGCTTTTTCTGCAGCACCTATGTACGGCTTAATGGCCGGCACTTGATTTCCTTTTTGAAATTCTTTTGCATAGCTTTCTGTGTACAATTCTATCCTGTCAGTACCGGTTTCTTTCGCTGCCACCACCATTTCCACTACCGGATCAATAAAAAGAGATACGCGAATTCCTGCTTTCTGAAATACCTGTACTATTTCAATTAGATAGTCTCTATTTTTTATGGTATCCCATCCGTGATCAGATGTTAACTGACCTAAAACATCAGGAACCAATGTCACCTGGTCAGGTTTATTCGCGAGTACCAGGTCAACAAATTTTTTTTCTTTGGAATTTCCTTCGATATTGAATTCTGTCGTGATTATTTTTTTTAATTCAAAAACATCATCATATCTGATGTGCCTTTCATCAGGGCGTGGATGAACCGTGATACCCTGAGCACCGAAAGTCTGGACATCCATAGCTGTTTTTATAAGATCAGGATTATTGCCACCTCTTGAGTTGCGCAGAGTTGCTATTTTATTTATGTTTACGGATAGTTTAATCATGTTTGTACAATTTTTGCTTACCTCTTTCGTTCAGTAACTAGATCTAATAGTTATGAAATGGAGGTAAGTACAAATTTAAGTTTTTAAGCGTAGTTCTACCGGATAAAATAATAATTACACGTGTTGACCTATTGCTTGCCGAAGGCTCTATATTTCATTTTATTTACGGTTGCAGAATTAAGAAAATATTTTCTTGGTTTTTCATTTTATCTTGCAGCCTCATTAAAGCGTTTTTAAAGATTATGAGTTTTGAAAATTATGTTATTCCTTATGAAATTAATGAACGTTACCAAAAAAAAGTTGCTTATTTCTCGATGGAATATGCCATTGATCAGCCTCTGAAAATCTATAGTGGAGGGTTGGGATTTTTATCCGGTTCTCATTTGCGCAGCGCTTACGAATTACGGCAGAATCTTATTGGTATAGGTATCTTATGGAAAGAAGGTTATTATGATCAAGCAAGAAATGCTGATCAGACCTTAAAGGTGGTATGGATTGAAAAGATTTATAATTTTTTGGAGGATACTGGTATCAGGTTTCAAATACAAATTCATGATCATCCTGTGTGGGTAAAAGTTTTATATCTTAATCCAAAAACCTTTAACAGCGCTCCGCTGTTTTTGTTGAGTACAGATGTGCCGGAAAACGATTATGTGTCCCAGACCATTTCTCATCGTTTATATGATGGCAATGCTGCTACTAAAATGGCTCAGTTTATCCTGTTGGGAGTAGGAGGAGCTAAATTGCTCGACCTCATGAATTATAATCCTGATCTATATCATCTTAATGAGGCGCATGCAGTGAGCGCAGCATTTTATTTATATCAGAAGTTCGGGAATCTTGAGGATATAAAAAAACGCCTGGTATTTACGACTCATACACCTGAAGAAGCGGGGAACGAAAAACACGATATTTACCTGTGTGAACAAATGAGCTACTTCTGTGAAATGCCACTTGACCAGGTGCGTGAAGTAACCGGGATGACTGATGATCTCTTTATTCATTCTCTGGCCGCTTTGCGTTTTGCACATCTGGCTAATGGGGTATCTCAACTTCATGGAGAGGTAAGTAGGCAAATGTGGTATAAATATGATGGTATTTGCGAAATAAAAGCAATAACTAACGCGCAAAACTGGCGTTATTGGGCCGATAAGCAGTTGTATCGCGCAAGGCAGGAGCATAATGATGATTGGTTTGACGATAGAAAAAGGCATTTAAAACAACGCGCACTGGCAATCGTTGCGGATCAGACTGGCAAAGTAATGGACCCAAATGTCTTAACCATTGTATGGGCCAGGCGATTTGCCGGTTATAAGAGAGCAGAACTGCTTACCAGAGATCATAAACGATTTGAGGCGCTCTTGAACAATTCTAAATATCCTGTTCAGATTATTTGGGCAGGCAAGCCGTATCCTCTTGACTTTCCTGCGATAACTGATTTTAATCACTTAGTAAATTTAAGTAAGCAGTATAAAAACGTAGCGGTTTGCGTTGGTTACGAATTAGCGCTGAGTAAAAGACTAAAGCAGGCTGCGGATGTGTGGCTCAATAATCCACGTGTTCCAAGAGAGGCAAGCGGCACCAGCGGAATGACCGCTGCAATGAATGGCGCTGTAAACCTCAGCACCAATGACGGATGGATTTGTGAATTCATCAATAGTGGTAATAATGGTTTTGTGGTTCCTCCCGCAGATTATATGAATATGCATGTAGAAGAGCAGGACAAGTACGATATGAACAAACTGTATGAAATACTGGAGAATGAAATATTACCTCTTTATTACAATGATTTTGAAACCTGGAGACAGGTAGTAAAAAATGGTATGAGGGATGTGCAGGTTGCCTTTGACAGTAACAGGATGGTCGATGAATATTACGAAATATTGTATAAGTAGAAAGGTGCCACACAATGAGTTGCAGCTTTATAACGTTAGAAAAACAGGGTGATTGCTGGGCGATCAAGTTCTATTTCATCGTAAAAATTAATCTCTCAGACATTGGACTTATTAAGTGAATTTTACGTGAATTTATTACGCTAATTATAAAGGAAAATTCATCGGTCTTTTTTTAATCTTTTAGGATGGCAGGTTGTGCCGGATGTATTTCACCAGATCTACTCAGAAGGTGATTGTTGAGGTATTAATCTTAATTACTTGAGTGACTAACGCATGATGTCAATACGGCATAAAGCTCTGCTATAAATCCTTAACTCATTAAGCGTCCTATTAAAATAAAAGGAAAATGCCGAGTTTCTCTCTCGTCCTATAAACAATCATCTGACTTAGCAGTAAAATTTACCGCCTTTGGAATGTTGCTCACTCCTTACTCTTTTACAGCTTGTTGCAATTCAATTGTTTGCTTTGGTAGTGCCTATGTTGATAGAATGACAATTCTTCTTCGGTCGTACTATTAGAGTTTAAAGGGAATTCTATTTCAAGCAATTGAGCCACGTATATATGTTTTAAGTGGATTGTCAATCTTAGAAACACTAATACAATGTTTTTTCTTAAAAAGCAATAAAAAAATTCGTGTTAATTTGCGCAGTTCAAAATACATAATAATGACTTTTTATAGATTGCATTTATGGGGCAGTCCTCTAAAAATTCTCAGGTTGCTATTTAAAATAGAAGGATAGACTTTTATTATAAAAATTATAACTACAGATCTTAATGACAGCAGAACATCAGCGACTCGCAGATAATTTACCGAAAAATGTACCTTTAGAACAATGGGGGCCCTACTTAAGTGAAAGGCAATGGGGGACAGTGCGGGAAGATTATGGATATACCGGAGACGCCTGGAATTATTTTCCATTTGATCAATCGCATTTCAGGGCTTATTTATGGGGAGAAGACGGAATTGCAGGCATATCCGATCTCTTTCAAAATCTTTGCTTTGCAGTTACGTTATGGAACCGCAAGGATCCTATTTTGAAAGAAAGACTATTCGGGTTGGGCAATAAAGAAGGCAATCATGGAGAAGATGTAAAGGAATTGTATTATTATTTGGATAATGTGCCTACGCATTATTATATGGAATATTTGTACAAATATCCACAAAAAGAATTTCCATATCAGGATTTAAAATTCCAAAACAGCCAAAGATCTAAAGAGGAGCCTGAATATGAGATATTAGATACAGGTATTTTTAATAACAATGAGTATTTTGATGTAAAGATTACTTACGCCAAAAAGGATTCGCGCGATATTTTTATTAAAATTGATATACATAACCGGTTT
>JBDTJI010000249.1:0-5467 GCA_039935935.1 Ginsengibacter sp. | reverse complement strand
GGCGTATAGTAGTGAACCATTATTAAGATTATGGGGAAAGACAGGGTTACAAATATGCTCATAAAACCATGAAAATGGGGTCAAATAAAGTTGAGTGCCATTCGTGTCTATTACAGATGGAATTCTTACCAAACTTAATACTCTGGGCAGAAAGCCACTTAGCACAAAAATAAAAAGTGGGTTCTTCCCGAATACATCAAAGAATTTACTCAGCCATCCTTTTCGGTTTTTCAATTCAATTTCGTGAATCATTACTGCAATAATTACCATTGCAAGCCCTGTAGTATAAACTACATAAGAGCTGGTCCATATTTTTTTATTGATCGGGAAAACCATATCCCAGACATAGCCTGCAAAAAGAAAAACAGCACCGGCTACAAATAATCCATTGATCATTTCGGGTGTTTTTCCTTTTTTAATAATATAGTCCCCCACAAAATATCCGAAAATTACCTGCACTATTGCCCCGAATGTACTCATCAATCCTTCAGGATCGAATACAACAGGGAGGCCATTTCTCCATTCGCCGTGGTACATGTGTGCATCTCCCAAAATCGTTTTATCAATATTAGTTCCAAACCAACCATATAAGCTAAAAGGATCTGTCGGATTAGCGGCAACACACAAAAACCAATAGCCCAAAAGCAGGATGCAGGAAAATACAAATGCTCCCCGGATTTTTAAATAATAAATGGTGACCGAAGCGAAAAAATAGGCCAGGGCAATCCGTTGTAAAACGCCCATGATCCTTATTCCCTGTGGATAACCATTCGCATCAAAATAGCTCCACGGTTTAAAAATAAGACTGCCATTATCCCATTTTACAAAAGGGGTCCAGTTTAAAAAGAGGCCTATCAAAAATATCAGCAGAGTTCTTTTAATAATTTTTTTCCAGAATATGGAAGGCCCTCCTGCCTCTAAACGTGGCATTACAAAAGCCAGTGCATTGCCTACGGCAAAAAGAAAAAAAGGAAATACAAGGTCGGTAGGAGTTACACCATGCCATAACGAATGATCCAAAGGAGCATAAATATGTTCCCAGCTTCCGGGATTATTTACCAGGATCATCAGGCAAACAGTTGCACCACGAAAAACATCAAGAGAATAGAAACGCTCTTTCAATTGGTTTTGTTTCTGCATCGGTTTACAAATGATTTGAGAATCTATTTTAGTAAACGAATTTAATCATGTTTCTAAAAGATGTACAATTAAATTTAAAACCAAATCCTATCTTTCAAAAGATAGCGCTACTTTTAGCTCAAACTTAAATTGTATTTTTAAAGTCAGCACCCGCGGCAAACCCCAATATTTAACAACTTAACCATGTTACGATGAGTTTTAAAAATAAAACAGTTTTTATTACGGGAGCATCCCGTGGTATTGGAAAAGCAATTGCACTGCGTCTTGCAAGAGAAGGTGCGCAAATCATTATTGCAGCAAAATCAACAGTGGAAAATCCTAAACTGGGCGGTACTATTTTTAGCGCTGCAAAGGAAATAGAAGAGGCTGGAGGAAAAGCATTACCCGTCCAATGTGATATTCGTTTTGAAGACCAGATAAATAATGCGGTGGAAAAAGCGGCTGACACTTTCGGAGGAATTGATATTCTCATTAATAATGCCTCTGCTATTTCTCTGACACCAGTAGAGCAAACCGAACCCAAAGCATTTGGCCTGATGCATGACATCAATGTAAAGGGAACTTTTTTTGTAAGTAAAGCTTGTATTCCTTATTTAAAAGAAGGGAAGAATGCACATATTTTAAATCTGTCGCCGCCAATCAATCTTGATCAGAAATGGCTGACTGGACACGTCGCCTACACAATGAGCAAATACAACATGACTATGATTGCATTGGGCTTATCGGGCGAACTAAAAAAATATAATATCGCCGCTAATACCTTGTGGCCCCGAACTACCATCTCCACTGCTGCTGTACGAAATTTGTTGGGAGGCGAAGCCCTGGTTAATATGAGCCGCACTCCGGAAATTATTGCAGATGCTGCTTATTATATTTTGCAAAGACCTTCTTCAGAATGTACCGGAAATTCTTTCATTGATGACGAGGTATTGAAAGAGGAAGGAATTACCGATCTTGAAAAATATGCGGTGAAACCGGGAGCGAAACTTTATACAGATTTGTTTTTGTAGGAACGTCCGCTATCCGAATGCGCTAATCAAAAATCTTTTGTAATCTCTGAAGAGCCCCTCCAATCTTCTCAAAAACTTCTTCAGATACCGGCAGTTTATTCCCCTGATAAATAAAAAATACAGCAAGATTTTTATGATTTCTTTCTAAAGAAGTCTGTAAATTATTTTTTTGAAGACGGTATGATTCACGCATTAATCTTTTAATACGATTCCTGTCCACCGATTTTTTAAAATTGCGGGTGCTTACGGTAAAGCCGGCTTGTAAAGTCGTGGTGTGATTTTCGATAGAGAGATATATTATTCTGAAGGGAAAATGTGAAAACGATTTTCCTTCTTTAAAAAGCTGCTGAATGAGCTTACGGCTTTTCAATCGTTCGGTTGCCTTTAAGGTAAATCTTTCGCTGATGATGATTGTATTGAGGTGAAAATAAATTAATGCTAAAATAAAAAATAGCCCCGTAAGAGAGGCTATTTTAAATATTTCTTATGTAAATGATTTATTTTTTACTTCCGTGCTCATCAGAAACGGTCAGTTTATGACGGCCTTTTCTTCTGCGGCTCGACAAAACTTTACGCCCGTTTGCTGTGGACATACGCTCTCTGAAACCATGTACACTTTTACGGCGGCGTTTATGAGGCTGGTAAGTACGTTTTTTCCCCGGCATTATTTAATTATTTTCTATTTTAAAAAATTGTTTTTCAGTCATATCAGCGGAGCACCATCCCTGCTGTTTGTGAAAGGGCTGCAAATCTAAGAAAAGATTCTAAGAAAAGATAACAACGCAGTGTATTTTTAATTGGGGAGAATAATTCAAGTCAACTCAAAATTACAAATTTCCCATCTGTTGAAATAGGATGCTTTTGGCACAATTCATATTGTATATACACCACCCAAAAGCGACTGATTTTCAACTGATTAAAAAAGTGGTGTATGCTGCTTTGTTGCTCCCACGCAGGTTGAATTTAGGATGCATCTTTGCGGATTCAGAAAAATTTGAACGACATTAGCAGTAAGAATTTTACACATGAAATGTTTTCTTTTTGCTTGTTCTGTGTTTTCAATTGTGGCTTCCTCAGCACAAATCAATTTAAAATGGAAGGCCGTAGCTCCAGGTATTTGGAGTGCTACAGTAGGAAAGCCGGATAGATTTAACTTTTATACTGTGACTGGTTTGCATCCCAAAACGGAAGCGTTAGCAGCTATGCCTCAGGTACATTTTCCTTTGGCTGAAAATGAAATAAAGGCATCGCTGGCAGATGGCAAAACATACTTGCGGTTTCCTTTAGATTCAATAGAAAATATCTATGGCCTGGGTTTACATTTCAAAACAGTGGAGCAACGGGGACGCATCATGCGCCTGCATGTTGATCATTATGGCGGGCAGGATAATGGCCGTACCCACGCTCCGGTGCCATTTTATATTTCTTCAAAGGGGTATGGCGTACTGATCAATGCCGCAAGATATATTGATGTATGGGTGGGTACTGCAGTGGAACGGGACAGTAAACATCCGCCTGTTGTTCGCGACAGGAATACTGATAAGAATTGGCAGGCAAGTCCTTATTCGGATAACATTGAAATGCTGGTGCCTGCCGAAGGCGCTGAAATCATTGTCTTTGGCGGACCCGAAATGTTAGATGCCGTGAGGCGTTATAATTTATATAATGGTGGCGGAGCTTTGCCGCCTAAATGGGGTTTAGGATTCTGGCATCGCACACCAACTTTATATAGTGATAAAGATGTGATGAATGAAGTGAAACAATATGCAGCACATAAATTCCCTTTAAGCGTGATTGGCCTGGAGCCTGGATGGCAAAGCAAATCATATCCCTGTACTTATGAATGGGACAAAGACCGTTTCCCTCATCCGTCAGTATTTATAGATAGCTTGCAACAAAGAGGAATTCAGGTAAACCTCTGGATGAACCCTTTTATATCGCCAGCAGGAGAACTTTATAAAAAGATCTTTCCTTACTCTGCATCGTTCACAGTATGGGCAGGCCTGGTGCCTGATTACTCAATGCCCCAGGTACAAAAAATAATTGGTGATCATTTTTACAGGCATTTACTTAGTAAAGGAGTAAGTGGTTTTAAGATGGATGAGAATGATGGCTTTGATAATTGGCTATGGCCTGATGTCACGCGCTTTCCTTCGAGTAATTCGGCGGAACAAATGCGGCAAACTTATGGCTTGATGATGCAAAAAATGACTTATGATTTGTACCACAAAGAAAACAAGCGAACTTATGGCTTGGTAAGAGCTTCTAACGCGGGTGCATCACCTTTTCCTTATGTTATTTACAATGATTACTACAGTCATCCGGATTTTATTACAGCATTGATCAATAGTTCTTTTATAGGCGTACTCTGGACCCCGGAAGTACGCAGTTCGCCTACCGCAGAAGAATGGCTAAGAAGGATGCAGACCGTATGTTTTTCGCCGCTTGCTATGATTAATGCGTGGTCGGATGGCACCAAGCCGTGGTCATTTCCTGAAGTAGAAAAGCAGGTGCAGGCTGTAGCCGATTTGAGGATGCGATTAATTCCCTATCTCTATACAAGCTTCGCTGACTATGCCTTTTATGGTACGCCACCTGATAAAGCCATGAACCTAATCCCGGGGTTTAACGCTTCGGCTACTGTTTCAAAAGGTGAATTGAACTCAACAGATAATCCTTATGCAATAGCAGTTAAAAAGGAAATAAAAGATCAATTCATGGTAGGTGATAATTTGCTGGTAGCTCCTTTATTTGCCGGGCAAAAAAGCAGGAAAGTAATTTTACCAGAAGGCAAATGGTTTGACTTTTATACAGGAAAATATGCAGGGGAAGGGGAAATAATTAATATCACTCCCGGATTGGATATAATACCTGTATATGTAAAGGACGGCGGCATTATTCCTATGATGCCACCGGTATCAACCATAAGTAAAGAAAAGTTGCCTGTCGAAATAAGATACTATGGCCATAAGGAAAGCAGCTACAATTTGTATGATGATGATGGTGTAAGTTATGATTATGAAAAAGGAAAATTTACCCGCATCCAATTATCAGTGAAAGAAGATAGTAAAGGCAAGCTGAAAGGGGAAGTTACTATTCCTAAGGCAGCCACTGTATGGTCCTACAGTGATTTTACATGGTACTTTATGACGAAATAAAACTTTTTTAACGCACCGGATTATCAACCATCTTTTAAAACTTTGATATCACCTCTTAAAATATTTCCATTGAAACATTGTATTTTTCTAATCATTTTTATTACAGTTTTTTTGTTCACTACAAAAGCGCAGCAAAATCTTCGGTTATGGTATGATCAT